>NZ_JBLQGP010000014.1:0-131361 GCF_047806685.1 Thauera sp. WH-1
AAGTCCACATGGGCGGCAGCTTGACGACCTGCATGCTGACGTCGCGCTTGAGAATGTCATCAGGCGGCTCCGGGTCGGCAGAACTCGGCGACGAACGGCTGGTTCCGAGAAGTGAAAAATCAACGACCGCTTTTCGGGGATGAACTCGAAGAGATGTCAGTCGCATTCCGACCCACAAGAGACGTCCAGCACCTCAATGGCCCGAAGACAGCTTTCCGAGTGAAGCTGTCACCCCGAAAGGCAGCGTTGCGGAGCTGTGAACCTAAATCCGGCAGTTACCCCCCTTTGTTTGCTGCCTGATCATGCAAACGTGGTGAGGTAACTGCCGGATTTAGGCTGATTGGACAGCGGCGGAACGCCCATCGCGTGCGTGGGTGGTACGTTCGGCTTGTCGTGGCTGTGATCAGCCGGGTTGTGACCGTGCTGGTGGGGGCTGCCCTCGTCCTCGAAGTCATCATCGCTATGACCATGATCGTTTTGATCCGTGGCCGCCCCAGTATGCGCGTGTGTAGTCGCACGCAAGGGTGCGCGCGACAGGGATGTTGCGCTCGAGAATGCGAACAGGGCATGCGAGAGCATCAGCAGCCCAACCAACACTCTCGCCAGCGCGCGAGCGATCCTTTTCGAGAAGATAGAGGTGGCCAGAAGAAAGGTCATGTCGGGTCGGGTTCAGGCAGGCAGGCAGGCAGGGAGCCTTTCGCGATCCGTGGCCGGTTTATACAGGAGTCGGATTCAATACGGCAATTCGGCAACACTCGGAAACGAGCGCGGGCAAAAGGGTGTTTCGGCACCTAGCGCCAGGTGGATGGATCGCCTGGTTCGGATGCCCCTCAGTGCAGCTTCACCTGCGGTTCCGTGCGCCGCGTCAGCGTGCGCGCGAAGGTGATCCAGGATCACCTTGGCCCAGCCGTGCAGGGCGAGCTCGTGCATCTTGTAAAGCGAGGTATACATCGGCTTGGCGTACCAGCCTGCGATGAACAGGTCGCCGCGCACCAGGCCGCCCATCATGTTGCCGACGGTGCTGAACTTGCCGAGCGAGACGAGCGAGCCGAGATCGCGGTAGTGGTAGTCCTGCAGCGGCTTGCCGTCGAGGCGGCGGCGGATCTGCTTGAACAGGTGCGAGGCTTGCTGGTGGGCCACCTGGGCGCGTGGCGGGACGAAGCCGTTCTTCTCCGGCCAGGGGCAGGCGGCGCAGTCGCCGATGGCGAAGATGTCTGCATCGAGGGTCGTCTGCAAGGTCTGGCGCACCAGCAACTGGTTGAGGCGATTGGTCTCCAGGCCGTCGAGGCGGGTGAGGAATTCCGCGGCCTTGACGCCGGCCGCCCACACGGTCAGCTCTGCCGGCAGTACCGAGCCGTCGGCCAGGCGCACGCCGTCGGCCAGCACTTCGGCGACCTTGGCGCCGGTATGCACTTCGACGCCGAGCTTGCGCAGCAGGCGCTCGGTCGAGCGTGACAGGCGCTCGGGCAGGGCGGGCAGTACGCGCGGGCCAGCCTCGATCAGCACCACCTTGATGTCGCGCTTGGCGTCGACGCGATCGAGGCCGTAGGCCACGACCTGGCGCATCGTGTGGTGCAGCTCGGCCGACAGCTCGACCCCGGTGGCGCCGGCGCCGATGATCGCCACCTTGAGCTGTTCCGGGCGCAGTTGCGTCTGCTGCGCCTGTGCGCGCACGCAGGCATGCACCATGCGTGTATGAAAACGGCGCGCGTCGGCCGCGGTCTCGAGCTTGAGCGCGTGCTCCCGCACTCCGGGGGTGCCGAAGTCGTTGCTCTGGCTGCCCACGGCGATGACCAGCGTGTCGTAGGGGAAGGAGCGCGCCGGCGTCAGTTCGCCGCCCTTGCGGTCGGTGAAGGGGGCGACGTGGACTTCGCGCGTGATGCGGTCGATGCCGGTCATCTCGCCGATGCGAAAGCGAAAGCCATGCCGGTGGGCATGCGCGAGGTAGCCGACCTCGTGGTCGCCAAAGTCCATGCTGCCGGCGGCGATCTCATGCAGCTTGGGCTTCCAGACGTGGCTGTGCTTGCGCTCGATGAGGGTGATCTCGGCCTTGCCACGACGGCCGAGCGTGTCGCCCAGGCGGGTGGCGAGCTCGAATCCGCCCGCACCACCACCGACGATGACGATGCGGTGCGGGGTGCTGGTGGTGCTTTGATTCATCCGTTCATCATCCTGTGGGCGGGTGCAGGCGCAGTGAGGGAGCCGGCGCTCACATCCCTTGGTAGATCGGCCCTTCGCCGCCCTGCGGGACCACCCAGTTGATGTTCTGGGTCGGGTCCTTGATGTCGCAGGTCTTGCAGTGCACGCAGTTCTGCGCGTTGATCTGCAGGCGTGGGCCGGCTTCGGCCTGAACGATCTCGTACACCCCGGCCGGGCAGTACCGCTGCTCGGGGGCGTCGTATTTCGCCAGGTTGATCGCGATCGGCACCGAGGCGTCTTTGAGCTGCAGATGGCAGGGCTGCTCTTCCTCGTGGTTGGTGTTGGACAGGAACACCGACGAGAGGCGATCGAAGGTGAGCACGCCGTCCGGCTTCGGATAATTGATCTTCCCGCACGCGGCCGCCGGCTTGAGCTGGTCGTGGTCCGAGGTGTTGTGCAGCGTCCACGGCACCTTGCCCTTGAACAGCACCTGGTCGATGCCGAACAGCAGCGAGCCGACCCACAAACCCTTCTTCATGTAGGGCTTGAAGTTGCGCGTCTTGTGCAGCTCGGCGTGCAGCCAGGAGGCCTGGAAGGCGGCCGGATAGGCCTCGAGCGTGTCGCGCTGGCGCTCTGCGGCCAAGGCCTCGAACGCGGCTTCGGCGGCGAGCATGCCGGACTTGATCGCGGCGTGGCTGCCCTTGATGCGCGCGGCGTTGAGGAAGCCGGCGTCGTCACCGATAAGGCCGCCGCCCGGGAACACCAGCCTGGGCAGGCTCTGCAGGCCGCCGGCGGCGATCGCGCGGGCGCCGTACTGCAGGCGCTTGCCGCCTTCCAGGTACTTGCGGATCTCGGGGTGGGTCTTGTAGCGCTGCATCTCCTCGAAGGGCGACAGATGCGGGTTGGCGTAGTTGAGCCCGACCACGAAGCCCACCGCCACCAGGTTGTCCTCGAGGTGATAGACGAAGCCGCCGCCATAGGTGGCCTTGTCCATCGGCCAGCCGGCGGTGTGCACCACCAAGCCCGGCTGATGCTGCTGGGGCTTCACCTCCCACAGCTCCTTGATGCCGATGCCGTAGGTCTGGGGGTCGGCGCCGTCGCGCAGATTGAACTTCGCCTCGAGCTGCTTGCCGAGGTGGCCACGACAGCCCTCGGCGAACAGCGTGTATTTGGCGTGCAGCTCCATGCCCGGCTGGTGGTGCGGGCCGGGTGTGCCGTCACGATTGAGCCCCATGTCGCCGGTGGCGACGCCCTTCACCGCGCCCGCCTCGTCGAACAGGATTTCGGCACCGGCAAAGCCCGGATAGACCTCCACGCCCAGCGCCTCGGCCTGCTCGCCGAGCCACTTCACGACGTTGCCCAGGCGCACGATGTAGTTGCCGTGGTTAACGAAGCAGTCGGGCAGCAGGCCGTTGGGGGCCTGGCGGGCGCCGGTCTCGGAGAGGAACAGCACGCGGTCCTCGGTGACCGCGGTGTTGAGCGGTGCGCCGCGTTCCTTCCAGTCGGGGAAGAGTTCGGTCAGCGCCTGCGGGTCCATGACGGCCCCCGACAGGATGTGGGCGCCGATCTCGGCGGCCTTCTCGATCAGGCAGACCGAGAGTTCCTGGCCCTTCTCGGCGGCCAGTTGCTTGAGCTTGATCGCCGCCGACAGCCCCGCAGGGCCGCCGCCGACGATCAGCACATCGAATTCCATCGATTCGCGCATGGTTCGATACTCCTTTGGCAGGGTCCTGACCTGGGCGATCATGACCCGCAATACGAGGTCAACAAAACGGCTCGGGAAGCAGTGCGTTCCCGAGCCGGAACGGTTCGAGCGCTCAGCGGGCAGGAAGACGAGATCTGTCGAACCCGCTGGAAGCGAGAACGCGGCGTCCGATCAGGCAAGGATGGATGTCAGCTCCGGCACCACCTGGAACAGATCGCCCACGAGACCATAGTCGGCCACCTGGAAGATCGGCGCTTCCGGATCCTTGTTGATCGCCACGATCACCTTGGAATCCTTCATGCCCGCAAGATGCTGGATCGCGCCCGAGATGCCGACCGCGATGTAGAGCTGCGGGGCGACGATCTTGCCGGTCTGGCCGACCTGGTAGTCGTTGGGCACGTAGCCCGCATCGACCGCGGCGCGGCTGGCGCCGAGCGCGGCACCGAGCTTGTCGGCGAGCGGCTCGAGCAACTGGTGGTAGGCGTCGCCGCTGCCCAGGCCGCGGCCGCCGGAGACGATGATCTTGGCGGCACCGAGTTCGGGACGCGCGCTCTTGACGATCTCGCGGCTCACGAGCGCGGTCACGCCCAGGTCGGCAGCGGCGGCGACCGCCTCGATGGCGGCGGCGTTACCGTCGGCGGCCGCGACGTCGAAGGCCGTGGTGCGCACGGTGATGACCTTGACCGCATCGGCGCTCTTCACGGTGGCGAGCGCGTTGCCGGCGTAGATCGGGCGCACGAAGGTGTCCGCGGCCTCGACCGCGACGATGTCGCTGATCTGCGCCACGTCGAGCAGCGCGGCGACGCGCGGCAGCATGTTCTTGCCAGCCGGGGTCGCCGGGGCGAGCACGTGGCTATAGCCGGCGGCCAGGCCCTTCACCAGCTCGGCCACGTTCTCGGCGGTCTGGGCTTCGTAATGAGCAGCGTCGCACACCAGCACCTTGGCCACACCGGCCACCTTGGCGGCGGCTTCGGCCACACCGGCGCAGCCGGCACCGGCCACCAGCATGTGCACATCGCCACCGAGCCTGGCAGCGGCGGCCACGGTGTTCAGCGTCGAGGCCTTCAGCGATTGATTGTCGTGTTCAGCAATAACGAGAATGGCCATGTTCAGATCACCTTCGCAACGTTCTTGAGTTTGTCGACCAGTTGGGCCACGTCGGCCACGCGCTCGCCGGCGCTGCGCTTGGGCGGCTCGGACACTTTCAGGGTCGCCAGGCGCGGGGCCACATCGACGCCCAGATCGGCCGGCTTGACGGTGTCGAGCGGCTTCTTCTTGGCCTTCATGATGTTGGGCAGCGTGGCGTAGCGCGGCTCGTTCAGGCGCAGGTCGGTGGTGATCACCGCCGGCAGGCCCACCGACAGGGTCTCGAGGCCGCCGTCGATCTCGCGCGTGACCTGCGCCTTGCCATCGGCCAGCGCCACCTTCGAGGCGAAGGTCGCCTGCGGCCAGCCGGCCAGCGCGGCCAGCATCTGGCCGGTCTGGTTGGCGTCGTCGTCGATCGCCTGCTTGCCGCAGATCACCAGGTTCGGCTGTTCCTTGTCGCACACGGCCTTGAGCAGCTTGGCCACGGCCAGCGGCTGCAGCTCGACGTCGGTCTCGACCAGGATGGCGCGGTCGGCACCGATCGCCAGCGCCGCACGCAGCGTCTCCTGGCAGGCGCCCACGCCGCAACTCACGGCCACGACTTCGGTGATCACGTCGGCTTCCTTCAGCCGCACGGCCTCTTCCACCGCGATCTCGTCGAAGGGGTTCATCGACATCTTGACGTTCGCCAGATCGACGCCGCTGCCATCGGCCTTGACGCGAACCTTGACGTTGTAATCCACAACGCGTTTGACTGGGACCAGAATCTTCATGAGTCATCCTCCTTGTTATTGGCGCCGACTGGCGCCTCTATGGCGTGTTGTTTCGCCATGCATGCGATGCCCACGGAGTCGAGTTGCTCGATCCCGTGCCCCGCGTTCGTCGTTTGCAAACCTGCCGGCACCGGCTGCATCGGACCCGGCAGCCGCCCCCTTCCCAAGCTGTGCGGCTTGCAATCGGAAGGGGTTGAGCGAGCTGCCGGATGTCCCGGTCTTCAGAAGGTCGCGCCAACGGCGAGGGCGAAGAAATCCCGATCCTTCGCGAAGTTGTACCGACCGCCCCAGATCGGCGTCCAGGATGCCTCGACGAAGAACCGTTTGTTCACGTCCGCCTGCAACGCAACGATCGCCAGACGCCGGCCCTCGATGAACAGCGAGTCGTAGGACCAGCCCTTCACGTCATGGCCAAAGGTGATGGACGGCTTGAGATCCACACCATCGAAGACGTTGCCATATATGGAAGACGCCCTCAGGCGGTAGCCCCAGGACAGCGCCGAGGCGTAGCCGTCGTTGCTGCACTGCGCAG
Organism: Thauera sp. WH-1; assembly: GCF_047806685.1. NCBI lineage: Bacteria > Pseudomonadati > Pseudomonadota > Betaproteobacteria > Rhodocyclales > Zoogloeaceae > Thauera > Thauera sp. WH-1. The sequence goes on from NZ_JBLQGP010000014.1 coordinate 6,236, forward strand.
CCGACGCGCCAGGCAAGCACACGCCGTTGACCGGACCCTGCCCGTAGAGATCGGAGCGAACGTAGCGCCGCTCGCTCACGTCCGGCAGGTCGTGGATGTACTTGACGCCGACTTCGCCCGCCAGGGTGAAGTCGCCGCCCAGCACCTTGCCGAACGGCTTGGACGCACCGGCGCTGAACTGGCTCATCTTGAGGCGGTCGTAGCCGTGATAGACGCCGCCCGCCGGCGTCGCCGCCGCATCGGCCCGGAGCAGGCTCGGGGCGGTGTTCGACACGAATGCCGAGAGCAAATCCCCGGTCGCCAGTTGGATGGTCTGGTTGGGACGGTAGGCATATTCGGCGAAGACCCTGGTCTGGTCAGGCAGACGCGTCTTGAAGTTCAGCCCCCAGACCTTCACGTCTTCCGGATATTCAACGAAGTACTGGACATTCTCGCCGTTGGGGTCGCCCGGAATGAACGGGGGGACCCCTGACGACTTGATCACGCTGACCGCGAGCCGGCGGCTGTGATAGTTGGCGAAATAGGCGCCGAACTGCCCCAGGTTCTCGGCAAGATAGGTCACGCCGACGCCATATTGGCCGCCGTCCGAAGGATCCCCGTCCGCCCCGCGCTTGACGACCAGCCCAAGATCCTCGGCTTGTGCATCGCTGACCGTCACAGGCGCGACGAACACCTGGTTGCAGCCCGCAGTCGCGTAGTCGACAAAGGCACCGAAGGTGCCGCAGCCCGGCAGTTCATTGGGTCGGAAGCCGAACTGGTAGAACGCCTCGACATTGGTGTTCTTGTTCAGGCTCAGCCTGGCGAAGGCCGCCGGAATCGGAATCCGGGTCTCCTCGGGAACCGCGCCGGCGCGCAGGCGCGCGGGATTGTCGATGGGGTTGATCTGCTCCAGACCGCCCAGAATCGTACCCGGGGAGCCCCAGTCGATGGTCTGATAGCCGATCCGGGTGAACAGGGATTTGCCGTCCAGGTCGAAGCTGCCGTAGACGTTGGCCCTCAAGTCGGCCCCCGAGAATCGTCCGAGACGACTGAAGCCCGTGTCGCTGAGGGGTTTGTCGGGCGCGTAGCCGTTGGCCACATTGCCGTGCGGGACGCTGTCATCTTCCAGGGCGAAGTCGTGCCAGGCCTTGAGGCGCACGAACATCCCCAGGTTCCTGTACTTCAGGTCGGCATCGAGCACGGCCTTGAGCACGGTCGAGGTCTGGTCGCCACGCCCGTAGTTCACTTGACCGTCGTCATTGTTGGTGCCGCCCCTTGCCGTCCCGTTGACGCCCACTGCAACGCCGTTGCCGTTCGGAACCAGCTCGGGATCACGGTGATCCGCACGGAGGATGGTGCCGTAGGTCATCGTCCCCTTGGTTTGTACCGTCACCTCGCCGAACTGGAATTCCTTCGGCTTCGCGACGCCGGGCCCTCCGGCGGTCAGCTCGGCCCCCTGTACCGTACCCATGAGGCACGTATGTGCAAGCACGGCCGTCCCCAGGATGCGAATCGACGATGCGCGCCACTGGCCGCAAACGCCGCTTGCGGTCGTCGTGCTCGCCCGCGCCGCCCCTTGCGCAACGGCACTTGTCGCTCGCGCAGCAGGGACTCGATCAGCAGGGGGATAGGCATGGCACCTGGTTCGATCGGGGGCCTTGTCGATGAAAGTGTCCTTCACGTCTTGCTCCTTTGGTCGATATCGCCTGAATTGGCGGTGTTGTTCTGCGGTTTTCTTGTACTGCGAGCGTCGATTCGACAGCCCGCGCGCCCCCGTTCAGGGGCATGGGGATGGGGATGGGGTTGGGGTTGGGGTTGGGGTTGGGGTTGGGGTTTCCGGGATCCGCCGCGCAGAAAAAGACCCCATCCGGCACACGCGCCGGATGGGTAAATCGCCAACAGAGGGAGAAAGGGAGCTCCGCTGGTTGAAACCGGCCCGTTACCTCGCGGGCGGGCTCTGTCTCATTCGAACAGCACGTCGCCAAAGCCGCGGATTGCTGCGTCGCCCGCCATCGCCACCTTGCTCCAGGCCCCGGCCTGCGCCAGCAGTTGGTCCGCGTAGAAGCCGGCAGTGGCGATCTTGCTGCGATAGAACCGCTGGTCGCCGGCTTCGCTGTCCAGGTGGTTGGCCGCAGCCAAGGCCGCCTTGCCCATCATCCAGCCGCCGCAGACGAGGACGGCAAGGTTGAGGTAGGGAAGGGCCGCGGTCAGCACGGCCGAAACGTCCGACCTGACATTGCCCAGTACCCACTCCGTGGCGTCGAACCAGGCCTGCTTCGCGCCCAGCAGTTGCGCGCCGATGGCACGCAGTTCGGGCCGGCCGGAGGCCAGCAGCGCGTCGGCCGTGCCCTGCACCTCGGAGAAGACGACTTTGACGGTGGCGCCCTGGTCGCGCATCAGCTTGCGGAAGATCAGGTCGTTGGCCTGGATGCCGGTGGTGCCTTCGTAGATCGTCGTGATGCGCGAATCGCGCCAGTGCTGCGCGGCGCCGGTCTCCTCGATGAAGCCCATGCCGCCGTGCACCTGGATGCCGAGCGAAGTGACCTCGACCGCCATCTCCGTGCCACCGCCCTTGACCACGGGAATCAGCAGTTCGGCCAGGAACAGGTCGCGCTTCTTCTGCTCCGGGTCGGTGCCGGCGTGCGCACGGTCGAGCAGCCCGGCGGTGAAGTAGGTGACGGCGCGGCAGGCTTCGACGCGCGACTTCATCAGCATCAGCATGCGGCGCACGTCCGGATGCTTGTCGATCGTGACCAGCGCTTCGCCGGTCACGGCGTCCCGCCCCTGCTTGCGTTCACGGGCGTAGCCGAGCGCCTGCTGGTAGGCGCGCTCGCCGAGGGCGACCCCCTGCAGGCCGACGCCCATGCGGGCTTCGTTCATCATGATGAACATGTACTCGAGGCCGCGGTTCGCCTCGCCCAGCAGATAGCCGACGGCGCCGCCCTTGTCACCGAAGGCCATGACGCAGGTCGGGCTGGCGTGGATGCCGAGCTTGTGCTCGATCGACACGCAGTAGGCATCGTTGCGCTCGCCGAGCGAACCGTCGGCATTGGCCAGGAACTTCGGCACCAGGAAGAGCGAGATGCCCTTCACGCCCGCCGGGGCGTCCGGCAGGCGGGCGAGAACGAGATGGACGATGTTGTCCGTCATGTCGTGGTCGCCATAGGTGATGAAGATCTTCTGGCCGAAGACGCGGTAGCTGCCGTCAGCCTGCGGCTCGGCGCGGCTGCGGATCAGGGCCAGATCGGAACCCGCATTCGGCTCCGTCAGGTTCATCGTGCCGGTCCATTCTCCGGAGATCATCTTCTCCAGGTAGATGGCCTTGAGTTCGTCGCTGGCGCAGGTCAGCAGCGCAGCCACGGCGCCACCGGTCAGCAGCGGACCGAGCGAGAAGGACAGGTTGGCGGACGAGGCCATCTCCTTGACCGCGATGCCGATGGCTTCCGGCAGGCCCTGCCCGCCGTACGCCGTCGGCGAGGCCAGGCCGTTCCAGCCGGCGTCGCAGAAGGCCTTGTAGGCTTCCTTCCATCCGTCGGCGGTGACGACGCCGTCAGGCCCGAGCTTGCAGCCCTGCGTGTCGCCGATCCAGTTGAGCGGGGCCAGCACGCCGCTGGCGAACTTGGCCGCCTCCTCGAGGATGGCGTCCGCCATGTCGGGCGTGGCTTCTTCGTAGCCGGGAAGCGCGGCGATGGCGTCGAGACCGACGATCTCGTCCATCACGAAGCGCATGTCCTTCACGGGGGCGATGTAATCACTCATGGTGTTCTCTCTTTCGATCTGTTCGTTCAGATGCTTTCGAAGATGCCGGCGGCACCCATGCCCGTGCCGATGCACATGCTGACCATCCCGTACTTGCCGCCGGTACGGCGCATGCCGTGCAGCAGCGTCGCCGTGCGGATGGCGCCGGTGGCACCGAGCGGGTGGCCGAGCGCGATCGCGCCGCCCAGCGGGTTGATCTTCGACGGGTCGAGGTCGAGCTCCTTGACTACGGCGAGCGCCTGCGCTGCAAAGGCTTCGTTCAGCTCGATCCAGTCCAGGTCTTCCTTGCGGATGCCGGCTTGCTGCAGCACCTTGGGGATCGCGACGATCGGACCGACGCCCATAATCTCCGGCGCCACCCCGCCGACGGCAAAGCCGGCAAAGCGGGCGAGCGGGGTCAGGTTGTGTTCCTTCAGGACCTTCTCCGAGACCAGCATCACGGCGCCGGCGCCATCGGACATCTGCGAGGCGTTGCCCGCGGTGACCGAGCCCCTGGCGTGGAAGACCGGGCGCAGCCTGGCGAGCTTCTCGACGGAGATGTCCGGGCGTGCGCCCTCGTCGTCGGTCGGCGTGCGGTCGCGCTGGCGGATTTCGCCGCTGGCCAGATCGGGCTTGTAGTCACGCACGGTGAAGGGCGAGGTCTCGGCCTTGAAATGCCCGGCAGCGATCGCGGCGCAGGCCTTGCGGTGGGACGCCTCGGCAAAGGCATCCTGCGCCTCGCGGCCGATGCCCCACTGCTGCGCCACCTTCTCGGCGGTCAGGCCCATGCCGTAGGCAATGCCGATGTTTTCATCGGAGAACCAGGCGGGGTTGGCCGCCACCTTGTTGCCCATGATGTTGGACATCGCGGTCATCGACTCCGTACCGGCGGCGATCATCACGTCGGCCAGGCCGAGACGGATCTGATTGGCGGCGTCGGCGACGGCCTGCAGTCCGGAGGAGCAGAAGCGGTTGATGGTGATGCCCGGGACGGTATTCGGCAGACCGGCGAGCAGCGCACCGATGCGGGCCACGTTCATGCCCTGCTCGGCTTCGGGGATGGCGCAGCCGACGATGACGTCGCCGATGCGGGTCGGGTCGACGCCGGGCGCCTGCGCGACCACGGCGCGGATGGCGTGGGCCAGCATGTCGTCCGGCCGCGCATTCCTGAACATGCCGTTGCGCTTGCCCACCGGCAGGCGGGTTGCGGCGACGATGTAGGCTTCCTGAATCTGTTTGCTCATTATGGTGTTCTCCTGGGCCGGATCAGTTGCGGAGCGGCTTGCCGGTCTCGAGCATGTGCTGGATCCGGGCCTGGGTTTGGGGGTTCTTCAGCAGCTCGACGAACAGGCGGCGCTCGACCGTGAGCAGCCAGGCCTCATCGACCAGACTGCCGCTATCGACTTCACCACCGCACAGCGCAACCGCCGCGGCACGGGCGACCTGGTAGTCGTACGCGGAGATCATGCCGCCGTCACGCATGTTGACCAGCGTCATCTCCAGGGTCGCGATGCCGCCGCGCCCGGCCACCGGCACGGCACGCGCCGTGGCGGGGGGCGCATAGCCGGATTCGGCCAGCGCACGGGCTTCGCGGATCGCCACGTAGAGCAGCTCGTCGGGATGGAACAGCACGGTATCGGTCGCGCGGGCGAAGCCGTAGCCCACCGCCTCCGCGGCGCTCTTCGAGACCTTGGCCGTGGCGATGTTCATGAACACCGGTTGCAGGAAGGCCATCAGCTCGGCCGGGGTCGCGGTCCGCCCCGCCCATTCCGCCGCCTGCAGCGCGAACTCCTTGCAGCCGCCGCCGGCCGGGATCAGGCCGACGCCCGCTTCGACCAGGCCCATGTAGCTCTCCAGCGCCACCACGCGGCGCGTTGCCTGCATGGCGAACTCGCAGCCGCCGCCCAGCGCCATGCCCTGCACCGCCGCCACCACCGGCACCGCCGCATACTTCAGCGCCTGACCGGCCTGCTGGAAGGCGGCGACATAGCGGTCGAGCTGCGCAAAATCGCCGGCCGCGCACCCCTCGGCCACCTGGGCCAGGTTGGCGCCGACGGCGAACGGCGGCTGGTGCCAGATGACCAGGCCGGACAGGCTCTGCTCGGCCTGGCGCACCGCTGCCACCACCCCATCGACCACTTCGCTGCCGATGGCGTGCATCTTGGACTTGAAGGAGAGGATGCCGATGCCGGCGTCGACCGCCGGCAAACGCCACAGACGGACACCGTCGTTCTCGAACAGGGTCTCGCCGGACTGCTCGGGCGCCAACGAACCGTCGCCGAGGACGGCTTCCTGGAAGAGCTGGCGCTGGTACACCGGCAGCGCGGAACGCGGCACATAGGCCTTACGGCGCGGCGACCACGAGCCCTGCGGCGTGTGCACACCCTCACGATCTTCCAGCACCCAGGCGGGCAGCGGCGTATCGCTCATCGTCTCGCCGGCGGCGATGTCGGCGGCGATCGCCCGGGCGATGTCCGCCCAGCCGGCGGATTGCCAGATCTCGAACGGCCCCTGCGTCCAACCAAAACCCCAGCGCATCGCGAGATCCAGATCGCGGGCATTGTCGGCGATGGATTCGAGCTGCACGGCGGCATAGTGGAAAACGTCGCGGAAGATCGCCCACAGGAACTTCGCCTGCGGGTCCTTCGAGGCACGCAGTGCGGCGAAGCGGCTGGCCGGGTTCCTGTCCTTGAGGATGCCCGCCACCTCGGCGCTGAGTTCGCCGCTCGAGGGGCGGAAATCCTGCAGGCCAAGGTCCAGCACGTGGACTTCCTTGCCGACCTTGCGGTAGATGCCGCCCTTGGTCTTCTGACCCAGAGCCCCCTGCGCGATAAGCTGTTCCAGCCAGGCCGGCACCTTGAAATGCGCATGCCATGGATCGTCGGGCAGCGTGCCGTGCATGTTGCGCACGACGTGGGCCAGCGTATCCAGGCCGACGACGTCCGCGGTGCGGTAGGTGGCGCTCTTCGGGCGGCCGATCTTCGGCCCGGTCAGGGCGTCGACCACATCGAAACCAAGCTCGAAGCGCTGGGTGTGATGCATCACCGCCAGGATCGAGAGCACGCCGATACGGTTGGCGACGAAGTTGGGCGTGTCGAGGGCGCGGATCACACCCTTGCCGAGGCGCGAGGTCAGCCAGGTCTCGAGCGCATCGAGCGTGCCCGCATCGGTCGTGCGGGTGGCGATGATCTCGACCAGGCGCATGTAGCGCGGCGGGTTGAAGAAGTGGATGCCGCAGAAGCGCGGACGAACATCGGCCGGCAGCGCCTGCGACAGCGCGTCGATCGACAGTCCGGAGGTGTTGGAGGCGATGATGGCATTGGCCGAAATGTGCGGCACGATCTTGCCGTACAGGTCGTTCTTCCAGTCCATGCGCTCGGCGATCGCCTCGATGATCAGCTCGCAGCCGGCCAACTCGGCCAGATGCTCATCGTAGTTGGCGGCCGAGATCAGCTTCAGCGCCGCCTTGTTCGCCAGCGGCGCCGGTTCGAGCTTCTTCAGCCCGTCGATGGCCTTCCTGACGATGCCGTTCTTGTCGCCTTCCTTCGCGGGCAGGTCGAAGAGGACGACCGGCACGCCGGCATTGGCGAGATGCGCCGCGATCTGCGCACCCATGACCCCGGCGCCGAGTACGGCGGCTTTCTTGATATGCAGTCTGTTCACGCGATTGACTCCTGGTTTGCGATGGCCGTCAGGCCAGATGTTCGCGAATGGCTTTCTTGTTGATCTTGCCGACGCTGGTGCGCGCCAGCTCCTCGACGAATCGGATCTCGTCGGGCACCGCGTAGCGCGAGATGTGGCCCGCCTCGGCCGATTTCGCGACGGTGGCCTTGATCTCGTCGGCCGTGGCCGTCTGCCCCGGCTTGAGGACGACCATCGCCAGCGGACGCTCGCCCCACTTGTCGTCCTTCACCCCGATGACCGCGACCTCGCTGACCGCCGGGTGCTGGGAGATGATGTTTTCGAGCTCGAGCGAGGACACCCACTCGCCGCCGGTCTTGATCACGTCCTTCAGACGGTCGGTCACCTGCAGGCAGCCGGCCGGGTCGATGGTCCCGATGTCGCCGGTATGGAGGTAGCCGCCGGCCCACAGCTCGTCCGATGCGGACGGGTTGTGCAGGTAGCCCATGGTCAGCCACGGCGCGCGGACGACGATCTCGCCGGTGCTCTTGCCGTCACGGGGGGCGTCGAGGAGGTCGCCGTCGACGGTGTGGAGATCGACCAGCGGCACCGGATAGCCGGTGCGGATGCGCTGGTCGGCCTGGCCGTCCAGATCCTCGGCCGGGAGGTCGCCGGGCACTCGGGCGATGGTCAGGATCGGGCAGGTTTCCGACATGCCGTAACCGGCGAAGACGTCGATACCGCGCTCCAGCGCCGCGGCGGCGAGCCCTTTGGGCAGCGCCGAACCGCCGATGATGACCTTCCAGCCCTTGAGATCGACCGCCTTCGCCTCGGCGTTGGTCAGCAGCATCTGCAGGATGGTCGGCACGCAGTGCGAGAAGGTGACCTTCTCGTCCTGGATGTAGCGGGCCAGGGTCTCGGGCGCATAGCGGCCGGGATAGACCTGCTTGAGGCCGAGCAGCGTCGCGATGTAGGGCACGCCCCACGCGTGGACGTGGAACATCGGGGTGATCGGCATGTACACGTCGCCGCGGTGCAGGCGGCCGTGGTCCTCTGCGGTACCCAGATGGGTGGCGACCGCCAGCGTGTGCAGCACCAGTTGGCGGTGGCTGAAATAGACGCCCTTCGGCAGCCCGGTCGTACCGGTCGTGTAGAAGGTCGTCGCCCGCGTGTTCTCGTCGAAGTCGGGGAAGTCGTACTCGCTCGACGCCTTCGCCAGCAAGGCCTCGTACTCGCCGACAAAGGGAATCTGCCACATCGCCATGTCGCTGCCGGTATCGGAGATCAGCACGAAGCGCTTCACCGTCTCCAGTTGGCCCTTGATGCCCGCCAGCACCGGGATGAAATCGGCGTTGACCAGGACGATGTCGGCACCGGCGTGATTCAGCGTGTACAGGATCTGCTCGGGCGACAGGCGCACATTCACCGTCTGCAGCACCGCACCCATCATCGGCACGGCGAAGAAGCATTCGAGATAGCGGTGGCTGTCCCAGTCCATCACCGCGACGGTATCGCCCGGGCCGACCCCGGCATCGCGCAGCGAATTGGCCAGGCGACGGATCCGGGCGGCCAGGTCGCGGTAGGTCTGGCGGTGGCTGTCGCGGTAGACGATCTCCTGATCGGCGGCAGTCGCCAGCGGTGTATGCAGGAGTTGCTTGATCAGCAGCGGGTAGGCGTAAGCCGAAGCTGCGGCTTGGATGGATTCGGTGGGCATGAGCGAGGTCTCCGGAAAGTCTTCTCTTTTCTTGCGCGCCGGCTTGGGCCAACCAACACCTTCCGCCATGCGCTCTGCGCCTGAGTCCGGTTTCCCGCATCGACAGAGAACTGCTGGCGCGGCCGGACGATCTGGCAATCCAATCCACTTATGCGCGGATTGCGGGAGCAATTCTAAGAACGAGCGCATCCGATGCCGATTGCGACTTGCGCCGAAACACTTGCATAATCGGCCATTCTCGCGATGCGAAGCACCGCACCATGGCCCCGACCGACATCACTGCCGGCACGATCCCGATGTCCTTCGTGCTGAACCTGTTGAACGGCACGCCGCTCGATCCGGCGGGGCAGGCGGACGCGCTGGCGCGGGCGGGTATCGCTCCGGTCCTCCTTGGCGCGGAAACGGCCAGGGTGACCACCGAGCAGTTCGCCACCCTCTACCGGCAACTGGCCAGCCAACTGGATGACGAACTGCCGGGGATGTTTTCGCGGCCCGTGCGCTCGGGCTCGTTGAAGTTTCTCTGCCTCAGCCTGCTCGACTCGGCGACGCTGCAGACCGCCCTGTTCCGACTCAGCCGCTTCTTCCACCTGCTGCTGGATGACTTCCGCATCGAACTTGCTCGCGAAGGCAGCCTCATCCGGATGGCCCTGATTCCGCGGACGCCGCAGGCCGCGGCGAATACCTTCGGACAGGAGATCTTGCTCAAGCTGATCCACGGCGTGGCGTCCTGGCTCACCGGGCACCGCATGACCCTGGCGCGTGTCGATTGCAGTTATCGGCGCCCGAGCCACGCGTCGGAATACGGTTTTCTCTACCCCGGCCCGGTGTTTTTCGAGCAGGCGGTTTCAGCCCTCTACTTCGAGGCCGCCCAGTTGGCCACGCCGATCCGCCAGGACCGGCGCTCGCTCGCCCGGTTCCTGGCCCGGGCCCCCGGCGACTGGCTGTTCGTCGCCTTCGAGCAGCACCCGACCCGGCAGAAGGTCCGCGAGCACTTGCGCCCACGCCTCGGCCTCCCGATTAGCGCCGGTCAGACCGCCAGCGCGCTGCACCTGTCCCTGCGCACGCTGACCCGCCGGCTGGCCGCGGAGGGCACCACCTTCCAGGCGATCAAGGATGAACTCCGCCGGGACGCGACGATTCAGTTGCTGACGAAGACCAATACCCCGATCGCCGTCATTGGCCAGGAAATGGGCTTCGAGGACCCCAACGCCTTTCATCGCGCGTTCCGGAAATGGACCGGCAGCACCCCGGGCGCCTACCGCCCCAAGTGAGGCTCACCAGTAGGTCACCGAGGGCCCGACCCATGCCTTGCAGGTGGCCGGTCGCGTTAGAGCGCGCTATCGTTCGCCCGCAGCACCCGCTGGGCACGGCGTCGATGGAAGCGTTGCGGGTGCTTTCGCGCGGATCGGGAGAGGGGCATTGCACTCAATTGTGATTGCGCGCACGACCCGTGAGCGCGGCGCGCATTACGGGCTGGGCGTGAAGGAGAAGGTCTGAACCAGCACGACTCGCTCCTGTGTGCCGACATCGACCCTCGAGGCCCGCCGACGCTGTGCGTACTGCGCGGGCCGCGCGCGGTCTGAACTCGATGCCGCCACCCTTACGGATTCTTGATTAGCAACGATGTTCAGCCAGGCACCCCAACAGGTCTATACTGTACAAAGATACAGCTTTTCCGCTGAGAGGTGTGCCATGCCGATGAACCGAATCCAGTTTCAACCCGGACTGTCCATGCCCTAGTTTCTCAAGCGCTACGGAACCGAGCCATCCTGCGAGGCGGCTTTGGAGCAGGCACGCTGGCCGGCGGGGTTTCGGTGTCCGCGCTGTGGGGGCGTTACTTACAGCCGGGTACGCGGGCGAACCCACGCGCTGTTCGAGTGCCAGGCGTGTCGACATCAAACGTCGCTGATCGCCGGCACCGTGATGCAGGGCACCAGACTGCCACTGACGACTTGGTTCCTCGCGATCTACCTGATCAGCCAGGCCAAGACCGGACTGTCGGCGCTCGCACTCAAGCGCCACCTCGGGGTGAGCTATCCGACCGCTTGGCTCATCCACCACAAGTTGATGCAGGCGATGGCCGACCGTAAGACGCGTTACGTTCTGGATGGCCAGGTTCAGGTCGATGATGCCTATTTGGGCGGCGAGCGCACCGGTGGCAAAGTCGGTCGGGGCTCGGAGAACAAGGTCCCGTTCGTCGCCGCCGCCTCCCTCAGTGACGAGGGCCACCCCCTGCGCGTCAAACTCACTCCTGTCTCGGGTTTCAACCTGGTCGCAATCGGCCAGTGGGCCAAAACACATCTGGCCCCGGGCAGCACTGTGTTCCCCGATGGACTGGCCTGTTTCGGCGCGGTGAGCAGTGCAGGTTGTGCGCATCAGCCGACCGTTGTCGGCAAGCGCAAGCCGAAGGACTTGCCCGAGTTCCAGTGGATCAACACCGTACTCGGTAACCTCAAGACCAGTTTGAGCGGCAGTTACCATGCGTTCGACTTCCGCAAATATGCTACGCGATACTTGGCCGCGTTCACCTATCGATTCAACCGCCGATTCGATCTGCGCACGCTTCACACGCGACTGCTCGTGGCTGCCGCCACCTGTGTGCCGCAGCCTCAGCGGGTGATTCGGGCGGCTGAGCATCATTGCTAATCAGGTACTGATTTGACTACGGTTCACCCAAGTGCTTCCGTGCGTGGATTCTGAGTTGATCGCGTCGATCGGATGGCCGGTTTCTGGGCAGAGCGGCCACCCGAACAGCCGCTCTGCCTGCGAGCTAAACGGCAGGTCGTGGCCGGCAGTGATAGGCCACCAACGGCAGCTTCGGAGCGTCAGGGCTTGCAAAACGAGAGGTTCGGCGAAGGACCGCTTTGGAGAAGGCTGCGTAGCAGCAACGGGCCGGCTGCAGTCCGCCTACCGCGGCAACTCAGGGGAGGCTTGCAAGCTGGAGCGTCCCGCCACGCAGAATTCGATCGGCAACGAGTCCAGACCCGACCCCGAGGTTTCTGCCTGCACTACCGTGCTTGCGCTGGACCTGTCCTGCCGCGTCTGGATTTCAACGGCGTTTGCCATGTGGGAGCGCTTGTCGCCTTCGCGAGCGGTGCTGCCCATGCTATGGATCTGGACGCTGACGAACGCCGTGACTTATCGTGGCGGTGCCCTGCGACGGAAGGCGCTGCGCTGCTTCGCCGCGCACGGGCGACACGGACTGGAGCGCGTTCGATGAGACCCATCTGGCGTAGGCTTTCCGCCTGCCTGACGGCGATGCTTGGCGGGTGCGCATCGGCAGGGAGCTCGCCGGATCCCGAGGTCAGCGTTTGCGGCTGGCCCAAGGAAGCCTTCGTCTTCATGATCTGGAGCCGCTTCGCCGGCAAGCCCGATCCCGGTCGGGCAGCGGCCGTTGCCAACGCCGAGGCGACCACCTACCGCACCCGCGACGGACGCGTGCTGCGCGGCTACAAGCTCAGCAGCACCGCGCCCGACGGCGCTACCGCCGGCACCTTGCTGGTCGCGCAGGGCAACGCCATGCTCGCGGACCAGTTGCTCACGAGCCTGGCCGGTTTCGCCGCGGCGGGGCTCGACGTCTACATCTTCGACTACCGCGGCTATGGCGCCTCGGAGGGCCGGCGGCGGCTGCAGGCGATCGTCGGTGACTACCGCGAAATGGCCGACGCACTCGTCGCGCCGACCGGCGGCAGGCGCCTGCTGTACGGCATCTCGTTCGGCGGCGTGGTCATGCTCAACGTGATCGGCGCCGGCGCCGGATACGACCGTGCCGTGATCGATTCCGCACCCAGCCGCGTCTCTGGTCTCGGCTGCCCGAAGCAGTACGATCCGGTGGTCAACCTGCCCGACGATGCCTCGCGCATGCTGCTGATCGCCGGCGAACGGGACACCGTGGTGCCGGTGGGCGATTCGGCCGAAATGCTCGAGCGCGCGGCGACGCAGGGCGCACGCACCGAGGTGCGCGCCGACTATGCTCATCCGTTCATGGACCGCGACAGCGATACGCGCCGGACCCGACTCGAACTGATCCGGGACTTCCTGCTCGATTAGCGCCGGACTTTCCGCTGCGGGTGTCGACCGAGCGCCCGCACCGACGTCGTGGTAACGCCGACGACGGCCGGCTCTTGTGGTCGGGGTAGGTCGTTGTTGCACGGACGTCAACTTTGGGGCTGGCAATGATGCGATTCGCATCATGACGGCAGCTGTCCGCAAATGCGGGTGCGCGGTCCTTGCATTCGCCATGACGCGGGCAACCGGGGAGCTGCTGCGGGCGCTCGATCTCGTGCGCGGGGGGATTCAGAGATGATCGAGCCGCGCCAGCCAATGGGCCGCTTGCGCCAGCGTAGCGGCGCGCTCGGCTTCGTCCATCTTGGTCCATGCCTTGTAGGGCATCGCCATGCGCGGGTTGCGCGCGAAGCGCGCCTCGTGGCGCAGCAGGAAGTCCCAGTACAGGCTGTTGAAGGGGCAGGCGGGTCGGCCGCTGGCGCCGTGGCGGCGCTTGGCGTCGTAGGTGCAGGCCTTGCAGTAGTCCGACTGCTTGCCGATGTAGCTCGCCGCGCCGGCGTAGGGCTTGCTGGCGATCACGCCGCCGTCGGCGAACTGGCTCATGCCGCGGGTGTTGGGCATCTCCACCCACTCGAAGGCGTCGGCGTAGATGCCGAGGTACCAGGCGTCGACTTCGTCCGGGTCGCAGCCGGCGAGCAGGGCGAAGTTGCCGGTGATCATCAGGCGCTGGATGTGGTGGGCGTAGGCGGTGTCGAGCGATTGCGAAACCGCGTGGCGCAGGCAGGCCATCTTCGTTTCGCCGCTCCAGTACCAAGCCGGCAGTGGACGGTGGGCGTCGAGCGCGTTGCCCTGCGCGTAGCCCGGCATGCGCGCCCAGTACACGCCGCGCACGAACTCGCGCCAGCCCAGGATCTGGCGCACAAAGCCCTCGCAGCTCGCCAGCTCCACCTTGCCCGCCTGCCAAGCAGCCACCGCAGCGTCCATGACTTCGCGCGGATGCAGCAGCTTGACGTTGAGGGCGAACGACAGCCCGGAGTGGAACAGCGTCGTCGAGCGCGTGCTCATCGCGTCCTGGTAGGGGCCGAACCCGGGCAGGGCATGCTCGACGAAGTGCGCCAGGCCGGCGCGCGCCTCGCGCCGGGTCAGCGGCCAGCGCACGCGCCCGGCGTGCGGTGCGCCGATCGTCTGCACGCCGGCAGCAAGGATCTCGCCCCACAGCGCCGTCAGGTCATGGCCTGCCCAGGGCCATTCCGGCGCGGGCGGATCGCCCAGCCATTTCTCGCGGTTCTGCGCGTCGAAATTCCACACCCCGCCCACCGGGCCGTCCTCGGCGTCGAGCAGGATGCGGTGGCAGCGGCGCATGTCGCGGTAGAAGAACTCCATGCGCGGCACCTTGGCGGCGAAGCGCCGGGCGAGTTCGGCACGCTCGGCTAGGAAGTGCTCGCTGCCAACCACCTCATGCGGCAGGGCAAGCGCTTGCGCGGCCTCGTCCAGCAGCCGTTCCATCCGCCATTCGTCGGCCTCCATGCGCTCGAAGCGGGTTGCGCCGCATTCGCCTACTACCAAGGCGAGGTTGGCAGCGAAGGCCTGGCGGTTGTCGGCATCGCCGATCTTCAGGTAGCGCACGCGGTGCCCGGCGGCCTGCAATGCGGCGGCGAAGGCGCGCATCGCGGCGAAGATCGCCAGCACCTTCTGCGCGTGGTGGCGCACGGTGTCGGTCTCGCTGCGCACCTCCATCATCACGTGCAGCACGTCTGCACGCGGGCTGCGAAACCAGGAGTGGGCGGCGTTGAGCTGGTCGCCGAGGATGAGGCGGAGGGTGGTCATGGGCCAGCGCGGGAGCGTTGAGGTGCGGCAGTGGGGGGCGAAGTGGGCGAGCTCCCGGCCCCGGTTGAGCATCGTGAAACGGATGTTTTCTGCGATGGGTGACGAGCTACATGGTTCCCGGCGGCGGGCGGCCTCTGGCGTCGTCTGTCCTCCCGCTTCGTACGCAAATCTTGTCGCTATCATCCCCTTTTTGGGGACTATAATCCCCGTCATGGGGATCACAGACAGCGCCACAGCCCTCGGCAATGCCCTCTTTTCCGGCCTGCAACAGCGCTTGCTCAGCCTGTTGTTCGGTCAGCCGGCGCGCTCGTTCTATGGGAACGAGTTGCTGCGACTCACCGCAAGCGGGCGTGGTGCACTACAGCGCGAGCTCGAAAAACTCGTGTCGAGCGGACTGGTCACGGTGACCCAGATCGGCAACCAGAAGCATTATCAGGCCAACCCGGAGGCGCCCATCTTCCAGGAGTTGCGCAGCATTGTGGTCAAGACCTTCGGCCTCGCTGACGTGCTCAAGGGCGCGCTCGAAGGTTTCGCCGAGCAGATCCGGGTCGCGTTCATATACGGTTCGGTCGCCAAGGGAAGCGACACGGCGTCGAGCGACGTCGACCTTTTTCTGGTTTCGGATGAGCTTGGCTATACCGATCTTTACGAGGTGCTGGTGGCGGTCGAAGCCCAGCTAGGGCGCAGGGTGAACCCGACGCTCTATACCTCGGCCGATCTCGCCTCAAAACTTCAGGAAGGTAATAGTTTCGTGCTGCGCGTGCTCGAGCAAGCAAAGATATTTCTGATTGGAGACGGCGGTGACCTCCCCACTCGATAACCTCGCCCGCATCAGCAAGGGAGGCCTCAAGGCCGAACCGCCCAGTCGCAGCGAGATCGAGGGGCTGCTGCGGTCGGCGCGTCGTCGTCTCGCAGATGCACGCACCCCGAGCTTGAGCGTCGAGAGCGTGTTCGACCTCACCTACAACGCCGCGCATGCGTATGCATTGGCGGCGCTGCGCTGGCATGGTTATCGATCCGACAACCGCTACCTCGTGTTTCAGGCCCTGCCGCATACATTGGGCTTTCCCGCCGCGAAGTGGCGCGTACTCGATCTTTGTCACAACAAGCGCAACCTCGCCGAGTATGAGGGGTATTTCGACGTCGATCCCCGCCTGGTGGCCGATCTTCTGGCAATTGCCGGAGAACTGGAACTCGCCGTCGACAAGCTTGTGGGAAAGGGCTCAGCGCCATGAGAACCATCGGCCTCCTCGGCGGCACGGAATCCAGTATCGCGGTCAGCGTCCGGTATCTTGACCGCACTCCGGGAGCTGAGCTCTCCGCCGAGCGCTACTTGCTCACTTCTCCCACCGCATGCGACACCACCGCCTCGCTCAGTTCCGGCGCACACAGCTCGATGAAGCGGTAGGCAAAGCCGCGCAGGTAGTGACCGCGCCGTACCGCGATGCGGGTGACGTTGCCGGCGAACAGGGCGTCGCTGTCGAGCATGCGCAGCCCCGGGTCGCGCTCCGGGCTGAAGGCCATCGAGGCCAGGATGCCGACGCCAAGGCCGAGCTCGACATAGGTCTTGATGACATCGGCGTCGAGCGCCGACATCACCACCGCCGGCTTCAGCCCGGCGGCGGCGAAGGTCTTGTCGATGCGGGTGCGGCCGGTGAAGCCCTCGTGATAGGTGATGACCGGATGCTGGGCGATGGCCTCGAGCGTCAGCGGCTGCACCGCCTCAAGAGGGTGGCCGGCGGGCACCACCACCGCATGCTGCCAGCCGTAGTAGGGGAAGGAGGCCAGCTCGGGCACGTCGGCCAGCGCCTCGGTGGCGACGCCGATGTCGGCCTCGCCGTCGAGCAGCATCTGCACGATCTCGGCCGGGCTGCCCTGGTGCAGTTTCAGGTGCACCTTCGGGAAGGCCTGCTTGAACGCCGCCACCACCTTGGGCAGCGCGTAGCGCGCCTGGGTGTGGGTGGTGGCGACGGTGAGCTGGCCCTGGTCGGCGTTGCTGTACTGCTCGGCCAGGCGCTTGATGTTGGCGGCGTCGAGCAGCATGCGCTCGACCATCACCACCAGCTCCTTGCCGGGCTCGGTGAGGCCGAGCAGGCGCTTGCCCTTGCGCGTGAACAGCTCGACGCCAAGCTCGTCCTCCAGGTCCTTGATGTGCTTGGAGACGCCCGACTGCGAGGTGAACAAGGCGTTTGCCACCTCGGTCAGGTTGAACCCGCGCCTCACCGTCTCGCGGATGATGCGCAACTGCTGGAAGTTCATCGTGCGGCTCCCGCGGCGGCGGTGTGCTGTTGTTCGAAGACGCTGAGGCGCGATGGTAGCAGGCGCACGTGCTGGCCTTCCTGCAGGCCGAGCGCGGCAACCCGCTCGCGCGTGAGCTCGACCTCGAAGTGCTGGCCGGTGGCGCCGTTCACGCCGTCGAGCTCGATGCGGGCGGTCACGCCGAAGGCGAGGACGCGGCTGATGCGGGCGCCGATGCCCTGGCCTGCGCCGCTGCCAACCACGATCTCGAGTTCGTGCGGGCGGGCGAAGGCCACCACCTCGGCGCCCTGGTCGAGCGTGCCGACGCCATGCTGCAGATGCTCGTCGCCGACGCGCAGGCCCTCGCCTTCGACCCGGCCATGGAAGAAGTTCACCGACCCGAGGAAGCCATACACGAAGGGCGTCGCCGGGTTCCGGTACACGGCCTCCGGTGTGCCGACCTGTTCGACCCGGCCCTGGTTCATCAGCACCACGCGGTCGGCCACCTCCAGCGCTTCTTCCTGGTCGTGGGTGACGAAGATCGAGGTGATGTGCAGCTCGTCGTGCAGCTTGCGCAGCCAGCGCCGCAGCTCCTTGCGCACCTTGGCGTCGAGCGCGCCGAAGGGTTCGTCGAGCAGCAGCACGCGCGGCTCCACCGCCAGCGCACGGGCGAGCGCGATGCGCTGGCGCTGGCCGCCGGAGAGCTGCGACGGGAAGCGGTCGGCCAGCCAGTCGAGCTGCACCAGGTTCAGCAGATCGTGCACCTTGTCCTTGATCTGCTTCTCGGACGGGCGCTGGCCGCGCGGCTTCATGCGCATGCCGAAGGCCACGTTGTCGAACACCGTCATGTGGCGGAACAGCGCGTAATGCTGGAACACGAAGCCGACCTGGCGGTCGCGCACATGGGTGCCGGAGGCATCGTCGCCGTCGAGCAGCACCTGGCCGGCGTCGGCCGATTCGAGTCCGGCGATGATGCGCAGCAGCGTGGTCTTGCCGCAGCCCGAGGGGCCGAGCAGGGCGACGAGCTGGCCGGTGGGGAAGTCGAGCGAGATGTCGTCGAGGGCGACGAAGCTGCCGAAGCGCTTGTCGATGTTGCGTACCTGGATGCTCATGATGCGTCGTCCTGTGAAAGGCGGTGGGCTGCGGCGGCGCGATGCTCGACCCAGGTCTTGAGGGCGAGGGTCACCAGGGCCAGCAGGGCCAGCAGCGAGGCCACCGCAAAGGCGGCCGCGAACTGGTATTCGTTGTAGAGGATCTCGACATGCAGCGGCAGCGTGTTGGTGAGGCCGCGGATATGACCGGACACCACCGACACCGCGCCGAACTCGCCCATGGCGCGGGCGTTGGTCAGGATCACACCGTACAGCAGGCCCCACTTGATGCTGGGCAGGGTCACATGCCAGAAGGCCTGCAGGCCGTTGGCGCCGAGCACGATCGCCGCTTCCTCTTCCTCCTTGCCCTGCGCCTGCATCAGCGGGATGAGCTCGCGGGCGATGAAGGGGAAGGTCACGAACACGGTGGCGAGCACGATCCCCGGCACGGCGAAGATGACCTTGATGTCATGGTCGGACAGCCACGGGCCGAACCAGCCCTGAGCGCCGAACACGAGCACGTAGATCAGGCCGGCGATCACCGGCGACACCGAGAAGGGCAGGTCGATCAGGGTGATCAGGAAGTGCTTGCCGCGGAACTCGAACTTGGCGATCGCCCACGCCGCGCACACGCCGAACACCAGGTTCAGCGGCATGGCGATCGCCGCGGCCAGCAGCGTCAGGCGCAGGGCCGACAGCGCGTCCGGGTCGACCAGCGCGCTGACATAGGTCTCCCAGCCCTTGCGCAAGGCCTCGACGAAGACCGCGATCAGCGGCATCAGCAGGAAGATCGCGAAGAAGCTCAGCGCCGTGCCCAGGATCAGCCATTTCACCAAGGGCGTTTCGCGCGTTGCCGCGCGCGCCTCGAAGCGGGTCTGGCCGGCGTGGACGCCCGCGCCGATGCGAAGTGTGCTTGCGCCAGCCATGTCAGCGGTCCCTCCCGGTGCGTTTGGCGGTCCATGCCTGCAGGCCGTTGATGGCGAGCAGCAGGATGAAGGACAGGACCAGCATCACGGTGGCGATCGCCGTGGCGCCGGTGTAGTCGTACTGCTCGAGCTTGGTGATGATCATCAGCGGGGTGATCTCGGACACCATCGGGATGTTGCCGGCGATGAAGATGACCGAACCGTACTCGCCGACAGCACGCGCGAAGGCGAGCGCGAAGCCGGTCAGCAGCGCGGGAGACAGGATCGGCATGATCACGTGGCGGAAGGTCTGCCAGCGCTGCGCGCCAAGGCTGGCGGCGGCTTCTTCCAGTTCGGTGTCCAGGTCCTCGAGGATCGGCTGCACCGTGCGCACCACGAAGGGCAGGCCGATGAACACCAGCGCCACCAGTACGCCCAGCGGCTTGAACGCGACCTGGATGCCGAGCGGCTCGAGGAACTGGCCGAACCAGCCGTTCTTCGCGTACAGCGCGGTCAGCGCGATGCCGGCCACCGCGGTGGGCAGCGCGAAGGGCAGGTCAACCAGGGCGTCGATCAGCTTCTTGCCGGGGAAGGAATAGCGCACCAGCGCCCATGCCAGCATCAGGCCGAACACCGCGTTGATCGCCGCTGCCGCGAGCGACATGCCGAAGGACAGCTTGTAGGACGCCACCACCCGCGGCGCGGTGACGACGTGCCAGAACGCGGCGAAGCTCAGCTCGGCCGTCTTCAGGAATACCGCGGCGAGCGGGATCAGCACGAGCAGGGACAGGTAGGCCAGGGTGTAGCCGAGGGTCAGCTTGAAGCCCGGCAGCACGCGGAAGGGCGGGTCGGCAGATCTTGCGGGCTGGAAAGGCAGGGAGGGGGCGGCGGTGCGCATGATGGAGGCCTGTACTCGGGGATGCGATCGAGTTTAGGCGTCCGGGGTATGGCCGAAAAACAATAAAAACAGCGTTGCTTATGCGATTTTCTGCTAACGGGTCCCTACAATGGCGGCGCAATCAAGACGAGGGTGGCATGTCGGACTTCATCGGAAACTTCCTGCTGGCGCTGCTGCTGGTCGTGCTGCTGCGCTTTCTCTATGCCGTGTGCGCGATGCTGGTGCGCACCCGCGACGGCGGCAACATCGCCTTCGCGATTGCCCTGCCCGCGGCGCTGCTTTACATCGTGGTGCGCAATCCGGTGCCGGTGAGCAGTTGGGCGGGGCTGGCGGCGGGCGTGATCCTGGGCGTGGGGCTACTGCTGGCCGATGCGTTCAGGCGCCGGCGCCGAAGCTGAATAGGCCCGGGGTCGCAGGCTTCCTCAGGTCTTCGCCAGCGCCTGGTCGATGTCCCACAGGATGTCGTCCAGCGTCTCCAGGCCAACGGACAGGCGGATCAGGTCGGGCGGCACGCCGGCGGCCACCTGCTGCGCCTCGGAGAGCTGGCGGTGCGTGGTGGAGGCAGGGTGGATGACCAGGGTCTTGGCGTCGCCGATGTTGGCCAGATGGGACAGGAACTCCACCGAGTCGATGAACTTCTGCCCGGCGGCCGCACCCCCCTTGATGCCGAAGCTGAGCACCGCGCCGGCGCCGCGGGGCAGGTACTTCTGCGCCAGGGCGTGGTAGGGGCTGCTCTCCAGCCCGGGGTAATTGACCCAGGCCACCTTGGGGTGCGATTCGAGGTGGCGGGCCACGGCGAGCGCGCTGCTGCAGTGGCGGTCCATGCGCAGCGGCAGGGTCTCCAGGCCTTGCAGGAGCTGGAAGGCGTTGAACGGCGACAGCACCGGGCCGAAGGTGCGCATGCCCTCCATGCGGCACTTCATGGTGAAGCCGAAATCGCCGAAGGTCTCGAAGAAGCGCACGCCGTGGTAGCCCGGCGAGGGCTCGGTCATGGTCGGGAAGCGGCCGTTGTCCCAGGGAAACTTGCCCGACTCGACGATCACCCCGCCCATCGTCGTGCCGTGGCCGCCGATGAACTTGGTCGCCGAATGCACGCTGATGGCCGCGCCCCACTCGAAGGGGCGGCACAGATAGGGGCTGGCGAAGGTGTTGTCGATGAACAGCGGCAGGCCGGCGGCGTTGGCGATCTGCGCCACCGCCTCCAGGTCGAGCACGTTGAGCGAGGGATTGCCCAGGGTCTCGGCGTAGATCGCCTTGGTCTTCGGGGTGATGGCGCGGGCGAAGCTCTCGGGCGTGTCGGGGTCGACGAACACGGTGTCGATGCCCAGCTTGCGAAAATTGACGTCGAGCTGGGTGTGGGTGCCGCCGTACAGCGTGCGCGCGGCGACGATCTGGTCGCCCGCCTCGCAGATATTGAGCAGCGCGATCATCTGCGCCGCCATGCCGCTGCCGGTGCCCAGCGCGGCGCGGCCGGCTTCGAGTGCGGCCATGCGCTCCTCGAATACCGCCACGGTGGGGTTGGAGATGCGCGAATAGACGTTACCGAAGGTCTGCAGGTTGAACAGGCTGGCCGCCTCCTCAGGGCTGTCGAAGACGTAGGAGGTGGTCTGGTAGATAGGGACGGCGCGGCTGCCGGTGGTCGCATCGGGGATCTGGCCGGCGTGCAGGCACAGGGTATCAAAGCCGAACTGATGGTCTGCCATGGTCGGGGTCCTGGATCAGGGAAGCCAGCGGGGGCGGCGGGCGGAAATGACTTTGGTATTGACGCCGAACCAGCCGAGGCCGCCGAACAGGCGGGCATATTCGATCTTCACGCAGCGGTCCATCACCACGGTGAGGCCCGCCGCCTCGGCCTTTCGCTTTGCTTCTTCGTTGATGACGCCGATCTGCAGCCACAGCGACTTCGCCCCGATGGCGATCGCCTGCTCGGCAATCGGCAGGGCGTCTGCAGACTTGCGGAACACATCGACCATGTCCACCGGCTCGGGGATCGAGGCCAGGTCGGGATAGCACTTCTCGCCGAGGATCTCGGCGTACTTCGGATTGACCGGAATGATCCGGTAGCCATGCTCCTGCATGTACTTGGCGGCGAAGTAGGACGGCCGGAACCAGTCGGCCGACAGTCCCACCACGGCGATGGTCCTGGATTCGCGGAGTACCCGGCGCAGGGTCTGGATGTCGCTCATGTTCATACCCTTCAGGTCAGTGTTCACACCCCGGGGGAGGCGGGCGTCAATGCCGGCATGATACCCATTGCAGTGAGGAATGCGGACGTGTCGCCACGCAGGCGGCGTCTGCCCGGCGTCTTTTGCATTGGATCAGGCTTGGCTACCATCCGGCCCTCGTGCGCCCGTGCCGTGATCCGGCCGTGGCGCAACCCATGTCATTCCCTTCAGGACTTCCCTCATGATCATCTTCGTCACTGGTGCTTCCGCCGGCTTCGGCGCCGCCATCGCCCGCAGTTTCGTCAAGGGCGGCCACCGCGTCGTTGCCACCGCGCGCCGCAAGGACCGCCTGGATGCGCTTGCCGCCGAGCTCGGTGACGCGCTGCTGGCGCTGGAACTCGATGTCCGCGACCGCGATGCGGTTGCCGCGGTGCCCACCCTGCTGCCCGCGGACTTTGCCGAAGTGGATGTGCTGGTGAACAACGCCGGGCTCGCACTCGGCCTGCAGCCTGCCCATAAGGCCGCGCTCGAGGACTGGCAGACCATGATCGACACCAACTGCACCGGACTCGTGCAGGTCACGCGGGCGCTGCTGCCGGGCATGGTCGAGCGCAACCGCGGCCATGTCTTCAACATGGGCTCCGTCGCCGGGCGCTGGCCCTATGCCGGTGGCAACGTGTATGGCGCGACCAAGGCCTTCGTGCGCCAGTTCAGCCTCAACCTGCGCGCCGATCTGCTCGGCACCGCCATCCGCGTCACCGACATCGAGCCCGGGCTGTGCGGCGGTACCGAGTTCTCCAACGTGCGCTTCCACGGCGATGACGACAAGGCGGCGAAGGTGTATGCGGACGTGCAGCCGCTCACCGCCGAGGACATTGCCGACTCGGTCTACTGGATCGCGACCCGGCCGGCCCACGTCAACATCAACACCATCGAGCTCATGCCCGTGGCCCAGTCCTTTGCCGGCCTGTCGGTGCATCGGGGCTGAGGTGCGCGCAGGCGCTCCCGCCCCCGGTGGGAGCGCCTCGCCTTACCTGGCGTAGATCTGGTCGAAGGTGCCGCCGTCCGCGAAGTGCTTCTTCTGCGCCGCCTGCCAGCCGCCCAGGTCCTCGATGGTGATGAAGTTCACCTTGGGGAAGCGGGCGACGTGCTCGGCGTCGGCCAGCTCGGGCTTGACCGGACGGTAGTAGTGCTTGGCGGCGAGCTTCTGGCCGACTGGTGAGTACAGGTATTCGAGATAGGCCTCGGCGACCTTGCGCGTGCCGCGCTTGTCGACGATCGCGTCGACCACGGCGACCGGCGGCTCGGCCAGGATCGACACCGAGGGCACGACGATCTCGAACTTGTCCGGCCCCAGCTCGTTGATCGACAGGAAGGCCTCGTTCTCCCAGGCCAGCAGCACGTCGCCCAGGCCGCGCTGGACGAAGCTGTTGGTGGCGCCGCGGGCGGCGGGGTCGAGCACCGGCACGTGCTTGAGCAACTCGGTCACGTATTCACGCGCCTTGTCCTCGCGGCCGTACTTCTGCAGCGCGTAGCCCCAGGCCGCCAGGTAGTTCCAGCGCGCGCCGCCCGAGGTCTTGGGGTTCGGCGTGATGACCTCGACGCCCGGCTTGATCAGGTCGTCCCAGTCCTGGATGTTCTTCGGATTGCCCTTGCGCACCAGGAAGACGATGGTCGAGGTGTAGGGCGAGGCATTGTGCGGCAGGCGCTTCTGCCAGTCGGGCGCGAGCTTGCCCGCGTGTTCGACGATGGCGTCGATGTCATAGGCCAGCGCCAGCGTGACCACGTCGGCGTCGAGGCCGTCGATCACCGAGCGCGCCTGCTTGCCCGAGCCGCCGTGCGACTGGCGCACCGTCACCGTCTCGCCGGTCTGGGCCTGCCAGTGCCTGGCGAACTCGGGGTTGAATTCCTGGTAGAGCTCACGTGTCGGATCGTAGGACACGTTGAGCAAGGTGGTCTGCGCCTGGGCGCCGCCAACGAGGCCACTGGAAAGGCCGGTGGCGAGTGCGAGGGCGAGCAGGCTGCGTCGGATCGGGCTGAACTTCATGGTCTTGCTCCTTCCTGGGGTGTCGGTAATGGACGAAATCTATCTGTCCGGCCTGGCGACCTGAACCAAGAAAAAACGCATTGCTTATTCGTTTCACGCGGCGCCCGCGTGCTGCTCACGCCAGCCCTGACTGCTGCATGCAGTGCCGCCCTCCGTTACCATCGCCGCCATGTCCGCCGCCGCCGAACTCGACGTCTTCTACTGCCCGCTCGATGGCGTCCGCCTGGTCGAGGCCTCGGCCGGCACCGGCAAGACCTGGAACATCTGCGGCCTCTACCTGCGCCTGCTGCTCGAACGCGGCCTGGAGGTGGAGTCGCTGCTGGTGGTCACCTTCACCAAGGCCGCCACCGCCGAGCTGTCGGGCCGCATCCGCGACCGTCTCGTCGAGACCCTGCGCGTGCTCGACGGTGGCGCCCCCGGGGGCGACCCCTTCGTGCCGCGCCTGATCGAGACGGTGCAGGCGCGCGGCCTCGACGCGGGGCAGATGCGCACGCGCCTGCGCCATGCGCTGCAAGTCTTCGACGAGGCGGCGATCTTCACCATTCACGGTTTCTGCCAGCGCGCGCTCGCCGACACGCCTTTCGCCGCCGGCCTGCCCTATGCGCTCGAGTTGGTCGAGGACGACGACGCGCTGCGCCTGGAGGTGGTGCGCGACTTCTGGCGCCGTGAGATCGCCGGCGGCGCGCTGCCGGCCGCGCTCGCCGCCCACCTGCTGGCGCGCCGGGACAGCCCCGATGCCTGGGCGGACATCTTCGGCCGCCACATGGCGCGCCCGCTCGCCCGCGTGCTGTGGGACGAGGCGGCGCACGCGGCCGACGATGGCGGCGGTGCCGCCGCGGTCGACGCTGCGCAGGCGCGCCTGGAGGCGGCCTGGGCCGTGGCGCGTGCGCTGGCCGGCGAGCGCGAGGCCGCGGTCGAGCGTGTGCTGGCCAGCCTCGAGCATCTCAACGCCAACAGCTACAAGGCCGATGCGGTGGCGCGCGCGGGCGCCGAGTGGGCGCAGTGGCTGGGCGCGCACGACGTCTCCGCGCCGCTGCCCAAGGACCACAAGCTCGGCCTGCTTGCCGCCGACACCTTGCTCGCGCGCAGCAAGAAGGACGCCCTCAAGCGCGGCCTGGCGCCACCCACCCATGCCTTCTTCGATGCCGCCGCCGAGCTGCTCATCGCCCGCGCCGAGGTCGATGCCCTGCTCGACCGCTTGCGCGCGGGCCTGTTGCGGCGCTGCATCGAGTCGGGCGCGGCGGAACTGCGCCGGCGCAAGCGCGACGAGCGCCAGATCGCCTTCGACGACATCCTGTGGAACGCCCACCAGGCGCTGCACGGCGGCGCCCAGCCCTGGCTCGCGGCGGCGCTGCACGCGCGCTATCCGGTGGCGCTGATCGACGAGTTTCAGGACACCGACCCGCTGCAGTTCGGCATCTTCGACCGCATCTACCGCGCCGAGGGCCGCCACGGCACGCTGTTCCTGGTCGGCGACCCCAAGCAGGCGATCTACAGCTTCCGCAGCGCCGACCTGTTCACCTATCTGATGGCGCGCGAGCGGGCCGATGCGCGCTACACCCTGGCCCACAACCAGCGCTCGGCGCCGGCGCTGATCGAGGCCTGCAACCGGCTGTTCGGCGCCAACCCGGCAGTGTTCATGATGGCCGGCCTGGATTACGTGCAGGTCGGCGCCGGCAGCCGGCCGCGCACGCCGCTGGTCGACGCTACCGAGGCCGGGGAGGGCGGCGCAGCGCCGGGTGACCCCGGACCGCCGCTGCGGCTGTGGCGCATCCCGCGCGACGAGACGCTGGCGGCAGGCGCAGCGGAGGGCGACGGCCGGGACGCCGAGGACGACGGGGTGGCGGTGGATGCGGGCGGCGTGCGCCTGGCGCGTGCCGAGGCGCTGGACCGTGCCGCACGCGCGAGCGCGGCCGAGATTGCGCGCCTGATCGCGGCCGGCGCCGCCGGGCGCATCCGCATCGGCGAGCGGCCGCTCGCGCCTGCCGACATCGCGGTGCTGGTGCGCAGCCATCGCCAGGGCGCGCGCATGCGGCAGGCGCTGGCGGCGGCGGGTGTGGGCAGCGTCGAGCTGTCGCAGGCCAGCGTCTTTCACACCGAGGACGCCGAGGAGCTCGAGCGCGTGCTGCTGGCGATCGCCGAGCCCGGCCGCGAACGCCGCGTGCTGGCCGCGCTCGCCACCTCGGCAATGGGCCATGACGCCGCCGCGCTCGCCCGCCTGGCGGCCGACGAGGCGGCCCTGCTCGCGAGCCTGGAGGCCTTCGCGCGCTGGCGCGAGCTGTGGCTGGCGCGGGGTTTTGGCGTGATGCTGCGGCAGTGGATGAGCGATGCGGGCGTCGCCGCCCGCCTGCTCGCGCGCGCCGACGGCGAGCGCCGCCTCACCAACCTGATGCACCTGGCCGAGCTGCTGCAACAATCCGCCGACCAGGCCTCGCCCGAGGTGCTGCTGCGCAGCCTCGCCAGCCGCCGTGCCGACGTCCGCGGCGGCGAGGCCGCCCAGCTGCGCCTGGAGTCGGACCGCAACCTGGTGCAGATCGTCACGGTGCATCGCGCCAAGGGCCTGGAGTACGGCATCGTCTTCTGTCCCTTCCTGTTCGACGGCTACAGCCGCAATGGCAGCGACGGGCCGATGCGCGCCTGGCATGACGACGACGGCGAACTGGTGCTCGACTACCGTGCCGACCCCGCCGATGCCAAGGAGATCGCCACCCGCCTGCGCCGCGAGCGCCAGGCCGAGGACCTGCGCCTGATCTACGTCGCGCTCACCCGTGCCGTGCAGCGCTGCTACCTGGTGGTGGGCAGCTATGCCAGCGTGAGAGGGAAGTCGATGAGCCACAGCGAGGGCGGGCGCAGCCTGCTCAACTGGATGGCGGCGGGCGCCGGCATGAGCCCGGCGCAGTGGGACGCCCACAAGCGGAGCCCGGCCGATATCGACGCGCAGTGGCGCGCGCTGGTGGCCGCGGCGCAACACGAAGGCCGGCCGGTGATGCGCCTGGACGATCTGCCGAGCGGCGAGGCCGAGGCACTCGCGGCGCAGTCCGCCGCCGCCCAGCGCCCGCGCGCCCAGCGTCCGCCGCAGGTGGGCGCGGGCTGGCGCATCGGCAGCTTCAGCGCGCTGATCTCGGGCGCAGCGCACGAGCTGGCGGCGCGCGACCATGATGCCCGGGCGCTGGCCGTGCCTGCGACGGACGGGGCGGAAGCCGTCGAGGCAGAAGCGGATCCGGACCTTGCCGCATCGGACGACGCCGTTGCTGAGACCTTCCCCGGCACCCTGTCGGCCGCCGACCCGAGCCCGCCCGGCGCGCCGGACGCCGTTCCGCACGCGGCGCGCACCGTCCAGCCCATCCCCGCCGATGACATCCTGCGCTTCCCGCGCGGCCCGGTGGCAGGCGACTGCCTGCATGCGCTGTTCGAGGCCATCGACTTCTGCGACCCGGCGGGCTGGGAGGCGGCCATCGTCGCCGCGCTGCAGGCCCACCCGCAACGCCCGCCCGCGACCCTGGGTGAGCGCGAGCGCGCACTCGAGGCTGCGCGCCAGCCGCAGCGCCTGCGGCGCATGCTCGACGACGTGCTCGCCACGCCGCTGCTGGCGCCGGCGGGTGGCGCGAGCCTGCGCCTGGATGGCGTCACCGCCGCCCGCCGCCGCGTCGAACTCGGCTTCCACCTGCCCGCGCCCGGGCTTGGCGCGGCGCAGCTCAACGCCTGGCTGGCCGCGCGCGGCTACCGCGCGCCACGGCTGGACTTCAAGGACCTCGCCGGCTACCTCAAGGGCTACATCGACCTCGTCTTCGAGCACGAGGGCCGCTACTGGGTGCTGGACTGGAAGTCCAACCACCTCGGCGACACGCCGCAGGACTACGCACCCGCTCGCCTGGAAGCCGCGATGCAGGCCCACGGCTACCACCTGCAGCACCTGCTCTACACCCTGGCGCTGCACCGCCATCTGCAGCGCAGCCTGCCGGGCTACGACTACGCGAGGCACTTCGGCGGCGTGCTCTATCTGTTCGTGCGCGGCGTGCGCCCGCACTGGCAGCTCGACGGCCAGCCCTGCGGCGTGTTCCACCACCGTGCGGCACAGGCCGACGTCCTCGCCCTCGATCGGCTCGTCGCCGCGGCGCCCGCCCCATTCGAGGCGATCGAGGCATGACGACGACAGCATCCACCGCCCTCCGCTTCGACAGCCTGCCGCCGGCCGAGATCGACCTCGCCGAAGGCTTCGCCCGCCACCTGCTCGACTGGGCGGCCAGCCTCGGCGCGCCCGCGGCGAGCCGGGCGCCGCTGCAATGCGCCGCGCTGGCGCTCGCCCGCGCCACGGCCGCCGGCCATGTCTGCGTGCCGCTGGTAGCGCTCAACGCCCCGCCGGCCGCGGCGGACGACGTGCCCAGCCTGCGCGCGGCACTGCTCGACAGCGGGGTGGTGGCCGCGGCGCAGGCGACGCGCACCGGTGCTTCGGCGCATCCGCTGGTGCTCGACGCCGACGGCCGCCTCTACCTGCGCCGCCACTTCGACCAGGAGTGCGCGCTCGCCGCCGCGCTGCGCGCGCGCGCCGCCGCGCCGGCGGCCGCGGTGGCGGTGGACCGGGCCTTGCTCGACGGCCTGTTCCCGCCGCGCGCCGACGGCCGCCCCGACCGGCAGAAGCTGGCCGTGGCCCTTGCCCTCGGCAGCCGGCTCACCGTGGTCAGCGGCGGCCCCGGCACCGGCAAGACCACCACCGTCGCCGCCCTGCTGGCCTGCCTGCTCGACGCCGAGCCGGCGTTGCGCATCGCGCTCGCCGCGCCTACCGGCAAGGCGGCGGCGCGCATGCTCGAGGCCTTGCGCCGGCGCGCGGCCGCGCTGCCGGCCCACCTGCGCGCCCTGCTGCCGGGCGAGGCCTACACCGTGCACCGCCTGCTCGGCGTCACCCCCGAGCCTGGCCGCTTCCGCCACCACGCCGGCAATCCGCTCGCACTCGACGTGCTGGTGGTGGACGAGGCCTCGATGCTCGACCTCGCGCTCGCCGCCCGCCTGGTCGACGCCCTGCCCGCGGGGGCGCGCCTGGTGCTGCTCGGCGACAAGGACCAGCTCGCCGCGGTGGAGGCGGGCGCGGTGTTCGCCGACCTGTCGGCGCAGCAGGTGTTCGGCGCCGGCCTGCGCGCGCGCTGCGCCGCGCTCGGGGTGGTGGTGGCCGATGAGGTGGCGGCCGATGGGGGGGCGGTAGCGGGAGCAGGCACGCGCGCCGATCGGGCTGTCGCGGCTGCAGGGACGGTGCAGGCTGCATCGGCTGGCAGGCCCGTGGAGGGCGCGGGCGTCCCCGCTGCGCCGCTGCAGGACTGCGTGGTGTGGCTCAGCGAGAGCCACCGCTTTCGCGCCGATTCCGGCATCGGCCGGCTTGCGGCCGATATCCGCGCCGGCCGTGGCGAGGCCGCGCTCGACTGGCTGCGTGCCGCGGCGGACGCCGATGCGGCCTGGATCGACGATGACGAGGCGCGCCCCGCCGCCGAGACCGTGGCCGCGATCGAGGCCGGCTACGCCGCCTACTTCGCTGCCGTGCGGGGCCTGGCGTCGGCTGCCGTTCCAGCGGGGCCGGGGGGGCGGCTCGAGGCGCGCGGGCGGGGCGTCGGGCCCATGCCGGGCAGCGCGCTCGACGCCGTGTTCGCCGCCTTCGACCGCTTCCGCGTGCTGGTCGCCGTGCATGGGGGCGGGCGCGGCCTGGCGGCCCTCAACGCCCACCTCGAGCGTCGCCTGCGCGCGGCGCTCGGCCTGCCGCCCGAGGCCGGCGCCGCCTCGCCCTGGTATGCCGGTCGCCCGCTGATCGTGCTGCGCAATGACTACCTGCTCGGGCTCTACAACGGCGATGTCGGCCTCTGCCTGGCGGACGACCGCGGCGAGCTCGCGGTGCATTTCCCCCAGGCCGATGGCGGCTATCGCCGTGTCGCGCCGCTGCGCCTGCCCGAGCACGCGCTCGCCTTCGCGCTCACGGTGCACAAGAGCCAGGGCTCGGAGTTCGACGAGGTACTGATGGTGCTGCCGGCGCAGTCGGCCCGCGTGCTCAGTCGCGAACTGCTGTACACCGGCGTCACCCGCGCCGCACGCCGGGTCACGCTGGCCGGACCGGGCGCGGTGTTCATCGACGCCTGCGCGCGGCCGACGCTGCGCAGTTCCGGCCTGCGAGCGCGGCTCGAAGGGCGCTGAGGGGACGCTGAAGGGGGCGCGGCGGGCGGGCTTCGAAGTGGCGGGAGGCGGGCGGCTGCGTTCAGCCCAGCAGCGCCACCGCCTTGATCTGCGCCCACAGGCGCATGCCGGGCTCGATCCGCAGCTGTTCCAGCGAGCGCCGGGTGATGCGGGCGATCAGTGGCGTGCCGCCGGCCTCCAGGCGCACCAGCACGTGGGCCGGGTGGTTCGTACCGGCGATGGCGCTGACCGTGGCCGGCAGCAGGTTGGTGATGCTGGTGCCCTCGACCTTGTCGAGGGCGAGGCTGACGTCGCGCGCATGGACGCGGAAGCGCAGGCGGCTGCCGGGCGCTTCCGCGCGCCGCGCGACGAAGACCTCGCCGCCGGGGAAGTCCAGGCGGGTGAGGTGGTAATGGGGGTCGTGTGCGCCCACCTGCGCCTCGATCACCACGCCGGCGTCTTCGCTGAAGGCCAGCAGCGGCAGGTCGAGACGCGCCAGCGTCGCCTGCAGCCCGCCACTAGCGAGCACGCGGCCTTCGTCCATCAGCACCACATGGTCGGCCAGTCGCGCGACCTCGTCGGGGGCGTGGCTGACGTAGAGCACCGGGATGTCGAGCTCGTCGTGCAGGCGTTCGAGATAGGGCAGGATCTCCTGCTTGCGGGCGTGATCGAGGGCGGAGAGCGGTTCGTCCATCAGCAGCAGCCGCGGACTGGTGAGCAGCGCGCGGGCGAGCGCCACCCGCTGGCGTTCGCCGCCGGACAGGGCGTCGGGCATGCGCCCGAGGAGATGGCTGATGCCGAGCAGTTCGACCACCTCGTCCCAGCCCACATGGCGCTCGCGGGCCGGGGTGCGGCGCATGCCGTAGCGCATGTTGGCGGCCGCGTTCAGGTGCGGAAACAGGCTCGCCTCCTGGAACACGTAGCCCAGCGGGCGCTTGTGGGTGGGCATGAAGCGCTTGCCGTCCTGCCACACGCTGCCGGCGACCACCAGGCGACCGCCTGCCGCGTGCTCGAGCCCGGCCACGCAGCGCAGCAGGGTGCTCTTGCCCGAGCCGGAAGGGCCGAACAGGGCGGTGACGCCGCGTGCGGGCAGGGACAGGTCGACGTCGAGCACGAACTCGCCGCGGTCGAGCCGGAAGCGGCATTCGATGCTCACTGCGCCACTCCGACCAGCTTGAAGCGGCGGTTGATCGCATACACCGCCAGCAGCATCGTGAAGGCCAGCACGACGAGGATGGCAGACAGCGCATGCGCCGAGGCGAAGTCGAGCGCCTCGACGTGGTTGAAGATGGCGATCGAGGCGACCTGCGTGCGTCCCGGGATGTTGCCGCCGACCATGATGATCACGCCGAACTCGCCCAGCGTATGGGCGAAGGACAACACCGCGGCGGTGAGGAAGCCGCGCCGGGCGAGCGGCAGCGACACCGTCAGGAAGCGGTCGAGGGGCGAGGCGCGCAAGGTCGCCGCCGTCTCCATCATGCGCTGGCCGGTGGCTGCGAAGGCGTTCTGGAGGGGCTGCACGACGAAGGGCAGGGAGTAGATCATCGAGCCGATCACCAGCCCGGTGAAGGTGAAGGCCAGGTGGCCGACGCCGAGGTCCTCGAAGAAACGGCCGACCGCGCCGCGCGGCCCGAGCAGCAGCAGCAGGTAGAAGCCGAGCACCGTCGGGGGCAGCACCAGGGGCAGGGCCACCACGGCCTCGACCAGGGTCTTGCCCCGCCAGCGGGTGTGCGCGAGCCACCAGGCCAGCGGCGTGCAGAGCACGATCAGGATGGCAGTGCTGACCGCCGCCAGCTTGAAGGTGATCCACAGCGCCGTCAGGTCCTGGGCGGATAGCTGCATGCGGCGTGTTTACTCCAGCCCGTAGCCGGCGTCCTCGATGGCCTTGCGGGCCACGGGATCGTTGCGCAGCCAGTGTGCGAAGTGCCTGGCGGCCTCGAGGTCGTCGGCGCGCTTGAGCACCACCGCGGCCTGCGCGATCGGGGTGTACATGTCGGCCGGCGGGATCCAGTGCGAGCCTGCAATGCCTGCCGGGGTCTTGATCTGGGCGAGCGCGACGAAACCCAGTTCGGCCGCGCCGGTGGCCACCTGGCTGTGGGTCTGCCCGATCGAGTTGCCCTTGACCAGTCTGCCATCACGCTCGAGCGCGTCCCATGCGCCGAGCCTGGTCAGCACCTGCTGCGCGGCCAGCCCGTAGGGTGCGGTGCGCGGTTCGGCAATCGCCAGATGGCGGAACTTGCCCTCGCGCAGTACCTTGCCCTCGCCATCGACCACGCCTGCGGTGGCGCTCCACAGCACCGGGACACCAATCGCATAGATGAAGCGGCTGCCTTCGACGGTATGCCCCTCCCGCTCGAGTTGCTCGGGGCGAGCGCTGTCGGCCGACAGGAAGACGTCGAAGGGGGCGCCATTGACGATCTGGGTGTAGAAGGCGCCGGATGAATTCGAGCTCAGCGTCAGCGTGTGGCCACTGGCCGCAGCGTACTGCGGCGCAAGCCTGTGCAGCGTGCCGTGGAAGTTGGCTGCGACGGCGACCTTGATTTCTGCCGCCGCGCTCAGGCCGGGCAGCAGGGCGAGGGCGAGCAGAGCGAGGGTACGGAGGCGGGGTTTCATTTCAGGACGCCTGGTGGTCAAGCACGATGGGGGTCAGTCATAGGTCGCCAGGATCACGCTGGACGAGTCGAAGATGGCGCAGGCGCGGCTGCCATGGGTGATGACGGCGGTCACGTTCCTGCCGGACGGCAGCAGCAGGCTCACCTCGTCATTCACCGCCCCCTCGTGGATGGTGCACACCTCGCCCCAGAGCTGGTTGCGTGCACTCAGGCGCAGCGTGGTGTCAGTCGCCAGCAGCACCGCCACCCGCCATGTCTTCAACTTGATAGGCGGTCGAGTATATAAAAATAGTGGCTGTTCGCCATCAAGCTTGGGAGTCGTAAGGGGCAGCGCACCCAAGGTATTCATGGGCTGGGTCGTCGCGCTGCAGCCTGGCCGCGTCACGGTGTAGCGCGAGCTCGCCCTGGCCGGTGACGGTTGCCATCAAGGCATCTCAGGTCATACTGGGCGTCAGGGACTGAGCCGCGGCGAGTGCGACCTTGCGTCTGTCCGCCCCGTGCGGCGCGCCTCCGCCCGACGTGACGGCCCTGACCGGCATTGAGGAACAACGCCATGAGACACCGCATTCCATGAGCCGCCGCCGCAGCAGCGCCGCGCTCACGCGCGCCCTGCAAAAGGTGACGCGCTCGATGCTGCGCGCCGGACAACGTGCGGCCGGCGACATGATGCGGCGTTCGGCCAAGGCCGTTGCCCATCACCGCGCGCCGTCCGCGGGCAAGGGCGACTGGATCGCCGGTCAGGCCGTCGGCCCGGCGGGCTTGCGGCGCTTTCACCTGTTTCGTCCGCAGGGTGTGGGCAAGGCCGAGCGCCTGCCGCTGCTGGTGATGCTGCACGGCTGCGGCCAGACGGCGAGCCAGTTCGGCCAGAGCACGCGGATGAACCCGGTCGCCGTGCGTGAGCGCTTCCTGGTGCTCTACCCCGAGCAGGAGCGCAGCGCCAATCCGCAGGGCTGCTGGAACTGGTACGACACGCGCAGCCGTCACGCCGACGCCGAGGCGGCCACGCTGATGCAGGCGATCGAGCAGGTCTGCCTGCTGTACCCGGTCGATGCCGAGGCGGTGGCGGTGGCGGGCTTTTCGGCGGGCGCGAGCATGGCGGCCCTGCTCGCCGTCCGCTATCCCACGCGCTTTCGTGCGGTGGCCATGCACGCCGGCGTGCCGCCGGGGCGCGCCCAGTCGGCTGCCGGCGCGCTGGCGGCGATGAGCGGTCGGCGCCATGAGGCGGGCGCGCCCTTGCCGGACAACCTTCCGCCCCTGCTTGTGATCCATGGTCGGGACGATCACGTGGTGGCCGCGCGCAATGGCCGGGACGCAGTCGAGGACTGGGCGCAGGCGGTCGGTGCGCGTGCCGCCGCGCCGCGCCGCGTGCAGCGCGGGCAGCGCTTGGCGATGACGGTCAGCGATTACCGCTGCGGGCGCCGGCTGCGCGCGCGCCTGTGCGAGGTCGAGGGTCTGGGGCATGCGTGGAGTGGCGGCGATGGCGGCCAGCTCTTCAGCGACCCACGCGGGCCGGACGCCGCGCGCCTGATCTGGCGCTTCGTTGCCGAGCGCCTGCGCGAGGGCCGGCCGGCTTCGCCGTGATCGCCTGTGCCGGCCGACTTGAAGCTGGCGCGGTGGTCTCGCCACCGTCTCGAATCGCTGCCATCATGTTGCACCCGCACAAAAGGACTTCCCCATGAGCGACAAGCCCCCCATCCGTGCCCGCAACTTCCCCTCTGCCGAGGACGAGGCCCGCATTGCCCAGCCGCATTCGCCCTACGACCGGCCGGGCAGCTCCTTCCGCATGGCGTTCACCGACACCGAGTTCCTGCTGCGCGACGAGCTGCGCCCGGTGCGGCTGCAGCTCGAGTTGTTGAAGGCCGAGCTGGTGCAGCAGGAACAGGGGGTGGAGTCCACCGTGGTGGTGTTCGGCAGTGCGCGCTTCAAGGCGCCGGAAGTGGCCGATGCGATGCTGCGCGACGCGGTGGCGAGCGGCGACGAGGCGGCGATCGGGCGCGCGCGGCAGATGGTGAAGAACGCGCGCTGGTATGAGGAGGCGCGCCGCTTCAGCGCGCTGGTGACGCGCGAATCCGAGGCGCTGGGCGAGCCGGTGATCGTCGCCACCGGCGGCGGCCCGGGGATCATGGAGGCGGGCAACCGCGGCGCCTTCGAGGCCGGTGGGCGCAGCATGGGCATGAGCATCTTCCTGCCCTTCGAGGAGGCGCCCAACCCCTACATCACGCCCGAGCTGTGCTTCCAGTTCCACTACTTCGCGATCCGCAAGATGCACTTCCTGATGCGGGCGGTGGCGCTGGTGAGCTTCCCCGGCGGGCTGGGCACGCTCGACGAGCTGTTCGAGGTGCTGACGCTCACCCAGACGCGCAAGATCCGCCGTCGTCCGATCGTGCTCATCGGGCGCGACTTCTGGCAGCGCCTGATCGACTTCGACGTGCTGGTCGAGCACGGCGTGATCAGCCCGGCGGACAAGAACCTGTTTCACTACGCCGAAACCGCCGAGGAGGCCTGGGACGCGATCAAGGCGGCCTATAGCGGCGACAACCCTACGCTCACCGCGCGCCAGGTGAGAGGCAGCTGAGGCGCGCGGCGCTGCAGGCGATGAGCTGCGCGGCGTCGCCCCCCCGGCGGCCATGAGCGACAACGTGCCCGACATCGTCTTCGTGCATGGGCTGTGGATGCACGGTCGGGTGTTCGCGCTGCACCGTCATCGGCTGCGGCGCATGGGGCGCATCAGCCACACCTACTCCTACCGCTCGCTGCGCGGCGCGCTGGATGAGGCCGCCGACGGGCTGGCGGCCCGCCTCGAGGCGCTCGCGCCGCGCCCGCTGCATCTGGTCGGGCACAGTCTGGGCGGCCTGGTGGTGTTGAACATGCTCGCCCGCCATCGCCCCGCCGCCGTGCAGCGCGCGGTGCTGCTCGGTTCACCGATCTGCGGTTCCGGCTCCGCCCGCGTGATCCTGGGTTTGCCACTGCTGCGCCACGCGCTCGGTCGTGCGCTGCCGCAGTGGCTGGCGCGACCCGTGCCGACGGCGGAACCGGGCTATCCGGTCGGCGTGATCGCGGGCGACCGCCCACTCGGGCTCGGTCGCCTGGTGCCCGGCATGGAAAAGCCCAATGACGGCATGGTGAGCGTCAGCGAGACGCGCTGGGCGGGCGCACGCGACCACATCGTGCTGTCCGTCACCCACATGCAGATGCTGTGGTCGGCCGCCTGTTTGCGCCAGGCGCTGCACTTCCTCGATCACGGCTGCTTCGAGCACCCGGGCCTGGGGCTGGCGGCGCCGGGCAAGGCGGGCGGTTGAGCGGTGGCCCCGGCGCCTCGTTCAGTCGAAGATCGGCATCTTGCGCGCCGTGCGCGTGCCGGCAATCTGCGGTTCCTGTGGCAGCCGGGTCGACGGCAGGTATCTGCGGATGGCCGCGTGCCATTGTTCGTAGTTCCTCGGCTGCTGCTCGCGTAGCGTCTTCAGCGCGTAGTAGCTGAACGCGCCGTTGGGGCGGCCGCCGAAGCTGGTGTCCCAGCTGAACTCCTCGTCGCGGCAGCCGGCCAGCAGCAGGTCGCCGCCGGCGCGGCGCATGCCGCCGATCAGCGTGAGCGAGGAGGCGCGCGGGGCATGGGGCAGGTCGGCGGCCTTCATCCACACCTCGGGCGGCATGAAGCGCGGCCGCGGGCCGCCGGCGTCGAGCGCGCTGTCGTCGCCGCGATGCACCGAGCCCGAGTGGCAGCTGTCGGCGATCAGGATCAGGCGTGCGCCGGTGGCGCGGCGGTCGAACAGCGCGCGCAGGTCGTCGTCCAGCAGCGGGCCGGCCGTCCCGATGTCGTACGGGCACAGCCCTTCGTCGCGGCCGTCGGGCTCGTCGCCGTCCTCGTCCTCGACCCAGGTGCCGTGGCCGGAATAGGTGAACACGATCGTGTCACCGTTCTTGGCCCCGCCGACCAGGGACTCGATGGCGTCATGCATGGCGGCGCGGGTGGCCTGGGCGTCGAACAGGGTCTGGACCACGAAACCGCGCCCCTGCAGCATGGCGCTCCAGTCGCGGGCGTCGTTGACGCAGCCGGACAGGTCGCTGTCGGTGCCGGGGTAGTCGTTGATGCCGATGCAGAGCGCGCGTTTGGCCATGGTGATCTCCTCGAGGCGACGTGGGTGGGTGGGCAGGGGGCCGTGCGGGCGGTGCCCCGGCGGACCCTTTCAGCATAGTGGCCGCTCTGCCCCGCTGCCAGCTGGAGATGTATGAGGCGTGCGCGCCGCGCGCCGCTGGCCATCGGCCGGCCTATCCAGCGTCCTGCCGTTTGCGCCACGCCGCCGGGGTGGTGTCGAAATGGCGCTTGAAGGCGCGACAGAAGGCGGCCTCGGACTCATAGCCGACCTCGTAGGCGATCTGCGCGGTCGACGCCGGGCTGTCGCGCAGGCGCAGGGCTGCCAGTTGCAGGCGCCAGTTCGCCAGGTAGTGCATCGGTGGCGTGCCCACCAGGGCGCTGAAGCGTTCGGCGAAGGCCGAGCGTGACAGGCCGACCTCCTGCGCCAGGGCCTCGGTGGTCCAGGAGTGGGCGACGCGCGCGTGCAGCAGCGCGAGCGCGCGACCGACCACCCGATCCTGCAGGCCGGCGAGCCATCCGGCCTGGTCGGCGGGCAGGTTGTCGAGGTAGCGCCGCACCGCTTCGACGAACAGCAGCTCGGCGAGCTTGCCGAGCACGGCCGCCGAGCCGACGCCGCCGGCGGCGAACTCCGCCGCCGCATGGCGGAAGGAGGTCTCGATCCAGGCCCCGCCGGTGCCGTCCCGCATCGCCAGCTTGAGGATGGCGGGCAAGGTGGCGACGAGCGGGTTATGCGGCGCGTCGCAGCCGAGCAGCCCGCACACGATGCGTGTCGCCTCGCCGCCGCCGCCCATGCGCAGCATCGCCGGGCTGCCGCCGGCCGGCGGCTCGAGGTGGTCGTCGATCGTGCTCGGTCGCAAGCCGGGCGCGCTCGACAGCAGGTGGGCATCGTTGCGCGGCAGCAGCACGATCTCACCGGCCTCCACGCTCAGCGGCGCCGCATCGCCCACCTGCACATGCATGCGCCCGGCCACCACGTAGTGATAGGCGATCAGATGGGCCGGCATCACGCCCTGCGGAAACTCCTCGGGCCCGACCTGCGAGGACACGCACCACGGTGCGGTGAACTCGGCATCGAGGAACACGCCGCCCGACAGCCGGACGGCTGCAAACACATCGGACAGCGCATCCAAGGTCCTTACCCCCTTTGTCCTCCTCGTGGCGCTTTCGTGTCCGCCGGCGTCACGGTCAAGACTTCCGGCGTCGCGGTCATGGTGCGCGCCTCGGCATGAACTTACCTTAGCACTGCGCGCACGCACCGCCAGCCCTCGTTGCCGGCGGGCCGCGCAGACGCACCCCGACCCCAAGGAGACGACACATGAACATCCAGGATGAACGCGGCCTTGCCCTCACCGGCGCCGACGCCCGCAGCGCGGCCCACTACGCGCGGGCGCTGCGCCAGTTCCACTGCTATATCGAGGATCCGGTGGCCAGCGTCGATGCGGCACTGAGCGAACGGCCGGACTTCGTCATGGCGCACGTGCTGAAGGCCTGGCTGCACCTGCTCGGGACCGAGCCCGAGGCCATCCCGGTCGCCCGCGCCAGCCTTGCCAGCGCGGCGGCGCTGCCGTCGAACGCGCGCGAGCGCGGCCATATCGCGGCCGTGGCGGCCGTGCTGGACGGCCACTGGCGGCGCGCGGGCCGCATCCTCGAGGATGTGAGCGTGGCCGATCCACTGGACCTGCTCGCCCTGCAGGCCGGGCATCTGATCGACTTCTATGTCGGCAACGCGCGCCTGTTGCGCGACCGCATCGCGCGCGCGCTGCCCGCCTGGTCGAAGGCCACGCCCGGCTATCACGTGCTGCTCGGGATGCATGCCTTCGGCCTCGAGGAGTGCGGCGACTATGCCCGCGCCGAGGCGCAGGGCCGCACCGCCGTCGGCATCGAGCCGCGCGACGGCTGGGCCCAGCACGCGGTCGCCCACGTCATGGAGATGCAGGGCCGCGAGCGCGAGGGCATCGCCTGGATGCGCGCCGACCCCGCGGCGTGGTCCACCGACAGCTTCTTCCGCGTGCATAACTGGTGGCATCTCGCGCTCTACCACCTCGAACTGGGCGAGATCGACGAGGTGCTGGCGCTGTACGACGGGCCGATCCGCGGCGAGCGCTCGACCGTGATCCTGGACATGATCGACGCCTCGGCGATGCTGTGGCGCCTGCACCTGCGCGGCATCGACGTCGGCACGCGCTGGCACAGCCTGGCCGAGGACTGGCAGCCGCTGGCCGCCGCGGGCAACTATGTCTTCAACGATGTGCACGCGACGATGGCCTTCGTTGCCGCGGGCCGCCTCGAACTGGTCGACACCGTGCTGGAGACGCAGCGCGCGGCGATGGCGGGCGAGGGTGACAACGCCGCCTTCACGCGCGAGGTCGGCCAGCCGCTGACGCAGGCGATCCGCGCCTTTGGCGAGCGGCGCTACGATGACACCGTGCGCCTGATCCGCGACGTGCGCGAGATCGCCCACCGCTTCGGCGGCAGCCATGCGCAGCGCAGCGTGCTCGACCTGACGCTGATCGAGGCGGCGCTGCGCGACGGCCAGCAGGCGCTCGCGCTGGCCCTGTGCAACGAGCGCGTCGGCACCCGGCCGCACAGTCCGCTGACCCGGCTCCTGCTGCAGCGCGCCGCGCCACTGCGGGCGGCAGCCTGAGCGCGGCGCCGGCAGCCCGGCCCGCCGCGCCGAGCGGCAGGCGCGGGCCGCCAAGGCCTCATGCGCGCCCTATCGCCAGCGGTGCTGGCTGAATATAATTACAGCCATGCCGCCTTCGTCCCTTCCGGCTGCCGCCACTGCTGCCGCCGCACCCGACCACCCCGCGTTCGATCCGCTCGCTCGCCTCAACCCGGCGCAGCGGGCGGCGGTCGAGCACGGGATCACCGAGGCGACGGCCGGCGATGGCCCGGCGCCGGCGGCGCCGCTGCTGGTGATTGCCGGCGCCGGCTCGGGCAAGACCAACACCCTGGCGCATCGGGTGGCGCAGCTGATCGCCCACGGCGCCGACCCCGGGCGCATGCTGCTGCTCACCTTTTCGCGCCGCGCGGCGGACGAGATGGGCCGCCGCGTGCGGCGCATCCTGGCGCAGGTCGCCGCCGGCCGCCCTGGCCTGGCGCAAGCCGAGCTGCACTGGTCGGGCACCTTCCACGCCATCGGCGCGCGCCTGTTGCGCGACTGGGCCGGGCGCATCGGGCTCGATGCCGGCTTCACCATCCACGACCGCGAGGACTCGGGCGACCTGATGAACCTGGTGCGCCATGAACTCGGCCTGTCGGCGACGAAGCAGCGCTTTCCGCAGAAGGGCACCTGCCTGGCGATCTACTCGGCGGCGGTCAACACGCAGGCGCCGCTCGCCGAGGTGTTGCAGGCGAGCTTCCCGTGGTGCGCGGAGTGGGAGGACGAACTCAAGCGCCTGTTCCGCGGCTACGTCGAGGCCAAGCAGGCGCAGCAGGTGCTCGACTACGACGACCTGCTGCTGTACTGGGCGCAGATGGTGGCCGAGCCGGCGCTCGGCGCCGAGATCGGCGGCCTGTTCGACCATGTGCTGGTCGATGAGTACCAGGACACCAACGCCCTGCAGGCGGCGATCCTGCTGGCGATGAAGCCCGACGGCCGCGGCCTCACCGTGGTCGGCGACGACGCGCAGTCGATCTACGCCTTTCGCGGTGCCACGGTGCGCAACATCCTCGACTTTCCCGCCGCCTTCGAGCCGCCGGCGCAGGTAATCACGCTGGAGCAGAACTACCGCTCCACCCGGCCGATCCTGGAAGCGGCCAATTCGGTCATCGCGCTCGCTGCCGAGCGCTTCACCAAGAACCTGTGGTCCGAGCGCGCATCCACCCAGCGCCCGCGCCTGGTGGCGGTGAAGGACGACGCCGTCCAGGCCGCCTTTGTCGTCGACACGGTGCTGGCGCGGCGCGAAGAGGGGCTCAAGTTGAAGCAGCAGGCGGTGCTGTTCCGCGCCTCGGCGCACAGCGCGCGCCTGGAGATGGAGCTCACCCGGCGCAACATTCCTTTCGTGAAGTTCGGCGGGCTCAAGTTCCTCGAGGCCGCCCACGTCAAGGACGTGCTCGCGCTGCTGCGCTGGGCCGAGAACCCGCGCGACCGCATCTCGGGCTTCCGCGCCATCCAGTTGCTCGCCGGCATCGGGCCCAGGACCGCCGGCCGCGTGCTCGACAACGTCTGCGCCGCACCCGCGGGCTGCGCGCTGCTCGCCGAGCAGCCGGTGCCCGAGGCCGCGCGCGCCGGCTGGCAGGAATTCGCGGCGCTGATCGACCGCCTGGCCGAACGCCCGCAATGGCCGGCCGATTTCGAGCTCGCCTGCCGCTGGTACGAGGGCGAGATGCCGCGTCTGTACGACGACTTCGCACTGCGCGTGCTCGACGTCCAGCAGCTCGCCCGCATCGCCGCCACCAGCCCGAGCCGCCAGCGCTTCCTCACCGAGCTCACCCTCGACCCGCCCAGCGCCACCAGCGGCGAGGCCGGCATGCCGCTGCTCGACGAGGACTACCTGATCCTGTCGACGATGCACTCGGCCAAGGGCCAGGAGTGGAACGCGGTGAGCGTGTTGAACGTGGTCGACGGCTGCATTCCCTCGGACGTCGCCACCCGCAACAGCGCCGAGATCGAGGAGGAGCGCCGCCTGCTCTACGTGGCGATGACGCGCGCGAGGGACAGCCTCGACCTCATCGTGCCGCAGCGCTTCTACGTCACCCAGCAGATGGGCATGGGCGACCGCCACGTGTATGCCGGGCGCACGCGCTTCATCCCCAACCGCCTGCTCGGGCAGTTCGAGCAGATCAGCTGGCCGCCCCCGCCGGCCGAACTACGGGGCTCGCCGGCCTCGCGCCAGGCGGCGATCGACCTCGCGGCGAAGATGCGCGACATGTGGCGCTGAGGGGTTCCCCGTGCGCGCCGCGATCGTTGCTGCGCGGGAAGGGCGGTTCCATAATCGGCCACCGTTTCCCTTCTGAAAGACTGCCCATGGGTCTGTCCGCCGCCGACCTCGACGAAAACGGCCTCAAGATCGGCATCTCGCCCGAGCATTTCCGCGCGGTGGCGATGCCGCTGCTGTTCGACCACCTCAACGCCCAGTGCGAGGGCACGGTGGCGGTCAATCGCCAGGCGCGCATCGTGTGGATGAGCGACAAGTACGCGAGCAAGATCGGGCTGGCCGACGGTCACAGCGCGCTCGGGCGCGAGATCGAGGACGTGCTGCCGTCCAGCCGCCTGCGCGAGGTGGTCGACAGCGGCGAGCCCAGCCTGCTCGACCTGATGCCCTTCGGCGACGAGCACTTCGTCGTCACTCGCATCCCGCTGCGCGACGACGATGGCCATGTGGTGGGCGCGCTCGGCTTCGTGCTGTTTGACCGCGCCCGCCATCTGAAGCCGCTGATGGAGAAGTACGGCCGCCTGCAGGCGCGCCTGGCCGAGACCGAACGCGCGCTGCTGCAGGCGCGCCGCGCGCGCTACACGATCGCCAACTTCATCGGTACCAGCGCGGTGGCGACCGAGATCAAGCGCCAGGCCCGCCGCGCCGCCCAGCTCGACGCCACGGTGCTCTTGCGCGGCGAGACCGGCACCGGCAAGGAGCTGCTCGCGCAGGGCATTCACAACCTGTCGGCGCGCGCCGATGGCCCCTTCGTCGCGGTCAATATGGCGGCAGTGCCGGACAACCTGGTCGAGGCCGAGCTCTTCGGCACCGCACCCGGCGCCTTCACCGGGGCCGACCGCAAGGCGCGGCTGGGCAAGTTCGAGCTCGCCAACGGCGGCACCCTGTTCCTCGACGAGATCGGCGACCTGTCCCTGCCGCTGCAGGTCAAGCTGCTGCGCGTGCTGCAGGAGCAGCAGGTCGAGCCGCTCGGCTCGAACCAGGTGCGCCCGCTCGATGTGCGGGTGATCGCCGCCACCCATGTGGACCTCGAGGCGCGGGTGGCCGAGGGCAGCTTCCGCGCCGACCTGTTCTACCGTCTCAACGTGCTGGCCCTGCGCGTGCCCAGCCTGCGCGAGCGGCGCGAGGACATCCGCGCCCTGGTCGAGGCCTTGCTCGACGACATCGCCGCACGCTCCGGCCAGCGTCCGCTGGAGCTCGCCGACGACGCGCTGGCGCTGCTCGCGGCCCAGCCCTGGCCGGGCAACGTGCGCCAGCTGCGCAACCTGCTCGAGCGCGCCCAGCTGAGCGCCGACAGCGGGCCGCTGGATGCCGCGGCGCTGGCGGCCCTGCTCGGCACGGCCGGGGCGGTGCTGGCCATGCCCGTCGCGGCTGCACGCGCAAGGGCTGCGCCGGACGCGTCATTGGGCGCAAGGCCCGACGCAGGGCAGGACGCAATTCGGGCGGCCACGCCGGACGGGCTCCCCGGAGAGGGCGTCGTGCCGCTCGCCGACGCCCTCGCGCATGCCGAACGCGTGGCGCTGCGGGCGGCGCTGCAGGCCTGCGGCGGCAATCGCCGCCTCGCCGCCAGCCGGCTCGGCATCTCGCGCGCCGGCCTCTACGCCAAGCTGCAGCAGCACGGCATCACGCGCTGAGCCCTGTGCTGCCCCGCGTCGGGGTGTCCAGAAATCTGGATTGATTGCTTCTGAGTGTCCTGAATCCTGGACATGTCTTGAAAGCTGGAGCCTTCAATGCGTCCGCATGCGTGTCGTCTGGCCATGACGGGCGGTAATAAGGCCGATCGATAACCCAATCAGCGCATGCGATCCAGGCCTGTTTGCGCCTGTTCGGGGCCCTGTTCCGGCCGCAGCGTGCAGGACCTGGCACGGATGCTGCTGTTGATTGCCCGCACCGCGGCGACGTCCGCGGCCGATACCGATACCCAAAAACCAATCCAGGAGGAGGACGCCCCATGGGCACCCTAGGCATTCTGTTGTCCCTCGTATTGCTGATGTATCTCGCCTACCGCGGCATCAGCGTCCTGCTGCTCGCGCCGCTGCTGGCGCTGTTCGCCGTGCTGATGTCGGGCGAGGCGGCGATGCTGCTGCCGACCTACACCCAGGTCTTCATGAAGGCCATGGGCGGCTACGTGATCCAGTTCTTCCCGCTGTTCCTGCTCGGCGCGCTGTTCGGCAAGCTGATGGACGACTCCGGCTCGGCGCGCGCGATCGCGCACGCCATCGTCGAGAAAGTGGGCAGCCAGCGTGCGATCCTGGCGATCGTGCTCGCCTGCGGCATCCTGACCTACGGCGGCGTGTCGCTGTTCGTGGTGGCCTTCGCCGTGTATCCGATCGGCGCCGCGCTGTTCCGCGAGGCGGGCATCCCCAAGCGGCTGATTCCTGCCGCGATCGCGCTCGGTTCGTTCACCTTCACGATGACCGCGCTGCCCGGCACGCCGGCGATCCAGAACGCGATCCCCAGCCCCTTCTTCGGCACCGACGCCTTTGCCGCGCCCGGCCTGGGCCTGATTGGCGGCCTGATCATGTTCGGCCTCGGCACCTGGTGGCTGAGCGCCCAGGCGAAGAAGCTGATGGCGGCCGGCGAAGGCTACGGCCACCATAGCGGCGAGCCCGACAGCGAGCCGGCGGATGCGCCGCGCCCGGGCTTCTGGATCGCGCTGCTGCCCATCCTGGTGGTGATCGGCCTCAACTTCGTGATGGCCAAGCAGGTGCTGCCCAGCATCGACACCAGCTACCTCGCCAAGCCGGAGTTCGGCGGCCTGCAGGATGCGCGCTCGCTGATCGGTATCTGGTCGATCATCGTCGCGCTGTCGGCTTCCATCATGTTGCTGGTGGTGCTGCACTGGACGCGCTG
Organism: Thauera sp. WH-1; assembly: GCF_047806685.1. NCBI lineage: Bacteria > Pseudomonadati > Pseudomonadota > Betaproteobacteria > Rhodocyclales > Zoogloeaceae > Thauera > Thauera sp. WH-1. The sequence continues at coordinate 51,049 of NZ_JBLQGP010000014.1, forward strand.
GGCCAACCTGATGAAGACGGTCAACGAGGGTTCCTTCGGCTCCATGCTGCCCATCCTCAACACCGCCACCGAGGTCGGCTACGGCACCGTGATCGCTTCGCTCGCCGGTTTCGTCGTGATCCGCGACCTGGTGCTGGGCATCGCACCGGGCAACCCGCTGATCTCCGAGGCGGTGGCGGTGAACGTGCTCGCCGGCATCACCGGCTCGGCCTCGGGCGGCATGTCGATCGCGCTGAAGACGCTGGGCGCCGAGTATCTCGCCATGGCCAACGCCGCCGGCATCAGCCCCGAGCTGCTGCACCGCATCGCCACCATGGCCTCGGGCTGCATGGACTCGCTGCCGCACAACGGCGCGGTGATCTCGCTGCTGTCGATCTGCCGCCTGACCCATCGCGAGTCCTACGGCTTCATCGCCATGAACACGGTGGTGTTCCCGCTCGTCGCGCTGGTGGTGGTGATCACCCTCGGCACGCTGTTCGGCAGCTTCTGACCGTCGCGAGGAGGAGATCCGCATGAGTACGACCACCCATCCGATGGCCGCTTCGCTGCGCGCGGCCGACACCGGCAAGATCGTGTCGGCGCGCGAGGCGGTGCGCCTGATCCGCAGCGGCGACACGGTTGCCACCGGCGGCTTCGTCGGCATCGGCTTTCCCGAGAGCATCGCGATCGCGCTCGAGGAACGCTTCCTCGACGGCGGCGAAGCCGGTGCCGAGGGCCGCGGCGCGCCGCGCGACCTGACGCTCGTGTACGCCGCCGGCCAGGGCGACGGCAAGGACCGCGGCCTCAACCATCTCGGCCACGACGGCCTGGTGGCGCGCGTGATCGGCGGCCACTGGGGTCTGGTGCCCAAGCTGCAGGCGCTCGCGGTGGACAACCGCATCGAGGCCTGGAACCTGCCGCAGGGGGTGATCTCGCATCTGTTCCGCGACATCGCCGCCGGCAAGCCCGGCACCCTGACCCGGGTCGGCCTGGGCACCTTCGTCGATCCGCGCTTCGGCGGCGGCAAGCTCAATGCGCGTACCACCGCCGACCTGGTGCGGCTGCTGCCGATCGACGGCGAGGACTACCTGTTCTACAAGGCCTTCCCGATCCACGTCGGCATCATCCGTGGCACCACCGCCGACCCCGACGGCAACGTCACCATGGAGAAGGAGGCGCTGACGCTGGAGGCGCGCGCGATCGCGATGGCCGCACGCAACTCCGGCGGCATCGTCATCGTGCAGGTCGAGCGCATCGCCGAGCGCGGTTCGCTCAACCCGCGCCAGGTGCAGGTGCCCGGCGTGCTGGTCGACTGCGTGGTGGTGGCCGAGCGCCCCGAGCACCACATGCAGACCTATGCGGAGCAGTACAACCCGGCCTTCGCCGGCGAGATCCGGGTGCCGATGTCGGCGATCGGCGCGATGCCCATGAGCGCGCGCAAGGTCATCGCCCGCCGCGCGGCGATGGAGCTCAAGCCCGACGCGGTGGTGAACCTGGGCATCGGCATGCCCGAGGGCGTGGCTGCCGTGGCCGCCGAGGAGCAGATGATCGACCTGCTGACGCTGACCGCCGAGCCCGGCGTGATCGGCGGCATCCCGGCCGGCGGGCTGTCCTTCGGCGCGGCGGTGAACACCCAGGCGATCATCGACCAGCCCAGCCAGTTCGACTTCTACGACGGCGGCGGGCTGGACATCGCCTTTCTCGGCCTCGCCCAGGCGGACCGCGAGGGCAACCTCAACGTGTCCAGGTTCGGGCCGCGGCTGGCCGGGGCGGGCGGCTTCATCAACATCTCGCAGAACGCCAAGAAGGTGGTCTTCGTCGGCACCTTCACCGCCGGCGCGTTACAGGTGGCGGTGGCCGACGAAGGCCTGCGCATCGTGCAGGATGGCGAGGCGCGCAAGTTCGTGGATGCGGTCGAGCACCGCAGCTTCAGCGGGCCGCAGGCGGTGAAGTGGCAGCAGGACGTGCTCTACGTCACCGAGCGCTGCGTGTTCCGCCTGGCCGATGAGGGCCTCGAGCTGATCGAGATTGCGCCCGGCGTGGACCTGCAGCGCGACATTCTCGATCGCATGGACTTCATGCCGGTGATCAAGCGCCCGCCCGCGCTGATGGATGCGCGCATCTTCGCCGATGCGCCGATGGGGCTGCGCCACGACCTGCTCGACGTTCCGCTCGCCCAGCGCCTTTCCTACGACGTGCAACAGGACGTGTTCTTCATCGATTTCGAGGGCTTGTCGGTGCGCACGCCGCAGGACATCGCCAACATCCGCGACGCGGTCTGCGCCGCGCTCGCGCCGCTCGGACGCAAGGTCGATGCGGTGGTCAACTACGACCGCTTCTCGATCGTGCCCGAGCGGGTGGACGACTACGTCGAGATGGTGAAGGGCCTGACGGAGGCGCATTACCGCACCGTCACGCGCTATACCGCCAACGGCTTCCTGCGCATGAAGCTCGGTGAGGAACTGGAGAAGCGGCGCATTCCGGCGCACTTCTACGAAAGCGCCAGCGAGGCGCGGCGCAGGCTGGAAGCCGGTTGAGGTGCGGCGCGCTGCGTCAGCGGGCGGGCTCGCCCTGCAGCCACTGGCGCAGCGCCTCGGCGTTGTTGTGGCGTGAATCCCGGGCGCCGTAGAGCAGCGTGAGCACCGGCTGGCTGGCGATCAGGCGGCGCAACTCGGCGAGCGCCTCGGCGGCGGCCGGGGCCTGCAATTCCTCGCCGTAGCGATGGCGGAATTCGGCCCAGTGTGCGGCGTCGTGGGCGAACCACTTGCGCAGTTCGTTGGAGGGCGCAAGCGCGCGCAGCCAGTGGTCGACCTGCGCGGCTTCGCGCGCGAGCCCGCGTGGCCACAGCCGGTCGACCAGCACCCGACAGCCGTCGGTCGCTGCCGGGGGGTCGTAGACACGGCGCACGCGCAGCTCCACAGCGTGCTCAGGTGGCCATGCCGCTGTCGTTGAACATGCCCTCGAACAGGATCGAGCTCAGGTAGCGCTCGCCCGAGTCGGGCAGGATCACGACGATGGTCTTGCCCGCGTTCTCGGGCTTCTTCGCCAGCCGTACCGCGACCGCCGCCGCCGCGCCGCAGGAGATGCCGGACAGGATCCCTTCCTCGCCCGCGAGCCGGCGCGCATACAGCACGGCGTCCTCGTTGCTCACCTGCTCGACGCTGTCGACCAGCGACAGATCCAGCACCTTGGGCACGAAGCCGGCACCGATACCCTGGATCTTGTGCGGCGCGGGCGCCAGCGGCTGGCCGGCGAGGTGCTGGGTGAGCACCGGGCTCGCGCTCGGTTCCACTGCGACCGACTGGATCTCCTTGCCGCGCGTGCGCTTGATGTAGCGCGATACGCCGGTGATGGTGCCGCCGGTGCCGACGCCGGAGACCAGGATGTCGATGCCGCCGTCGGTGTCGTTCCAGATTTCGGGTCCGGTGGTGGTCTCGTGGATCGCCGGGTTGGCCGGGTTCTCGAACTGCTGCAGCAGCACGTAGCGCCCGGGATCGCCGGCGACGATCTCGTTGGCTTTCGCGATCGCGCCGCTCATGCCCTTGGCGCCTTCGGTCAGCACCAGCTTCGCGCCATAGGCGACGAGCAGCTTGCGCCGCTCGATGCTCATCGTCTCGGGCATCGTCAGCGTCAGCGGAATGCCGCGCGCGGCGCACACGAAGGCGAGCGCGATGCCGGTGTTGCCGCTGGTGGGCTCGACGATCTCCTTGCCCGGGCCGAGGCGGCCGTGGGCTTCGGCGTCCTTGACCATCGAGGCGCCGATGCGGCACTTGACCGAGTAGGCCGGATTGCGGCCCTCGATCTTGGCCAGCACGGTGGCCGGGGCGCCGTCGACGATGCGGTTGAGGCGGACGAGCGGGGTGTGGCCGATGGAGTCGGCATTGTCTTGGTACCAGTGGGGCATGGGGCTGTCCTCGTGCGTGGATGGAGTAGCGGGCTTCCTGAGTATAGGCAAGCATCCCGGCGGCGGCTTCAGTCTGGCCCTGCATCGCGCTCGCCGCAGTGGGCGAGGACCTGCGCCCGCACCGTATCGCGCAGGGCGAGCAGGTCGTGCCAGTCCTCGCCTGCGGGGTGCACCGGGGGGCAGACAGTCACCGCCAGCGGGCCGCGGCGGGGCCACCAGCTGCGATCGCGCAGCACGCTGCGGGTGCCGGCCAGCGCCACCGGCACCACCGGCAGGCCCTGGCGGGCGGCGGTCTGGAAGGCGCCGAGGCGAAAGGCCTGCAGGCCCTCGCGCGGGCCGAAGGTGCCCTCGGCGAAGAACAGCAGCGGCACGCCCTCCCCGGCGTGCGTGCCGAGCGCGTGCGCATCCTCGATGCCGCGCAAGGTATCGAAGCGCTCGACGAAGACGGTGCCCAGGCGCTCGAACAGTGCGCGCAGCGGCCGGTTGGCGCGGAATTCGGCCTTCGCCACGAAGCGCACCGGGCGCGGCAGCGCCGCCGCCAGCACCACGCCGTCGGCGTAGCTGGCGTGGTTGGCCACCACCACGCAGTTGCCCGCGGGCAGGTGTTCCAGGCCCTCGACCCGCAGCGGGCAGGCGCACAGCCAGCGGTACAGGCGGGCGAGGCGGTGCGCGACCGCCCAGCGTTGCTCGAGTCGCGGCAGGCCGACGAGGGCGAGCACGGCGAGCGGGGCGAGCAGGGCGAAGCCGGCCCATGCCCAGCCGGCGTAGAGCGCACCGGGCAGCGCGCGCAGTCGCCCGCCCAGGCTGGCGGCCTGCAGGCGCAGGATCTGCAGCCAGGCGGCGCGCACCGGCGCACCGAGGCTGCCGTCGAGATAGGCGGCGCGTACCGAGGCGCGGCGGATCTTGCCGCTCGAGGTCTTGAGCACCGCGTGCGGCGGCGCCAGCACGATCTCGTCGGGGGCGAGCTCGAGCTGGTCCATCGCCGCGGCGACGATGCGCTGCTCGAGTTGCCGGCGTTCGGCCGCGTCCCGCAGGCGGGTCTCGGCAACCACCACCAGGCGCTCCTCGCTGGCCTGGTCGCGCTGCACGCCGAACACCGCGACGCAGCCCTTGCGCACGCCCGGCAGCTCGCCGACCGCCTGCTCGAGGTCGTAAGGGTAGATGTTGCGGCCGGCGCGGATGATCATCTCTTTCGCCCGGCCGGTGATGTAGAGCTCACCGTCGGCGAGGTAGGCGTGGTCGCCCGTCGCCAGCCAGCCGTCGTGGAACAGCGCGGCGCTGGCCTGCGGGTTGCGGTAGTAGCCGGCGGTTGCCGAGGGGCCGCGGAACTCGAGCGCGCCGACCTGGCGCTCGGGCAGCGGCCGGCCCTCGCCATCGACGATGCGCAGCGCGTGGCCGGGCAGGGCCGGGCCGCAGGACACGATGCGCGCCGCGTCACCCGCGCCGCCATCCCCATCCCGGCCCCCATCCTGGTTCCCCTCCCCACGCGCGCCGTCCGCTGCGGCGGACCATGGCCGCGCCTCGCCTTCGCACGTGAGCGCCGTGCGCGAGACCCGATCCACCACCACACCGCGGCCGGGCGGCGGCACACACAGGCCCACCGAGCATTCGGCGAGGCCGTACACCGGCATCAGGGCGCCCGGGTCCAGGCCGTAGGGGGCGAAGGTGGTGGCAAAGCGCGCCAGCGTGTCCGGATTGACCGGCTCGGCGCCGTTCGCCGCCAGACGCCAGCTCGACAGGTCGAGGCCGCTGAGGTCCTGGTCGGCGAGCCGCTTCACGCACAGCTCGAAGGCGAAGTTGGGGGCGGCGGTGACCGTGCCGCGGTGGCGATGGATCGCCCACAGCCAGCGCTCGGGGCGGGCGAGGAAGTCGAGCGGCGACATCAGGATCAGCGGCAGGCCGTGGTACAGGCTGCCCAGCCAGGTGCCGATCAGGCCCATGTCGTGGTACAGCGGCAGCCAGCTCACGCACACGTCGCGCGCGCTCAGTGCGGCGGCCTGGCCCCAGGCGCGGATGTTGGCGAGCAGGTTGGCATGGCTCAGCGCCACGCCCTTGGGGTCGCCGGTGGAGCCGGAGGTGTACTGGATCAGCGCGAGCTCGCCTGCGCGCGCCGGATGCGCCCCGCCATGGCTGCCGGCGCCGGGCTGCGGGTGGGCGCCGGTGGCCAGTTCGGCCGGCGTGGTGACGTGGGCGAGGGCGGGCGACAGTCCGGCCAGCATGCGTGCCAGCGGGCGCACGCGGTCGAAGGTGATCAGCACCGGCGCCTCGCAGTTGCGCAGGATGCCGGCCTGGCGGCGCAGGTGCTCCTCGAGCTGGTTGGGGCGCGCCGGCGGGTACATGGGTACCGGCACCGCGCCGGCGCGCAGGATGCCGAAGAAGCAGCGGAAGAAATCGAGCCCCGAGGGCAGCATCACCGCGACGCAGTCGCCCGTCCGCACGCCCAGGCCGCGCAGGCTGTCGGCCACCCGCATGGCGCCGTCGGCGAGCTCGGCGTAGCTCATCGTCTCGAGCCGATCCTCGCTGGCGTAGAAGCTGACGTGGGTGCGCGCCGGGTGACGGGCGAGGTGCCAGTCGAGCACCTCGAGCAAGCTGCGGGCGGCCTCGGGCAGCTCATCGCCGGCGCCTCCGGCATCGGCATCCGCAGCGGCTTCAGGGGCAGCCTGGGCGGGCGGCAGCGCCTGGCGCAGCGTGCTGCTGCCCGCGTCCGAGCCCCCGTGCTCCGCTGTCCGGGCGTGGGCAATCGCGGCGAGCAGGTCGCGCGGGGTCTCGGCCGCACCCAGCACCTCGGCCGGCAGATGCACGCCATACTGGCGCTCGATGCGGGCCAGCAGCTCGACACGACTCAGGCTGTCGAGGCCGAGCTCGCGGTCGAGCGCGCTGTCCAGGCTCGCCGGGCGCTGGGCGCCGGGCTGCAGCTCGCGCACCAGGGTGTCGATTAGCGCCAGCAGGGCGCCCGCATCCTGCGGGTCGGCCGCCTTGGGGAGGGGCATCCAGGGATTCCTCATGCATGCCAGGAGAGGGCTCACGTTAGCGCCGCAGGGGGCGCAGGGCAAGCCAGTGGGGCGTCCAGGCACGAGGGCGGACGCAATCGGCGTACGCGACGGCTTCCAGCACGGCACGACCGGCGCGCCGCCCCCGCCCGCAGCCCGCTCACCCGGCGCTCGCGCCGCTTGGTAAGATCGCGGCCCATGTTGCTCGACGCCCCACATCGCCCCTTGCCGCGCTCGAACGCGCCCCGCTGTCGCCTTTGGCCCCGCCCGGGAGTCCGCCATGGCTGATCAGCTCGCGCTCGGCCTGCGCGATGTCGCGGCGCTGGGGCAGGTGTTCACCCCCGAGCCCGTGGTGCGCGCGATGCTGGCGCTGCGCCGCAATAACGGCCGCGTGCTGGAGCCTTCCTGCGGCGACGGCGCCTTCCTGCGCCACCTGCCGGGCGCAGTCGGCCTCGAGCTCGACGCCGACCACTGTCCGCCCGGTGCGCAGGCGATCGACTTCTTCGCCTATCCCGAGCGCGAGCAGTTCGACACCATCATCGGCAACCCGCCCTATGTGCGCTGCCAGGACATCTCCGCGGCGACGCAGGCGCTGATCGCGCGCGGCCACTTCGGACGCTGCCTCGACCGCCGCGCCAATCTTTACCTGTTCTTCATCGACAAGTGCCTGCGCCACCTGAAGCCGGGTGGCGAGCTGATCTTCATCACGCCGCGCGACTTCCTCAAGGCGACCTCGGCGGTCAAGCTCAACCGCCTGCTGTTCGAGGCCGGCAGCATCACCGATGCGATCGAGCTCGGCGATGCGCGCGTGTTCGCCGATGCGGTGCCGAACTGCCTGATCTGGCGCTTCGAGAAAGGCTGCAGCACGCGCGAGATGCGCTACTGCGAGATCGGCGTCGGCGACGAGCTCGCCGTGGCGCTCGCCGCGCCGGCGTGGGAGACGCGCCACTTCATCGAATGCGCCGGACACCTGATGTTCGCCCGTGGAGATTACCCGCTGCGGCTGTCGGACGTGGCCTTCGTCAAGGTCGGCGCGGTGTCGGGGGCGGATGAGCTGTACACGGACGCGGTGCATGGCAACCGCGACTTCGTGTGCTCCTCCACCGTCAGCACCGGCCAGACGCGGCGCATGATCTGGAGCGAGCCGGGCGGGCCGCCACCGGAGGTGCTGGTGCCGCACAAGGCCCGCCTGCTGCAGCGCAAGGTGACGAAGTTCGATGAATCGAACTGGTGGATGTGGGGGCGCATGCACCATCGCAGCGCCCAGCCGCGTGTCTATGTGAACGGCAAGACGCGGGTGGCGCGACCCTTTTTCGTGCACCCGTGCACCGACTACGACGGCGCGGTGATGGCGGTGTTTCCGCTGCGGGCCGATGTGGACATCGAGGCCTTCCGCGATGCGCTCAATGCGGTCGACTGGGCGGATCTCGGCTTTGTCTGCGATGGCCGCTTCCTGTTCACCCAGCGCAGCCTGGAGAACGCGCCGCTGCCGGCGGCCTTCGCCGAGTTCCTGCCGGCGGCTTGAGGCCGGGCCTTCGCGGGCTCGTCTTGCGCGGCGCGGCAGGGCGCTGCAAGGTTTCGCTAAGATTCCATTAAGTATCTGTTAATAAAGAAGTTTTTTATGACTGCGTAAGCGGAATGTAAGTCTTCCCTCCGTAATGTGTCGGTAACCGGGCCGTCCGGTGTGTTCACCGCTGAAGGAGGGAGACATGGAAAACGACATGGCAGCGCGGATCGCTGCCAACCCCAAGTACCAGCAGCTCGTGAGCACGCGCTCGCGCTTCGGCTGGATCCTCACCGCGATCATGATGGTCGTGTACTACGGCTACATCGCCATCATCGCCTTCGACAAGGAGCTGCTCTCGGCGCGTCTGGGCGAGGGCGTGACCACGGTCGGCATCCCGATCGGGCTCGGCGTGATCTTCTTCACCATCCTCATCACCGGCTTCTACGTGCGTCGCGCGAACTCCGAGTTCGACCGCCTGACCCACGAAATCGTGCAGGAGAGCAGCAAGTGAGCGCGACGAACATGAAACTCGTGGGCGGGCTCGCGCTCGCCCTGCTGTCCTCGCTGGCGCTGGCCGCGGGCGGCGATCTCGGCCAGGCCGAGAAGCAGGCCACCAACTGGACGGCCATCATGATGTTCGGCGTGTTCGTGGTCGGCACGCTCTACATCACCAAGTGGGCGGCGGCGAAGACCAAGTCGGCGTCCGACTTCTACACCGCCGGTGGCGGCATCACCGGCTTCCAGAACGGCCTGGCGATCGCCGGCGACTACATGTCGGCGGCCTCCTTCCTCGGCATTTCGGCCGCGGTGATGATGAACGGCTACGACGGCCTGATCTACTCGATCGGCTTCCTGGTCGGCTGGCCGGTGATCACCTTCCTGATGGCCGAGCGCCTGCGCAACCTGGGCAAGTTCACCTTCGCCGACGTCGCCGCCTACCGCTTCCAGCAGACGCCGATCCGTGCCTTCGCGGCCTCGGGCACCCTGGTCGTGGTGGCCTTCTACCTGATCGCGCAGATGGTCGGCGCGGGCCAGCTCATCAAGCTGCTGTTCGGCCTCGAGTACTGGATGGCGGTGGTCATCGTCGGCGCGCTGATGATGATCTACGTGCTGTTCGGCGGCATGACCGCGACCACCTGGGTGCAGATCATCAAGGCCTGTCTGCTGCTTGCCGGGGCCAGCTTCATGGCCTTCATGGTGTTGCTGAGCTACGGCTTCTCGCCCGAGGCGATGTTCGCCGACGCGGTCCGCATCAAGACCGAAGTCGCCAGCGCCGGCGGCAAGACGGCCGAGGAAGCGTCGACGATCGGCCAGGCCATCATGGGCCCGGGCTCCTTCATCAAGGACCCGATCTCGGCGATCTCCTTCGGCATGGCGCTGATGTTCGGCACCGCCGGCCTGCCCCACGTGCTGATGCGCTTCTTCACCGTGCCGGACGCCAAGCAGGCGCGCAAGTCGGTGTTCTGGGCGACGACCTGGATCGGCTACTTCTACATCCTCACCTTCATCATCGGCTTCGGTGCGATCGTGCTGGTGTCGACCAATCCGGACTTCCTCGACGCCAAGGGCGGCCTGATCGGCGGTGGCAACATGGCGGCGATCCATCTCGCCAACGCGGTCGGCGGCAACGTGTTCCTCGGCTTCATCTCGGCGGTGGCGTTCGCGACCATCCTCGCGGTGGTCGCCGGCCTGACCCTGTCGGGCGCCTCGGCGGTGTCGCACGACCTCTACGCCACGGTGTTCAAGCATGGCAACGCCGACTCGGCCTCGGAACTGCGGGTGTCGCGCATCACCACCCTGGTGCTCGGCTTCATCGCGGTCATCCTGGGCATCGCCTTCGAGAAACAGAACATCGCCTTCATGGTGTCGCTGGCCTTCGCGATCGCCGCCTCGGCCAACTTCCCGGTGCTGTTCATGTCGGTGCTGTGGAAGGACTGCACCACCCGCGGCGCGACCATCGGCGGCTTCATCGGCCTGATCACCGCGGTGGTGCTGACCGTCGTGTCGCCGTCGGTGTGGGAAGCCACGCTGGGCAACCCCAAGGGTTCGGCGCTGTTCCCCTACGCGTCGCCGGCGCTGTTCTCGATGGCGGCGGGCTTCATCGGCATCTGGCTGTTCTCGATCCTCGACCGGAGCGCGCTGGCCCGCGCCGACCGCGCCGGCTACCTGGCGCAGAAGGTCCGCTCGGAAACCGGCATCGGTGCGGCGGCGGCGTCGGCACACTGAGGCCTGATCCGCTCGACGGCGCCCCTCGGGGGCGTCGGCGGGGGGCAGCGGCAGGCGCGGGGCGGTGGGCGAAGGCTCACCGCCCCGTTGCCTTGTGGGCCGGCAGACGCACGCGCACGCAGGTGCCGCGGCCGTCCGGCCCATCGGCGATGTCGATCTGCCCACCGTGACCCCGCACGATCTCGCGTGCGATCGACAGACCGAGACCGCTGCCGCTGGCGGCGTTGAGCTGACCGTCGGCGGCGTGGCGGTAGAAGCGCTCGAAGACCCGCTCGCGCACCGCCTGCGGGATGCCGGGGCCGTCGTCGCTGACCTCGAGCACGACCTCGTCGCCCGTGCTCGCGCAGCGCAGCGTGACGCTGCCGCCGGCGCGGCCATACTTGAGCGCGTTGTCCATCAGGTTGGCGATGAGCTCCTGCAGCAGGGTCGGATCGCCCTCGACCGCCACCGCCTCGCGCTCGATGCCGAGGTCGATGCCGCGTTCGTCCGCCAGCCGCAGCCAGTCCTCCACCATGTCATCGATCAGCGCCGACAGCTCGACCGGCGCCGCATGGGCGACCAGGCGCTCGCTCGCCTCGGCGCGCGCCAGCGCCAGGAGCTGGTTGGCGAGACGGGTGACCCGTGCCACCGACTGGCGCAGGCGGGCGCGGGCGGCGGCATCGAGGGGCTTCGATTCGAGCAGTTCGAGCTGCATCTGCAGGCCGGCAAGCGGTGTGCGCAGCTGATGGGCGGCGTCCTGCAGGAATTCGCGCTGCAGCGCGTTGGCTGCGCGCAGCCGTGCGAGCAGGCCATTGAGTGCAAGGACCAGCTCATGGATCTCGCTCGGCACGTCCGCCGGGTCGATCGGCGACAGGTCGGTGCCGGAGCGCGCCCGCAACGAGGCTTCGAGCCGCCCGAGCGGCGCCAGGCCGCTCGGGATGCCGAAGCGGGCGCCGGTTATGGCGGTGAGCAGCAGCAGCAGGGCGGCGGAGGCGAAACCGAACAGCAGCTTGTCCATGGCCTCGGTGCGTTTGCCCAGCGTCTCGGCCACCAGCACGTAGAAGCCGGCCGCCGCGTGCTCGCGATACAGGCGCACGGCGCGGATCGGCTCGCCCCGATGGACGAGATCCCGGAACTGTGGGCGGCTGGGCGTCAGCCTTGCTGCAGGCGCGGGGTCGCTGTCGAGCGGCTGGTAGGGCACGGGCAGGCTCGAGGCGCTGCCGCCGTCGTCAAACAGCGGGAGATCGGCGTCGCCGCCGAGCAGGCGGCCATGGCGATCGCGTACGCGGAAGAAGATGCGGTCCTGGATGTCGGTGCGCAATACCACTTCGGCCTCTGGCGAGAGCGTCAGCGCGAGTCCGCCCGGGGTCGGTCGCACATGGGTGGCGATGCCGTGGGCGAGATTGAGCAGGCTGCGGTCGTAGGCGTCGCGCACGACCATCTTGGCCGTGCCATAGGCGACGGCGCCCGCCAGTACCAGCAGCAGCACGGTGGGCGCGGCCAGCGCATTGAGCAGGGTACGGCGAAGGCTAGTCTGCACCGCCGGGCCGCTCGCGGATGCGCTCGAGGCGGTAGCCGAAGCCGCGTACGGTGCGGATCACCAGGCCGGCGGACTCCAGTCGCGGGCGCAGGCGCGAGATGCAGACCTCGAGCGCGTTGCCGCTGCCCTCGCCCTGCAACTGCTCGCGCGTGACGGTGCGGCCGTCGGCGCGCACCAGGGTTTCGAGCACGTCCCATTCCCGCCCGCTGAGCGGCAGCGGGGCCCCGTCGAGCTCGGCGAGGCGGCCGTCGATGTCGAGCACCAGGGCGCCGAAGCTGAGTGCCGGCGCGGCCGCGTGCCCGCCGCGGCGCTGGACCGCGCGCATGCGTGCGCTCAGTTCGGCCAGCTCGAAAGGCTTGACCAGATAATCGTCGGCGCCGAGGTCGAGGCCGTAGATGCGGTCGTCGAGGGCGTCGCGCGCGGTGATCAGGATCACCGGCAGGCGCTGGCCCCGCTTGCGGATGCGGCGCACCACCTCGTAGCCACCGAGGCCGGGCAGGCCAACGTCGATCAGGACGAAATCGAACCCGTCCTCCTGCAGGCGGCGGTCTGCCTGCATGCCGTCATGCTCGACGCAGACCGCGTCGCCCTGGCCGCGCAGGAACTCGGCGATGCCGTCGGCCAGCGTGGGGTCATCCTCGACCAGCAGCAGCTTCATGATCCGGTTTCCTCGTTCCAGGGCCAGCGGTGAGGCCATTCCGATCACGTCGCCGCCGTGCCGCCAATACTAGCGCGGCCGTGCCTGCCTTGCATCGCGACGAGGGCGAAGCTCCGACGAGGGCGCGGGGCGATCATCAGGCGGTCGCGATTCCACGCCACGGGCAGGGCCCCGGCTGGGCGCGGTGCCCGCGTCAGCTACAGGAACAGGGCCTCGACCGCGGCCGTCTCGCGCCGCCCGATCGCGTGGGCGTGCGCCTGCAGCCAGGTATCGGCGCGCGCCCGGCCGAGGTCGCGCAACTGCAGCAGGAAGCCGCTGGTGGCGTTGAGCTTGCTTGCCGAGCCGGCGTCGCCGAGCTCGGTGGCTTCGATGAGGTGGAAGCGCTGCCCCATCAGCTTGCGCTCCAGGCGACCGCGCAGCCAGGCCGGCGCGTCGCTGGCGATGAAGCGCCGGGCATGGGCGACCATGCGCATCTCGCGCAGGAAGGTGGTGGAAAAGCCGAGCTCCATGCTGCGCGCGGCGATGTCGTCGGCGCTGCGCGGGGCATCGTCGCGCTGCAGCGGGTTCAACAACACCATCAGCACGTCCGGCGTGCTGCATTCGTACAGCAACGGGTAGACCGCCGGGTTGGCGGTGAAACCGCCGTCCCAGTAGTACTCGCCGTCGATCTCGACCGCGTGATGCAGGGTGGGCAGGCAGGCCGAGGCCAGCAACGCCGCCTCGCTGAGCTCGGCGGTGTGGAACAGCCTGACCTTGCCGGTGCGCACCACGGTGGCGGCGATGAAGAGCTTGATCGGGCAGTCGCGGCGCAGGCGCTCGAAGTCGAACTGCGCGCGCACGACGTCGCGCAGCGGGTTGAGCTCGAAGGGGTTGAACTGATAGGGCGAGAACATGCGCGTGAGCCCCAGCATCATGCTCATCGGCGCCGGCAGGCCGCCGTCGGCGGCGCCGTTGAGCGTGTGCAGCAGTTCGAGGTGAAAGGGAACGCTGGCGCCCACCGCCTCCCAGAATCCGGCCAGTGCCGCGCGTGCGCCGTCGGCACCGTCCACGGTCCAGCCATGGGCCAGCGCCACCGCGTTCATCGCCCCGGCGCTGGTGCCGCTGATGCCGTCTATGCGGATGCCGTGCTCGAGCAGGCGGTCGAGCACGCCCCAGGTATAGGCGCCATGGGCGCCGCCGCCCTGCAGCGCGAGGCTGAGGGTGGGCGGGTGGGCTCCATTGTTCTTGCGTGGCCACGGCAAGCGAAACATGGCGTGATCCTCCGTGTCTGGCCGGGTGGGCGCTGCCGATGCAGGGCGCGCGCCGGCCCGGGTTATGTTGCAATGCACAATCCAGAGTATCACGCGGGTTTCGTTACAGGCGCGCGCACATGTTTCACGATGCGATCGTGCCGGTGAGCAGCGGCGTATCATCATGCGGTCACCGTTTCCGTCCGGGGCGGCGCTGCCATCCCGGCCATTCGCATGCCGCAGACCCTGCCCCTCGAAGTGCCCCTGGACGCTGCCCAGATCGAAGCGCTGCTGATCGCGACCGGCATCGGCCTGCTGATCGGCCTCGAGCGCGAGCGGGTGCCCTCGGCCCGCGCCGGCCTGCGCACCTTCGCCCTGGTGGGCATGTTCGGCGCCCTGGTGACCCTGCTCAGCCAGCAGATCGGCAGCTTCGCGCCCTTCGTCGCCGGGCTGGTGATCGTCGCGGTGATGATCATCGCCGCCTACCTGCGGCATCCCGACCCCACCGACCCGGGCACGACCTCGGTGGCGGCGATGGTGCTGTGCTACTGCCTGGGCGCCGCGACCTGGCTCGGCCATGCCCAGCTGGCCGTCATGCTCGCGGTGGCGACCACGGTGCTGCTCTACTTCAAGGCCCAGCTGCGCGGAATCGCCAGCCGGCTCGGCAGCCGCGACTGGATCTCGATCCTGCAGTTCGGCGTGCTGTCGCTGGTGATCCTGCCCATCCTGCCGAACGAGGAGTTCGGCCCCTATGGGGCGCTCAACCCGCACCAGGTGTGGCTGATGGTGGTGCTGATCGCCGGCGTCGGGCTGGCGGGCTACGCCGCGCTGCAGATCGCGGGCGCGCGTTACGGCGCGGTGTTCGTCGGCATCTTCGGCGGCCTGGCCTCGAGCACCGCCACCACGCTGCTGTATGCGCGCCAGGCCCGCGAACTGCCCGCCATGGCGCCGATGGCAGCGCTGGTGATCGTGCTCGCGAACCTGGTGATGGTGCTGCGCATCGGCGTCATCTCCGCGCTGGTTGCGCCGCCGGTCCTTGCGGCGCTGGCGGCGGTGCTGCTGCCCGCGCTGGCGCTGGGCCTGCTCGCCTGCTTCTGGCACTGGCGGCAACTGCTCGAGCGCAGCCAGCCGGTGCTGCCTGCGACCAGCAACCCGACCGAGCTCAAGACGGCGCTCGGCTTTGGCGGCCTTTATGCGCTGGTACTGCTGTGTGCGGCGTGGCTGTCGGATTACGCCGGCAACCGTGGCCTGTATGTGCTCGCCCTGGTGTCGGGCCTGACCGATGTCGACGCCATCTCGCTGTCCAGTCTGCGGCTGTTCTCGCTCGGCCGGCTGGAGCTGTCGCCGACCGTGATCGCGATCGTGCTCGCGATGCTCGGCAACCTCGGCTTCAAGCTCGGCATGGCGGCGGTGATCGGGGGCCGCGCGCTGGCGCTGAAGGCGGTGGTCGGCATGGGGGCAGTGGCCCTCGGGCTGCTCGCCGGCATGGGCTGGGCGCTGCTGCGTGCAGGCGCGGGCTGAACTCGGCGCGCCGCGCCCGCTCTGATCAACATCGACTCTCCCGAGTCCGCTGCGGACACCTACGTGAAGACCACCCGGCTCCTGATCCTTGGCCTCGTCGGCCTGCTGAGCGTCTCCTTCGGCCTCAGCCTGGCCAATGACCCGCGCCCCGCCAGCGGCGAGGAGCGCAGCTGGCGCACCGCCGCGCGCCATTCGTCGGGCATCGCCCCCGATCCGGTGCAGCTTGCAGACACCGCCATCGTGCAGGTCTATGCCGCGCCCACCTACGGCTGGCGCGGCTACTTCGCCGTCCATCCCTGGATCATCTACAAGCGCGCCGGCGACACCGCCTACACCCGCTTCGACGTCATCGGCTGGGGGGGCGCGAACGTGGTTCGGCGCAACTACGCGCTACCCGACGGGCTGTGGTTCGGCGCCATGCCGGCGGTGCTGGTCGATCACCGCGGCGCCCATGTCGAGGCCATGATCGACGACATCGAGGCGGCGATCGCCCGCTACCCCCATGCCGACGAATACCGCAGCTATCCGGGTCCGAACAGCAACACCTTCCTCGCCCACATCGGCCGCGAAGTGCCGGCGCTGCGCCTCGACCTGCCGGCCAACGCCATCGGCAAGGACTACCGCCCCGCCAGCCGCCCGCTCGGCCTGTCGCCGTCGGGCTCGGGCGTGCAGCTGTCGCTGCTCGGCCTGCTCGGGCTGAGCGTGAGCGTCCAGGAAGGCATCGAGTTCAATCTGCTCGGCCTCAACTTCGGGGTGGACTTCAACCGCCCGGCGCTGCGCCTGCCGGCGATCGGCCGGGTCGGGCTGGACGACGCGGCGAGTTCGGACGGCGCGACTGGAGAACGGCGCTGAGCCGGCGCGACCCGCTGCTTCAAGTCAGCTCCAGGCTGCGCCCGTTCCAGAACGCCTGGTCCGGAATCTCGCCGATGCCGGCCAGGGCGTTGTCGGCCATGTGCTCCGGCCGGCTGGTGCCGGGGATGGCGCAGCTCACGGCGGGGTGGGCGAGGACGAACTTCAACAGCAGCTGGGCCCAGCTGGTGGCGCCGATGTCGGCCGCCCAGGGCGGCAGCGGGCGCTCGCGCAGGCGGCGCAGCAGGCCACCGCCACCGAAGGGGCGGTTGATCAGCACCGCCATGCCCCGCTCGGCCGCCAGCGGCAGGATGCGGCGCTCGGCCTCGCGCTCGTCGAGCGAGTAGTTGATCTGCAGGAAGTCGAGCGGCTCGGCGCGCATCACGGCCTCGAGCGCGTCGTAGGCGCCGGCGGTGTAGTGGGTGACGCCGAGGTAGCGCACCCGCCCGGCGGCCTTCCAGTCGCGCAGGGTGGCGAGCTGGGTCTGCCAGTCGACCAGGTTGTGCACCTGCATCAGGTCGAGGCGCTCGACCTGCAGGCGGCGCAGGGATTCCTCCATCTGGCGGATGCCCTCGGCGCGGCCGCGCGTCCACACCTTGGTGGCGACAAAGGCCTTGTCGTGGCTGCCGGCCGCCGCGAGCAGTGCGCCGGTGACCGCTTCGGCGCGGCCGTACATCGGCGAGCTGTCGATCACCGCGCCGCCGGCGCCGAACAAGGCCTGCAGCACATCGGGCAGGCGCTGGTACTGCTCGCTGTCGCGGGCGACGTCGAAGCCGATGTAGGTGCCGCAACCGATCACCGGCAAGGGCTCGCCCGTGACGGGGATGGGGCGGGTATGCATGGTCGGGGTGGGGCGGGGCAGGGTAGTGGCGTCGCTTGCGGGCGTGGCGCGCGCTGGGGCGCCGATGACGAGGCCGGCCGCGCTGGCGGCGGCCAGGCGCAGGAAGCGGGCCCGGCTCATCGAGGGGGGAGGGTCGGGTGGCAAGGGTGTCGGGTTCATGGGGCCTCCGTGCGTGTGCGGGTTGCGCGGCGCTGGCCGTGGCGCGCCACGATGTGACCCGCAGGCGGTCGCCGAGTGCCCGCGCCCTGCCGCCGCGACGGCTGCGGTGTGGTGGCGCCCAGATGGGGCCGATGACGTCGGCGTTCGCCGCTGCCGGCCGTCCGGTGCTCGACTACAATCCGGGACAGGACGTGCACAGGATGCGGATGACGGCCGGGTAACCCCCGAAGGGAGCGGGTACATGAATGGTTCGAGCACGGCGGGCGCCGGACGCGGTGCGGATGAGGCCGGTCCGCGACTGGACGTCTTCATCAGCTACGCCCACATCGACAATCAGCCCCTGCTGGCCGACGTGCCGGGCTGGGTGACGGTGTTCCACGAAGCGCTGCAGCAATTGCTGAGCCGCTTCAAGGGCAGCGCCGCCCTCATCTGGCGCGACCCCAAGCTCGCCGGCAACGACGTGTTGTGGCAGGAGATCGAGGCCCGCGTCGCCGAGGCCGCGGTGCTGGTGTCGGTGCTCAGCCCGCGCTATGTCAGCTCGCCCTCGTGCGCGCAGGAGATCGAGGCCTTCTGCCGCCAGGCCGAGCGCAGCGGCGGCCTCGTCATCGACCACAGCGCGCGCGTGTTCAAGGTCATCAAGACGCCGATCGAGGGCGAGCAAGGCCTGCCACCGATCGTGAGCGAGCTGCTCGGCTACGAGTTCTTCCGCCTCGATGCGGACCAGACGCCGCTCGAGCTCGACCCCGTGTTCGGCCCGGAGGCGCGCGAGGAATTCCTGCGCAAGGTGAACAAGGTCGCCTGGGACATCAAGCGCCTGCTCGACCAGCTGCGCCGCGTGGCCGCGGACGCGTCACCGGCCGCGGGCGCAAAGCCGGTCGTCTACCTGGCCGAATGCAGTCGCGACCGGCGCGACGAACGCGAGGTCATCGAGGCAGAGCTCAAGCGCCTGGGCCATGTCGTGCTGCCCGACCGCCAGCTGCCGACCGACGAGGCCGACTACGTGGCGGCGGTCGATGCGCTGCTCGCGCGCAGCGCCTTCTCCATCCACCTCATCGGCGATGGCTATGGGCTGGTGCCGGACGGGCCGGGCGACAAGTCGATCGTCGTGCTGCAGAACGAGCGCGCCGCCGCGCACTTCGGCGCCGGACGCATCCGCCGCCTGATCTGGCTGCCGGCGGACATCCGTGCCGAGCAGGCCGCGCAGCAGGTCTTCATCGACGAACTGCACGCGAGCGCCGCGGCGCAGGCCGGCGCCGATCTGCTGACCGGCGACCTCGAGGCGCTCAAGGGGGCGCTGCGAAGCCACCTCAAGCGCATCGAGCAGGACACGCAGCCCGCTTCCGGCGCGGCCGCGGAGCAGGGCGCGGCGCGGCGGGTGTTCCTGGTGTGCGAGGCGCGCGACCGGCTCGCGGTGGTGCCCCTGCTCAAGGCCCTGCGTGCGCGCGGCTACGAGGTGAGCCTGCCCTTGTTCACGGGCGATGCCGCCGCGCTGCGGCAAGCCTTCGCGGAGCAGGCGGCCGCGGCCGGGCGCGTGATCCTGTACTACGGGGCGGGCGACGAGGCGTGGAAGTACCACCAGCTCAACGAGCTGCGCAAGGCGCGTGGCCGTGCCGACAGCGGCCCGGATGCGGGCTGCGGCCTCTGGCTGGCGCCGCCGGCGACCGATGACAAGACCTTGTTGCAGACGCTCGCGGAGCCGGGCACGGGCGATGGCCTGGGAGGCGAGCTCGAGACCGTGCTCGATGGCCTGCTGGCGCGGCTGGCGCCGACCGGAGAGGCGCCATGAACGACCGCGCCGCGCCGCGGGCGGCCAACCCCTATCCCGGCCTGCGCCCCTTCCTCGAGCACGAGGAGCACCTGTTCTTCGGCCGCGAGCACCAGGTCGACACCATGGCCGACCGCCTGAGCCTGACGCATTTCCTCGCCGTGGTGGGCAGCTCGGGCTCGGGCAAGTCCTCGCTGGTCAACTGCGGCCTGCGTCCGGCCCTGCATCGGGGCCTGATTGCGGCCGCGGGCTCGGCCTGGCGGGTGGCGCAGTTCCGCCCCGGCCAGGCGCCCATCCGCGCGCTGGCGCAGGCGCTGGCCGCGCCTGGGGTGCTGCACGATGGCGTGCCGGACGGCCCGTTCAGCGCAGCCGAGATGGTCGAGGCCACGCTGCGCATGAGCAGCCTCGGCCTCGTCGATGTGTTCGAGCAGGCCAGGCTTGCGGCGGGCACCAACCTGCTCGTCGTCGCCGACCAGTTCGAGGAGCTGTTCCGCTATCGGGCGGTGGCCGAAGCCGGCCAGAGCGGTGGGCAGCAAGGCGCGCAACGGCTCGGGGAGGAAGCGACCGCCTTCGTCAATCTGCTGCTCGCGGTCGCCGAGCTGCGCCCGCCGGGCGTGTATGTGGTGCTGACCATGCGCTCGGACTTCCTCGGCGATTGCGCCCAGTTCCCTGGCCTGCCCGAGGCGATCAACCAGGGTCAGTACCTCGTACCGCGCATGAGCCGTGACGAGCGGCGGCGCGCGATCGAGGGGCCGGCCCTGATGCAGGGCGCGCGCATCGATCCGGTGTTGCTCACCCGGCTGGTCAACGACGTGGGCGACCTGCCCGACCAGCTGTCGCTGCTGCAGCACGCGCTCAACCGCAGCTGGGCGCGCTGGCAGGCCGACACCAGCGGCCGCGGTGCCATCGGCCTGGCGCATTACGAGGCGGTCGGTTCGATGGCGCAGGCGCTCGACCAGCACGCCGACGAGGCCTTCGGCCGTCTCGGCAGCGTGGCGCTGCAGGAGCTTGCCGAGCGGGTGTTCAAGGTCCTCACCGACTGCGGCACGGACGCGCGCGGCGTGCGCCGGCCGACCCGGCTCGACGCCTTGTGCGCGCTCGCGGAGGCGGCGGAGGACGATGTGCGTGTCGTCATCGAGGTGTTCCGCGCGCCGGAGTGCTGCTTCCTGATGCCACCGGCCGGCGAGCCGCTGAACGCCGACACCGTGATCGACATCTCGCATGAGAGCCTGATGCGGGTGTGGCGGCGCCTGCGTGGCTGGGCCGACGAGGAGGCGCGCTCGGCAGGCAACCTGCGCCGCCTGGCGCAGACCGCGACCCTGCATGACGAAGGCGGGGCTGACCTGCTGCGCGACCCGGAGCTGCAGATGGCACTCAACTGGCGCGCGCGGCAGCGTCCCAATCCGAGCTGGGCCGCGCAGTACGGTGTGCGGCTCGAGCATGTGATGGGCTTTGTCGACGCCAGCGCCGCGGCGCGCGAGGCCGAGCGCGTCGCCAGGCAGCGGGTGCACGCGCGTCGCACCGTGCTGACCGCGCTCGCCTTCGTCGCCGTCGCGGCAGTCGCGGGCTTTTACATCTACAGCGAGCGCCAGTTGCAGGCCGCGCTGGCCACCGCCGAGTACGAGCGTGCGCGGGCTGAGGAGCTTCAGCAGGCGCTCGAGCAGTTCATGGCGCGCAGCGTGCCACCGGCGGCGTATGCGGCCCCGACGTCGCCCGACACCGAAGCGGCGTCGGGACCGGTGAGCGCAAGCCCGGCCCCGCCGCCGCCGGCGGCGGCCTCCGTCGGGGCGATGCCGTCCAGCCGGCCGCTGGCGCGGCCGGCACCTGCGCCGCAGCCTGCGCCCGCGCTGCAGCGCGAGCTCACGGCGGCCGAACTCGGCCGCATCATGCCGGCCCTGGCGGCCGACCGCCGGGCCAGGTGGGCCGAGGTGCTGAACCGGGCGATGGCCGAATTCGACATCGGCACGGCGCGGCGCCAGGCGGCCTTCCTGTCGCAGGTGGCGCAGGAGACGACGCAGCTGCGCTACCTGCAGGAGCCGTGGGGCCCCAACGCGCAGCAGCTGCGCTACGAGCCGCCGTCCTCGCTCGCCGCCGCGCTCGGCAATGTCGAAGCGGGCGACGGCGAGCGCTATCGCGGCCGTGGTCTGATCTGGATTACCGGCCGTGCCAATTACCAGCGCTTCGGCGCCGCGGTGGGCGTAGACCTCGTCGCTCGGCCCGAACTGGCGGCGACGCCGGAAGTGGCGGCACGGACCGGCGCCTGGTTCTGGCAGTCGCGCGGGCTCAACGAGCTGGCCGATGCGGAAGACATCGCCGGCATCACCCGCCGCATCAGCGGTGGCACGCGTGACGTGGACCTGCGGCAGGGCCTGTACCGGCAGGCGCTGGCCGTGCTCGGCGGCTGAGTCGATGACCGGGCGCGGGGTGTCCGCGCTCAGGCACGCTCCGCCCTGACCTGCGCGGCGAAGGCCAGCGCATCGGGCAGGAAGTCGAAGAAATCCGCTTCGAAGCCGGCGTAATCCGCGAGCAGCTCCGCCCCCGCGCCAGCGAGCGGATTGGGGGCGCGCAGGCGGTGTGCCGCCATGCGATCGAGCGCCAGCGCCACGGTGGCGGCGTCGCCGTAGCTTGCCAGCCAGTCGTGCGCGGCCATGCGCTCGAACACCGGCACGAAGGCGGCGGGCAGCGGCTCGGGGTGGGTGTCGATGAGGCGGTAGGTTTCGGCGGTGAATGCGGTCAGCGACGCGCCGGACCGGGCGGCGTTCGCGGGCCAGCGCGCGCTGACCGCGTCCCAATGACGGGCGAGGAAGTGGTCGTAGAACAGGTCGACCATGATGCCGGCGACGCGCCGTCGCGCCGCGCTGACCCGGCCTCGGCTGCGGCGGAAGGCCGGATGCGTGTCGGCGAAGCTGTCGATGCGTCGGTGCAGGCGCACGCCCTCGGCCAGCGCCGGGCCGAGGCCGGGCGGCAGCGGGTCGAGCAGGCCCTTGACGAAGTCGCCGGCGACGCCGCCGACGCGGTCGGCGGCGATCGGTCCGGCAAGGAAGGCGTGGGCGAGGTAGTTCAAGGCAGGGCGCGCGATGGGGCTTAAGCGTGTACTAGCTCCGTTCGCCCTTCGCCGCCAGGTAGATGCCCGCAAGCAGCAGGCTGAAGCCCACGAACTGCAGCGGCGCGAAGCCCTCGCTGAAAATGAGGAAGGCCAGCAGCGCACTCACCACCGGCTCCCCCAGGGTCACCACCGCGACGAAGGTGGCCGACACGTAGCGCAGCGACCAGTTGTAGGCGGTGTGGCCGAGCAGCTGCGGGCCCAGCGCCATCGCCAGCAGCAACAGCCAGGCCGGGCCCGACAGCGCGAACAGCTCGACGCCGCCGGCGCCGCTGGCCGCGAACAGGAACAAGGCCGCCGCGCCGTAGGCCAGCCAGATGTAGGCCGGCAGGCCCAGCCCGGCGCGCAGCCGGCGACCGATCAGCAGATAGGCCGAGAAGCACCAGCTGCCGGCGAGCGCCAGCAGGTTGCCGAGCATCGGCTGGCTGCCGGCGCTCGCGCTCTGGCTGTCGCTCCAGAAGATGAACAGGCTGCCGGCGAAGGACAGGGCGATGCCGCCGAGCATCATCCGCGTCGGCGTCTCGCGGAAGATCAGGAAGGAGGCGAGGCCGATCCACAGCGGGTTGGTGGTGACCAGCGCGGTGCTCGAGGCCACCGAGGTGTATTCCAGCGAGCTGATCCACGCGGCGAAATGCAGCGCGAGGAAGAGGCCGGCGGCGAGCGCCAGCCCGAGCTGGCGCCGGCTCAGTCGCGCCAGCTCGCGGTGCGACTGCATCAGCGCGAGCGGCGTGATGATGATCGCCGCCAGCCCCAGCCGCCAGGTCGCGACGGCAAGCGAACTCACCTGCTCGGCCTGCGCCAGGCGGGCGAAGATGGCGCCGAGGGAGACGGCGATGAGGCCGATGCCGAGGACGACGAAGGGCAGCCAGCGGGCGGGTTGGGCGGTGTGGGACATGGGCTGGTGCGGGGCGGGGGAGGGCCGCGGATTGTCGCCGATCAGGCGTGGCCGCCCTCCAGATACGCCGCCCGCACCTCCGGGCTCGCCAGCAGCTCCGCCCCGCTGCCGGCCAGCGTGATCTCGCCGTGCTGCAGCACGTAGCCGCGGTCGGCCACGCGCAGGGCCTGGTTGGCGTTCTGTTCGACGAGCAGGATGGTCATGCCGTGGTCGCGGTTGAGCTCGCGGATGATCTGGAACACCTTGCGGATGTAGATCGGCGCCAGCCCCAGCGAGGGCTCGTCGAGCAGCAGCAGCTTGGGCCGGCTCATCAGCGCGCGGCCGATGGCGAGCATCTGCTGCTCGCCACCGGACAGCGTGCCGGCGCGCTGGGCCTGGCGCTCGTCGAGGATGGGGAACATCGCGAACACGCGCGCGATGTCGGCGGCGTAGTTGGCGGGGTCGGCGTGGGCCGTGCCCATCTGCAGGTTCTCGATCACCGTCATGCGCGGGAAGAGGCGCCGGCCTTCGGGCACCAGGGCGATGCCGCGGCGGGCGATCTCGTGGGTGTGGACGCGGGTGATGTCCTCGCCGTCGAACACGATGCGCCCGGCGCTGGCCTTGGGGTTGCCGAACAGGCTCATCATCAGCGTCGATTTGCCGGCGCCGTTGGCGCCGATCAGGGTGACGATCTCGCCGACCTGGACCTCGACGTCGATGCCGCGCAGCGCGTGGATGTGGCCGTAATGGGCGTGCACGCCCTCC
This sequence comes from Thauera sp. WH-1, assembly GCF_047806685.1. Classification (NCBI taxonomy): domain Bacteria; kingdom Pseudomonadati; phylum Pseudomonadota; class Betaproteobacteria; order Rhodocyclales; family Zoogloeaceae; genus Thauera; species Thauera sp. WH-1. The sequence goes on from NZ_JBLQGP010000014.1 coordinate 74,938, forward strand.
ATCGTGAGCATCATGCCGGCTGACTCCCTTTCTGCTCGCCCTGCACCGCCAGGCCTTCCTCGGCGAGCTTCGCCGCGATCGCGGCTTCGGCTTCCTCCTCGTCCTCGCCGAGATAGGCCTTGATCACCTCGGGATCGTTCCTGACCATTTCCGGCGTGCCCTCGGCGATCTTGCGCCCGTAGCTGATCACGCCGATGTGGTCGGACACGTTCATCACCACGCTCATGTCGTGCTCGATGAGCAGGATCGCGATGCCGAGCTCGCCGCACAGGTAAAGCAGCAGCTCGTTGAGCTCCGCCGACTCGCGCGGGTTGAGGCCGGCGGCCGGCTCGTCCAGGCACAGCAGCACCGGGTCGACGCACAGCGCGCGCGCGATCTCGATGCGGCGCTGGATGCCGTAGGGCAGGTCGCCGGCGGCGTGATCGGCAAGGTGGGTGAGCTTGAGACGCTCGAGCCACATCGCCGCCCGCTCCACCGCCTGGCGCTCGGCCGAGACGTAGCCCGGCAGCTTGAACAGGCCGGCGATCGAGAACTTCGAGGCGCGCTGCAGTACGTTGTGCTGGGCGACGATGAGGTTCTCCAGCACCGTCATCTTCGGGAACAGGCGGATGTTCTGGAAGGTGCGCACCACCTGGGCGTCGCGCGCGACGCGGTGGCTGGGCAGCTTCTCCAGCAGCATCTCGCCGTGCCGGGGGTGGGTGAGAAGCAGGGTGCCGGTCGTCGGCTTGTAGAAGCCGGTGAGGCAGTTGAACAGCGTGGTCTTGCCGGCGCCGTTGGGGCCGATGATGCCGGTGATCCTGCCGGCCGGCACCTCCAGCGACAGGTCGTCGATCGCGGTCAGGCCGCCGAAGCGCATGGTCAGCTTGCGCACCGACAGCAGGGTGGCAGGCGCGTTCATCGCACCATCTCCCCGCCGGCGGCGGCCGGCTGCGAGCGCTGCAGGGGCTTGAGGCGCACCGTCGGTTCGCGGTGCGACAGCAGGCCGCCGGGCTTCCACACCATGATCAGCACCATCGCGGCGCCGAACAGCAGCATGCGGTACTCGGCGAAATTGCGCCCGAACTCGGGGATCAGCACCAGCAGGGTGGCGGCCAGCACCACGCCCATCTGCGAGCCCATGCCGCCGAGCACGACGATGGCGAGGATGATCGCCGACTCGGTGAAGGTGAAGCTCTCGGGCGAGATGAAGCCCTGGCGCGCGGCGAAGAACACCCCGGCAAAGCCGCCCAGCATGGCGCCGATGGCAAAGGCCGAGAGCTTGATGTTGGTGGTGTTCATGCCCATCGCCTTGCAGGCGATCTCGTCCTCGCGCAGCGCCTCCCAGGCGCGGCCGACCGGCAGCCGGCGTAGCCGCGACACGAACACGTGGGTCAGCAGGGCCAGCACCAGGATCAGGTAGTAGAGGAAGATCAGCCGGTGCATGGCCGAGAATTCCAGCCCGAAGAAGCTGGCGAAGCTGTGCCCGCCCTCGGGCGCGCTGCGGGTGAACTCGAGGCCGAAGAAGCTCGGCCGCGGGATCGAGCTGATGCCGTTGGGGCCGCCGGAGAACTCGGTCCAGTTCACCAGGATCACGCGGATGATCTCGCCGAAGCCCAGGGTGACGATGGCCAGGTAGTCACCGCGCAGGCGCAGGATGGGGTAGCCGAGCAGGATGCCGAAGCTGGCGGCGAGCGCGCCGGACACCGGCAACGCCTCCCAGAAGCCCCAGCCGTACTGGGTGGACAGCAGCGCGTAGGAGTAGGCGCCGACCGCGTAGAAGGCGACATAGCCGAGGTCGAGCAGGCCGGCCAGGCCCACCACCACGTTCAGGCCCCAGCCCAGCATCACGTAGATCAGCACCGTGGTGGCGGTGTCCACCACGTAGCGGTTGTCGGAATACACGATCGGCAGCGCGATCGAGGCGCCAAGTGCGATCCAGCCCAGCACGCTGACCACGCGCTGCGCGCCGTGGGCGCGGTCGGCCGCGGTGGCGGTGCTGCGCTGGTCGCGCGCGAGTTTGCGGTTGCGCATCTGGTCGATGCCCCAGCGCAGCGCCAGGCGCCCGGCGAACACGGCGGCGATGAAGACCGCGAGCAGGCCGAAGCGGGTGTCGACCGCCAGCCGGCCGCCCACGTCCACCGTGGTCAGGCCGATCAGCGGGACGCCGAGGATGAGGCCGACGAAAGCCACCCAGCCGGCGTCGCGCAGGCGCTCGGCGGGGGTCATCGCATGGCGGGCGAAGACGACGGCGCTCATCACACTTTCTCCACTTCAGGCCGGCCGAGCAGGCCGGAGGGGCGCAGCATCAGCACCAGGCACAGGATGCCGAAGGTGGCGACGTCCTTGTATTCCGCCCACAGGTAGGCGGCCCAGAAGGACTCGATGAGCCCGATCAGCAGCCCGCCCAGCATCGCCCCCGGCAGCGAGCCGATGCCACCCAGCACCGCGGCGGTGAAGGCCTTGATGCCGGCGAGAAAGCCGATGAAGAAGTCCACCACGCCGTAATACACGGTGACCATTACCCCCGCGACCGCGGCCAGCGCCGCACCGAGCATGAAGGTCAGCGAGATGGTGCGGTCCACATTGACGCCGAGCAGCGCGGCCATGGTGCGGTCCTGCTCGCAGGCGCGCTGCTGGCGGCCGAAGGGGGTCTGGGTGATCATCCAGGTGAAGGCGCTCATCAGGATCACCGTGGTGACGATGATCAGCATCTGGCTCCAGCCGATCTGCACCGTGAAGCCCGGCGCGTCCCACAGCACCACGCCGCCCTCGAGCACCGGCGGGATGGGCTTGACGCGCGCGCCCTGGGTGAGTTGCACGCTGTTCTGCAGGAAGATCGACATGCCGATCGCGGAAATCAGCGGCGCCAGCCGGGTCGAGCCGCGCAGCGGGCGGTAGGCGGCGCGCTCGACCGCCCAGCCGTAGGCCGAGGTGAAGAAGATCGACACGATCAGCACGAAGGTGAGCGCGAGCGGGATCGAGGTCACGTCGGCCGCGGCGAGGATCGTGAACGCGGTGACCGCGATGAACGCGCTCACCATGAAGATGTCGCCATGGGCGAAGTTGATCATGCCGATGATGCCGTACACCATCGTGTAGCCGATGGCGATCAGGCCGTACATGGCGCCGAGCGTGAGCCCGTTGATCAGTTGCTGGAGGGCGTAGGCCACGATGTCTCCCGTGGAGGCAGGAGGGCGCCCGCGCCGGTGTGGCCGCTGCGGGAGCCCGATGCCGTCTTGTCGTTTGCTTCCGTGCTCGCCGCGCGCCTTGTGGGCGGGCGGCGAGCGCTGTCCCGGACAGGCCGGCGCGGTCGATTACTGCGCGTAGTCGTACTGGCCGCCCTGCCAGCGGTAGACCACGAAGCCGGGCGCCTTCTGGTCGCCCTTGGCGTCGAAGGACAGCTCGCCGATCACGGTCTTGAAGTTGCCCGCACGCATGGCCTTTTCGAGGTCAGCGTATTTGGTGCTGTTGGCCGCGGTGGCGGCCTGCTCGAAGAGCTGCATGGCCGCGTAGGCGTAGAGCACGTAGCCCTCGGGCTCGACCTTGGCGGCGCGGAACTTCTCCACCACCGGCGCCGCGTCCGGATTCTTGCGCGGGTCGGGCGAGAACGTGAACATGACGTTGTCGGCGGCCGCGCCGGCGGCGGTGACGAGCTCGGAGTTGGTCATGGTGTCGCCGCCCATCACCGTGAGCTGCAGGCCGGCGGCCTGGGCCTGGCGCAGGATCAGCGCGACCTCGGTGTGGTAGCCGCCATAGGCCATGACCTCGACGCCGGCCTGCTTGAGCTTGGTGACCAGGCCGGAGTAGTCCTTCTCGCCTGCGGTGATCGCCTCGCGCAGCGTGGGCTTGAGGCCCTTGCCTTCCATCGCCTTGGCCATCTCGTCGGCCAGGCCCTTGCCGTAGGCGCTCTTGTCGTCGACCACGGCGACCTTCTTGCCGGCAAAGTTCTCGGCGATGTAGCTGCCCGCCACCAGGCCCTGCTGGTCGTCACGCCCCATGATGCGGAAGATGTTATCCAGGCCGCGCTCGGTCACCTGCGGGTTGGTCGACACCGTGGCCATCAGGATGTCCGACTCGTTGTAGACCTCGGAGGCCGGGATGGTCGAGCTCGAGCACCAGTGGCCGTGCATGAACGCGATCTCCTTGTTGACCATGGTGTTGGCCACCGACACCGCCTGCTTCGGATCGCAGGCGTCGTCACCGACTTCGAGCACCAGCTTCTCGCCGAGCACGCCGCCACGGGCGTTGATGTCGGCGATCGCCATCTCCGCACCCTTGCGGATCTGATCGCCGGCCGAGGCGTACTGGCCGGTCATCGGGCCGGCGATGGCGACCGAGAGGTCGGCCAGGGCGGCGCTGGAGAAGCCGCCGAGGGCGAGGACGGCAGTGGCGAGCAGGGTCTTTTTCATGAAACGTCTCCTTCGTGGCTGTGTGTTGTTTGCGTGTGCTTCATGGCGCAGGACTGCGGCTTGTCGATGGCGGCCACCGTACGGTGCCGTTTGCGCCCGACAAAGGTAAGCGAATTTTTCCGTCTTGCCATCCGTGCTGCCCCTAGCTGTGTGATCGCGGTCCGGGTCGGGGCGGCTGGGGAGCGCGCCCCGGGGCATTTTTGCGACGCGGCCGGTGGGCTCGCAGGCGGTGTCCGGGGGGCTTGGTGTAACATTCCGGCCAAAGCTTTTGCCCCTGCCAGTCCGGCGGCGGGCCCTCCCGAGAGACACCATGGTCCCGCACCTCACTACCGCACTTACCGGCCCCCTGCTCGAGCTCGAGCGCCAGTTCCTCGACAACGCCTGCGACATCGAAAAGTGGTTCCGCACCCAGTGGCAGGATCACATGCCGCCCTTCTACGGCTCGACCGACCTGCGCAACTCCGGCTTCAAGCTGGCGCCGGTCGACCTCAACCTGTTTCCCGGCGGCTTCAACAACCTCAACGACGCCTTCATGCCGCTGTGCGTGCAGGCGGCGCAGGCGGCGATCGAGCGCATCTGCCCGGACGCCAGCAAGCTGCTGCTGATCCCGGAGAACCACACCCGCAACCAGTTCTACCTGCAGAACGTGGCCAAGCTGGTGTCGATCCTGCGCCTGACCGGGCTGGACGTGCGCCTCGGCAGTCTGCTGCCCGAAATCGCCGAGCCCACCGTGCTCGAGCTCGCCAACGGCGCTCGGCTGACGCTGGAGCCGTTGCGCCGCAGTGGCAGCCGCGTCGGTCTCGACAACTTCGACCCCTGCGCGGTGCTGCTCAACAACGACCTCTCGGCCGGTGTGCCCGAGGTGCTCAGGGGGCTCGACGAGCAGTGGCTGATCCCGCCGCTGCACGCCGGCTGGCATTCGCGCCGCAAGTCGAAGCATGCCGCCGCCTATGACCGCGTCGCGCGCGCCTTCGCCGAAGAGATCGGCATCGACCCGTGGCGCATCAACCCCGAGTTCGGCGTGTGCGGCGAGATCAACTTCCAGGAGCGCACCGGCGAGGAGTGCCTGGCGGCGCAGGTCGATTCGCTGCTCACCCGCATCCGCGCCAAGTACAAGGAGTACGGCGTCAGCGACCAGCCCTTCGTGGTGGTCAAGGCCGACGCCGGCACCTATGGCATGGGTGTGATGACGGTCAAGGACGCCTCCGAGGTGGTCGGCCTCAACCGCCGCCAGCGCAACAAGATGGCGGTGGTCAAGGAAGGCCTGCAGGTGCAGGAGGTGATCATCCAGGAGGGTGTGCACACCTTCGAGACGGTCGAGGAAGGCGTCGCCGAGCCGGTGGTCTACATGATGGATCACTACGTGGTGGGCGGCTTCTACCGCGTCCACACCGAGCGCGGCCGCGACGAGAACCTCAATGCGCCGGGCATGCACTTCAAGCCGCTCGCCTTCGACACCAGCGGCACCATGCCCGACGCCGCCCAGGGGCCGGACGCACCGCCGAACCGTTTCTATGCGTACGGCGTGGTCGCGCGGCTGGCCCTGCTGGCGGCCTCGGTCGAGATCGAGGAGACCGCACCGGTCGAGGCCGACGAGGTCGCGGCATGAGTCGTGCCCTGCGCCTGGCCTTCATCCTCGACCCGCTCGACGGCCTCAAGGCCTACAAGGATTCGAGCATCGCCATGATGCGGGCGGCCGCGGCCCGCGGTCACGCGGTGTGGACGATGCAGCGCGGCGCGCTGAGCTGGCGCGACGGCGCCGTTGTCGCCCGCACGCTGCCGATCCGGCTGCTCGCCGACGACGCGCGCTGGTTCGAGCCGGCGGGCGCAGAGCAGGCGCAGTCTCTGGCGGACTTCGATGCGGTGCTGATGCGCCAGGATCCGCCCTTCGACTTCGAGTACGTCACCGCCACCTGGCTGCTGGAGGACGCGATGCAGGCCGGCGCCCGGGTGTTCAACAATCCGCGCGCGATCCGCGACCACTCCGAGAAGCTGGCGATCACCGAGTTCCCGCAGTTCATGGCGACCTCGCTGGTGGCGCGCGATGCGGTGGACCTCAACGCCTTCATCGACGAGCTCGGCGACGTCATCCTGAAGCCGCTCGACGGCATGGGCGGCAGCCAGATCTTCCGCGTCCGCAAGGACGACCCCAACCGCAACGTCATCATCGAGACGCTCACCGAGGAAGGCCGCCGTACGATCATGGCGCAGCGCTACCTGGCGCAGATCGCCGAGGGCGACAAGCGCGTGCTGATCATCGGCGGCGAGGTCGTGCCCTTTGCGCTGGCGCGCATCCCCCAGGCCGGCGAGACGCGCGGCAACCTCGCCGCCGGCGGCCGCGGCGTCGCCATGCCGCTCACCGCGCGCGAGCGCGAGATCGCCGAGTACCTTGCCCCCATCCTGTGGCAGCGCGGGCTGCTGATCGTGGGGCTGGACGTGATCGGCGGCCACCTTACCGAGATCAATGTCACCAGTCCTACCTGCATGGTCGAGATCGCCGCCCAGCAGGGCTTCGATGTCGCGGGGCTGGTCATCGACAAGCTGGAGCAGGCTTGCGCCTAGGCGCGGGAGATATGACGGCAAATAGGGGACTAGGAAATAGGGGACAGACCCCAATTTCCCGAAGGAAATTGGGGTCTGTCCCCTATTTCCTGATTCTGGTGCTCGCGGCCGTGCTGCTCACGGCCTGCTCGCGCGCCGAGGTGTTCCGCCACGACGCCTTCGTCTTCGGCACCCCGGTCAGCATCGCCGTGTATGGTGACGACGCGGCCCTGGCCGAGGCCGCGTCCGCCGCCGTGCTGCGCGAGTTCGACCGCCTGCATCGTGCCTACCACGCCTGGGAGCCGTCCGAGCTGACCACGCTCAACGCCGCGATCGCGCGCGGCGAGGCGGCCGAGGTGTCGGACGAGCTCGCGGCGATGCTCAAGGACGCGCAGCGCATCGCCGCGATCGGCGACGAGCTGTTCGACCCCGCGCTCGGTGCGCTGGTCGCGCTGTGGGGCTTTCACACCGACACCTTCGTGCCCCAGCGGCCCGATCCGGACAAGCTCAGGGCCGTGCTCGAGGCGCGGCCGCGCATGGCGGACCTGGTGATCGAGGGCAGGCGGGTGGAAAGCCGCAACCGCGCGGTTCAGCTCGACCTTGGCGGCTATGCCAAGGGCTACGCCCTCGACCGCGCGGCAGCGCTCCTGCGCGAGCAGGGCGTGACCAATGCGCTCATCAACATCGGCGGCAATGTCATGGCGCTGGGGCGCAAGGGCGACCAGCCCTGGCGCATCGGCATCCAGCACCCGCGCGAGCCCGCACCGATCGCCACCCTGCCGCTTTACGACGGCGAGGCGGTGGGCACCTCGGGTGACTACCAGCGTTACTTCGAGCTCGACGGCGAGCGCTATTCCCATCTGCTCGATCCGCGCACCGGCCTGCCCGCGCGCGGCACCCAGTCGCTGACCATCCTGATCACGCCGCAGCCCAATGCCGGCACCCTGTCCGACGCCCCGAGCAAGCCCGCCTACCTGGCGGGCGACGCGTGGCGAGAACATACGCGCCGTTTTGGCATCGAACACGCGTTGCGGATCGCGGAGGACGGCAGCGTGGAGGTGACGCGCGCGCTACGCGCGAGGTTGCAGTTCGTCGGTCCGGTGGCGCCGAAGGTCGTTGATTGAATCAAAAAGAGGGGAGGGAGCAGGAATGAGTGCACAAACTGCATGGCTGATCGGCATCTTTGCCGTGGTGATCACGGGTATCGTCGCTTTCTTCGTCGGCCGCCAGTTCGGCGGCGGCAAGACGCGCATCACGGAGCTGGAGGCCGAGGTCGCGCGCCAGAAGGGCGAGATCGACGACTACCGCAAGGACGTTGCGACCCATTTCGACAAGACCGCGACCCTGTTCGTGTCGATGGCGGGTTCCTACAAGGAGCTGTTCGAGCATCTGTCCTCGGGCTACGAGAAGCTGTCCTCGGGCTCGGCACGCGAGCTGTTCCAGCAGCGGGTCGATGCCCTGCTGGTCGGCAACAACCCTGCGGCGGACGCTGACAACAAGTTGCTGACCGGCGCGGGCCTGGCCGCGGCCGCCGCCGCGGCCGGCACGGCAGTGGCCAGCACGGGTGAGCGCGAAACGGATGCGACGGCCACGTCCGACGCGGGGGACGAGGTGGGCGCCGGCAACGATGCGGACCAGACGCCGACGCAGGCGGCTGCCGAAGCGGGGCAAGCGGGCATCGCCTCGAGCGTGGCCGAGCCGACCGCATCGGAGCTTGCCGCGTCGGAGCGGGTCGTCTCGGAGATGGCACAGGCGGGGCAGGCCGAGGCCGAACCGGCGGAAGCCGGGCAAGCAGGCGTGGAGCCGGCGCTCGCGACCGAGGCAGCGCCCGCCCCGGCCACGGTCGCCGAGGCGCGCACTGACCAGCCGGCCCTAGCCGACGACCCGCTGGCCGAGGAGGTCGTCGGCCATCATCCGCCGCCGCGGGACGAAGCCCGCTAGGCTCGGCTCGCGCGTGTCGTCCATGCGGCGCGTCTTCGTCGCCGGGCTGCTCCTCAGCCTCGTACTCGGTGGCTGCAGCCTGCGCATGGCCTACTCCCAGCTCGACTGGCTGGTGCCCTGGTACCTGCGCGACTACGTGATGCTCAATGCCGGCCAGCGCACGCTGCTCGACCGCCAGCTGGCTGCACGTCTGGACTGGCATTGCCGCAGCCACCTTGGCGACTACGCGAGCACGCTGCGCGAGGCCCAGCGCGTGTTGTCGGCCGAGCGCATCGAAGCTGAGGACTTCAGCCCCTTCCTCGCGCGCAGCGAGGCGTGGTGGCAGGAGATTCGCGCCGAGCTCGAGGACGACGCCCGCGTGCTGCTGCCGGCGCTGTCCGACGAGCAGGTGGGCGAGCTGCGCCAGGCCTTCGAGCGCCGTCAGCGCGAGGCACGCAAGGAATTCCTCGGGGGCAGCGAGGCGAGCCAGCGCGAGGCGCGCATCGCGCGCATGGAAAAGCGCCTGCAGCGCTGGTTCGGGCGCATCAGCGCCGAGCAGCGCACGCTGATCGCGGCCTGGAGCGACGCGCTGATGCCGACCACCCAGGCCTGGCTCGACAGCCGCGCACGCTGGCAGGCGGCGGTCATCGATGCGCTGCAGGTGCGCACCGACGAGGCGCTGTTCGCGCAGCGGGTCGCAGCCTTCATGGCGCCCGATGAGGCGGGTGCCACACCCGAATACCGGGCCCAGCAGGCCCACAACCGCGACCGCACGCTGGTGCTGCTGGCCGATGTCTTCAACGCCGCCACGCCGGCGCAGCGCCAGCGCCTGCTGCGCGAGATCGACGGCCTGGCGGGGCAGTTCGAGGGCCTGGCGTGTGCCACGCCGGACCGCGATGAGCGCCTCGCGCTGAACGCGGACTGAGCCAATCAAGGCGTGGTCCTGCATGCGCCGCGCATGCCGCATAATGCGCGGCCTGCCGACTGAAGATTGCCTGCCATGCCGCCCAAGACCGAACTCGATCGATTTGCCATCGGCCTGATGGTGATCCTGTGCATGACCTGGGGCCTGCAACAGGTCGCGGTGAAGGTCGCCAGCGCAGGCATCTCGCCCCTGTGGCAGGCGGGCTTGCGCTCCCTGGGTGCGGCACTGCTGGTGTGGGCGTGGACGGGCCTGCGCCGCATTCCCCTGTTCGAACGCGATGCGACGCTGGTGCCCGGCATCGCCGCCGGCGCCCTGTTTGCGGCCGAGTTCGCCTTCGTCTACTACGGTCTGCAGTTCACCTCGGCCTCGCGCGGCGTGATCTTTCTGTACACCGCGCCCTTCTTCGTCGCCCTCGGTGCGCGCTGGCTGCTGCCGAACGAGTCGATGCGCGCGGCCCAGTGGCTCGGCATGGCGCTGGCCTTTGCGGGCGTGCTCGTGCTGTTCGGCGAGAACCTGCTGCGGCCGGCCGGGCAGGCCTGGATCGGGGACCTGATGATGCTCGTGGCGGCGATGTTCTGGGCGGCGACGACGCTGACCGTCAAGGCGTCGGTGCTGAACCGGGCGGCGGCGGAGAAGACCCTGCTGTACCAGCTCGGTGTCTCCGCGCCGCTCCTGCTGCTCGCTGCGGTGGCGCTGGGCGAGCCCGGTGTGTTCGCGCCCGGGGCGCTGGTGGTGGGCAGTCTCGCGTTCCAGACGGTGATGGTGGCGGGCATCAGCTTCCTGGTGTGGTTCTGGCTCGTGCGCCAGTATCCGGCGACGCGGCTGTCGTCCTTCTCCTTCATGACGCCGGTGATGGGCGTGCTGGCGGGCGGGCTGCTGCTCGGCGAGCCCCTCACTCCAGCGGTGTTCGCCGCGCTGCTGCTGGTCGGTGCGGGAATCTGGGTGGCGAACCGGCCTGCCTGAGTCCGGCGCTGCGCCGCACCCGCGCGGGTTCGCCCGACGTCCTGCGCGCAGTTGCCAGATTGCGTCAGACGCTGTCGCCTGCAGACAAGTCGTGCCGGGCGTGTTGCCCTATGGTGGCGCCACCACCTTGAGAGGAGACACGACAATGACAAGCGACCAGCGTTGGGTGCTGACCGTCGCCTGCCCGAGCGCATCGGGGCAGGTGGCGGCGATTTCGGGATTTCTGGACAGCCACGGCTGCTACATCAACGAGTTTTCCTGCTTCGACGACGATCTCGGCGATCGCTTCTTCGTGCGTGCGGTGTTCCGGCCCGGCTCGGACTCGCGCGCGATTCCGTCAACGTTGCGCGACGACTTCCAGCCCGTGGCGGCACGCTTCCGCATGGACTGGGCGATGCACGCGCTGTCCGAGCGGCCGAAGGTGCTGATCATGGTGTCGAAGCTCGACCACTGCCTGCGCGACCTGCTGTATCGCTGGCGCATCGGCGAGCTCAGGATCGACATCGTCGGCGTGGTGTCGAACCACCCGGACCTGGCATTCCTGGCCGAGGCCGATGGCCTGCCCTTCCATCACCTGCCGATCAGCGAGGCGACCAAGCCCGCGCAGGAGGCGAAGCTGATGGAGATCGTGGACGCGAGCGGGGCCGAGCTGGTCGTGCTGGCGCGCTACATGCAGGTGCTGTCCGAAGACCTGTGCGGTCGCCTGCAGGGGCGGGCGATCAACATCCACCACTCCTTCCTGCCCGGCTTCAAGGGGGCCAAGCCGTATCACCAGGCGCACGCGCGCGGGGTGAAGCTGATCGGCGCGACCGCGCACTACGTCACCACCGATCTCGACGAGGGGCCGATCATCGAGCAGGTGGTCGAGCGGGTGAACCACGCCTGCAGTCCCGAGCAGCTGTTGTCCGTGGGACGCGACATGGAGTGCCAGGCGCTGGCGCGTGCAGTGCGCTTCCACCTCGAGCGCCGGGTGTTCCTGAACGGTGCGCGCACGGTCGTTCTCTCGTAGAATCCGCCGCCTCATGATGGGTCATCCGCGATCCGACGGCAGATCGAGCGGAGGCAGCGAACGATAGGAGACGCAGGTGAGTAGTAGTGGTCCGGTCCCGGCCCCCCTTTCCAACCATTGGTCGGGGCGGGGTGACGATGCGCCCATCCGCTTTGGGTTCCTGCTGGTGCCGGGCTTCACCCTGGTGGGCTTCGGTGCGGCGGTCGACCCCTTGCGCCTGGCCAACATGGTGGCCAGGCGCACCCTCTACCAGTGTGTCACCCTGACGCTGGACGGCGCGCCGGTGCGCTCGAGTGCGGGCGTGTGCGTCATGCCCGACTGTGCCGCGGCCGATGCACGGGAGCTCGACGGCGTCTTCGTCATCGGCCCCAACCCGCTGCCGCCGTCGGGCAGCGAGCCGATCCTGCACTGGTTGCGCGAGCAGGCCGGCAAGGGGGTCGCGCTGGGCGGCGTGGATACCGGTAGCTACTTTCTGGCGCGCGCCGGGCTGCTCGACGGCCATCGGTGCACGATCCACTGGGAAGACATGGATGCCTTGCTCGACCGCTTCCCGCGCCTGGTGGTGTCGTCCAAGCTGTACGAGGTGGACCGCAATCGCGCCTCCTGCAGTGGCGGCATCGCGCCGGTCGAGATGATGATCCACCTGATCGGGCTGGGCAGCGGCGGGCACAAGATCGCCTCGGCGGTGGCCGAGCTGATGATCTACGAGCGCCGCGGGCCGGACGAGCGCCAGAAGACCGCCTTGCGCGACGTGGCCGCGAGCTCGCACCCCAAGCTGGTCGAAGCGATCAAGCTGATGGAGTGCAACATCGAGGAACCGCTGTCGATGGAGGAGATTGCGACCCACATGCAGTTCTCCGCTCGCCAGCTCGAGCGCCTGTTCCGCGAAACGCTGCAATGCACGCCGCGCCAGTACTACCTGCAGCTGCGCCTGGAGCGGGCCCGCCAGTTGCTGACCCGCACCAACCGCCCGATTGCCGACATCGTGATGGCCTGCGGTTTCGTCTCCTTTGCCCACTTCTCTCATCGCTATCACGCCGGTTTCGGCATTTCGCCGAGCGCCGACCGTCGCCGCCACGCTGCGGAGGGCGAGCGTTTCGCCAACCTGACCGCCGACGCCCGCGCCTCTGCGGAGCCGGCGCCTGGCGGCGGGGCCGACGACGCTCCCGATACGGGCGCCTGAGCCTTCCTCGTCACCTCGCAATCAAGGCCACGATGTCGCCGCCTGCTGTGGGCGGTCGCTTTCCGTTTTCCGTTGTCCGCTTTTCGACGCCGGAATTTGCCTGTTTCCGACAAAGTCGTTTTCACGCAAACCCCCGTCGGCAGGCGGAAACCAGGTTCTGTCAGCGCTTCTTATCATTGGATCCACGTTACTTATGCCTGAGCGCAAACGGTAACCGTGCAACCCGACCCATCTGCGACACCAAGGAGCGAAGACATGACGAATCTGGCTGGCGACATCAAGTCCATGACCGAAATGAAGGACCTGCTGCGCATCGAGAACGGCGAGAAGGTGAAGCACACCTTCTCCGATCAGGAATACATCAACCGTCAGTCCAAGCTGCGCGCTTACATGGCGGCCAACAGCATCGACGCCGTGTTGTTCACGTCGATGCACAACATCAACTACTACAGCGACTTCCTGTACTGCTCCTTCGGCCGCCCCTACGGCCTGGTCGTGACGCAGGACAAGGTGGTGTCGATCAGCGCCAACATCGACGGCGGCCAGCCGTGGCGCCGCACCTTCGGCGACTACAACGTGGTCTACACCGACTGGCGCCGTGACAACTACTTCCGCGCCGTGCAGCAGGAGATCCCCAACAAGGGTCGCGTCGGCGTCGAGTTCGACCACATCCCGGTCGAGCGCCTGGAGAAGCTCAAGGCCGCGCTGCCCAACGCCCAGATCGTCGACATCGGCGCTGGCACGATGCGCATGCGCATGATCAAGTCGGCCGAGGAGATCGCCCTCATCAAGCACGGCGCCCAGGTGTGCGACGTCGGTGGCGCGGCGCTGGCCGCGGCGGTGCATGAAGGCGTGTCCGAGCACGAAGTGGCGCTGGCCTCGACCCAGGCGATGATCCGCGAGATCGCCAAGCGCTTCCCGGATTCGGAGCTGATGGACACCTGGACCTGGTTCCAGTCGGGCATCAACACCGACGGTGCGCACAACCCGGTGACCACGCGCAAGGTGCAGAAGGGCGACATCCTGTCGCTGAACTGCTTCTCGATGATCTCGGGCTACTACACCGCGCTCGAGCGCACGATGTTCTACGACCACTGCGACGACGCTTCGCTGAAGCTGTGGGAAGTCAACGTCAAGGTGCACGAGGCCGGTCTGGCGCTGGTGAAGCCGGGCATCCGCTGCTGCGACGTCGCCGCGCAACTCAACGAGATCTTCGCCGAGCACGGCCTGCTGCAGTACCGCACCTTCGGCTACGGCCACTCCTTCGGCGTGCTGTCGCACTACTACGGGCGTGAAGCCGGCCTCGAGTTCCGCGAGGACATCGACACCGTGCTCGAGCCGGGCATGGTGGTGTCGATCGAGCCGATGATCATGCTGCCCGAAGGCATGCCGGGTGCCGGCGGCTACCGCGAGCACGACATCCTGGTGGTGACCGAGAACGGTGCCGAGAACATCACCGGCTTCAAGTACGGCCCGGCGCACAACATCATCAAGCGCTGAGCGCGAGGGACGCACGCCGCCGCCCGGGGAGGCCGGTCAAGGCCTTGCCCGGGCGGCCGGTGAAGCATCTGGCCTGTGACGTGCAAGTGAGCTGGCGGCGGCGTGGCGAGTTGGATAGGCTGCGCGCCCTGCCAAACTGGAGAGGAACTTATGAACAGCGTGCACATTTCCGAGCTGAGCTGGCCGGTCTACGACGAGAAGGTCCGTGACGGCAGGACGCCGGTGCTCATTCCCGTCGGTGCGCTCGAGCAGCATGGCCCACACATGTCGATGAACCCGGACGTGCTGCTGCCCACCGCCATTTCCGCGCGCGTCGCCGAGCGCATCGGTGCGCTGGTGGCGCCGCCCATCGCCTACGGCTACAAGTCGCAGCAAAAGAGTGGCGGCGGCAACCACATGCCGGGCACGACGAGCCTGGACGGTCTCACCGTGACCTCGACGATCAAGGATGTGCTGAAAGAGCTTGCCCGCCACGGCGTGCGCAAGACCGTGCTCGTCAATGGCCATTACGAGAACTCCGCCTTCATCGTCGAAGGGGTGGATCTCGCCCAGCGCGAGCTGCGCTGGGAGGGCATCCGGGATTTCTCCACGGTGGTCCTTTCCTACTGGGATTTCGTCACCCAGGAGGCGATCGACGCCATCTACGAGGGCGACTTCCCGGGCTGGGCGGTGGAGCATGGCGGCGTGCTCGAGACCTCGCTGATGCTGCACCTGCATCCGCAGCTGGTCGACATGGAGAAGGTCTGCGACCACGCGCCGGCACAGTTCCCGCCTTACGACTTCTTCCCGATCAAGCCGGAATGGACGCCCGCTTCCGGCTGCCTGTCGTCGGCGAAGCGGGCCTCGGCCGCGCACGGCGAAACCTTGCTGAAGGTCTGCGTCGACGGCATCAGCCGCGAACTGGCCACCGCCTTCGACTGATCCCGTCGAAGGGGCCTTGCGCCGGCGGTGTCACGCCGGCGCGCGTCCCCCATTCATCTTCTCCCGCAGCGGCATCGCGTCGCGGCTGTCCGCTGCCTCAGCCCTGGAGGGTATGCAGGAGAACAGAACCCGGAACACCGATTGATCGAGGTTGGCTCCCGATTGCGGGAGCTTTTGCGCCGGGCCCGTCGCCGCACTCCCTCCCTTGGCGGCGGCGGGCATCAGGCCGGTCGGCAGAAGGACAAACCTTCGCCGAACCCAAAAATGATGAGGAGACAGACATGAATTCCTGGGTGATCGATTTATTCGTTCTGCTCAATGTGGTGATGCTGGCCGTCGCCTTCGGCACGGCCTGGGTGCGGTCCGCCCGCCTGCGTCGTCAAGGGCGGAGGTGAGCCATGGACTACACCATGCTTAACTGGGGTCTGATGATCCTCGCCTTCGCCGTGATGATCGGCATCGGCGCGCTGTCCTCGCGCAAGGTCAGCGACAGCGACGAGGGTGGCTTCCTACTGGCCGGGCGCAGCCTCGGGCCCTTCGTCGGTGCCAGCACGATCGTGGCGACCGGTTTCAGCGGTTGGGGCTTCATGGGCTCGCCCGGCGTGGCCTACGAGTACGGCGCGATCGAAGTGCTGGGCAACTTCTTCTTCGCCCCGGCGATGATGATCGCGGTGCTGTTCTTCGCCAACTCGATGCGCAAGCGCGCACTGACGATGGGCAGCAACACCATCCCCGAATACATCGCGCAGATCCATGGGGGCGGCGAGGGCGGCCGTCTGCTGCAAGGCGTGGCCGGGCTCATCACCATCGTGCTGCTGATGGTCTTCCTCGTCAGCCAGATCAAGGCCGTCGGCATGCTGGGTGCGTCCTGGCTCGGCATCGACATGACCACCAGCGCCTGGCTGATGATCTCGATCATCATCATCTACACGATGTGGGGCGGGCTGGCGGCGGTGGCCTGGACCGACACCGTGATGGTGTGCGGCATGGTCCTGGGGGCGCTGGTGATCACCGGGCAGATGTTCTTCAGCGTCGATGTCGGCGACTGGGCCGCCCGGCTCGACGCCATCAACCCGTCCCTGCTCAACCCCGAGACGGCCGCGCCCTATGGCGAGAGCAAGGTGTCGGTGTTCTACGTGCTGCCCTACGCCTTCCTGTTCGCGGCCGTGCTGCCCTACATGGCGGTGCGTTTCCTCGCCTTCCGGGCGGAGGTGCGGATGTACCGGGTGGGGGTGTATGTGGCGGTGATGGGCGGCCTGCTGAGCCTGATCCCGATCGTCGGCCTGTACATGCGCGCCTACGGCCCGGCGCTCGCCGATGCCGATCAGGCGATGCCGATGTATCTGCAGACCTTCATGCATCCGGCGGTGCAGGGGTTGATCACGCTGTTCATCATCTTCGCGATGAAATCCACCGCCAACTCGATGCTGCACACCGTGGCCTCGGCCACCTCGCACGACCTGCGCCTGGCACTGTTCAAGGGCGCGCAGCACGATTCGCCGCAGGCGCTGGCGATCAACCGCCTGGCCGTGGTGGTGCTGGGCCTGCTGGGCCTGCTGATGATGATGTACGCCCCGCCCTTCATGCTGTCCTGGCTGGGCATCCTCGGCTCGGGCACGCTGCTGGCAGCCATGATCGGTCCGGTGTTCATCTCGACCTTCTGGCAGGGCAACGTCGCCGGGGCGCTGACGGCGATGCTGGTCGGTTTCTGCACCAGCGCCGGACTGCTGACGCTGACCGACCTGGGTTGGGTGGAAGGGCCGCTGATCGGTTGCCTGGCCTCGTCGGCCTGCTACGTTGCCGTGTCCTTGATCACCAGAGGGCCGGTCCGCACGCGGTCCATGATCCGGCGCGCCTGAAGCGCCGGGTGACGATCAGAGGATGCGAGCTGTCCAGGATGTACAACACCGTGGCGGGCGCGAGCATATGCGTCCGCCACGCGCGGCCCAGCATCATTCCACTACCTTCCCGGTGATCTCATGGCGAAGCCTATCCTTCAATTCAGCGCCGAAGTCTATCCCTCCGAGACGGCTGGCGGGGTCGTGCGACGCGGATCTGGCCCAGTTCAAGGCCAAGATCGATGCGGGGGCCGATGCTGCGATCACGCAGTACTTCTTCAATCCCGACGCCTACGACGACTTCCTGGATCGATGCACGGCCGCAGGGATCCGGGCCCCGGTCGTGCCGGGCGTGATGCCGATCGGTCGCTTCTCCCGTCTGGTGCAGTTCTCCGAGGCGCGTGGCATCGAGATCCCGCGCTGGATCCGCCGTCGCATGGAAGGCTTCGGCGACGATAGCGCCTCGATTCACGCCTTCGGCGTGGAGGTGGTGGTGCGACTGTGCGAGCGGCTACTCGGCATGGGCGTGCCCGGGCTGCACTTCTTCAGCCTGAACGAGGGCGAGCGCGTGGGCGAGATCTGGCGTGCGCTGGGCTTACCCCAAGCCGCGTGTGCCCGCGCCGCCGTGGCGCAGACGCACCGAGCACTGCCGGATCCGGCCGGCTAAGCCCTGAACGACGCGTCGGCGCAGGGGCTGCGGTGCCCCCTGGTTTGCCCGCGAGCTCGTCAAGGTCGTAATCATCGCTGAATCGATGCGGTTTCCATCTGCGCTGCCCTGGCGCGCGGACAGGGCCTGCTCGCGCCTGCGCCGCGAGCGGCCCGCCTTCGCGGGGCGCGGATCCAGCCCCCTGGCTGCGTGGCGCCCTGCAGGAAAACCATGTCGATAACGCGACAGGATGTGGCGATAACAGCCAATTGGCGAGGTTGGAAGCTTCGCATACTGGGCTCGCAAACATTGATTGATGTGCGGATAAGAGGGGTGAATCCGGTGCGGCGACCGATGTTCGGAGCACCACCTCTTGCAGCAAGGAAGGGGTTTGCCGCGCCCAATGCAATGCGTCGGGCGTGGCATTCAGCAGGACGCGCCGGCGCCCGGGCGGCGGCGGGCCGATGCTGTTGGAAGGATTCAATAACGAGTGAATGAAGATGAGGAGCAACATGATTCGCAACAAACGCCTTGCCGCGCTCTTGACGAGCTGCGGCGTCGCCCTCGGGATGGCCACTGCCTACAGCGCCCACGCCGTGGAAAGCTGGCAGAACACCAACGTGAACATCGGATACACGACGAATTCGAAGTTCGATCCGGTATTCGGCACGGGTACAGAGGACAAGAAGCTCACGACCGTGCGCCTTGAGCATTTCGGCGTCCACGAGTACGGAGACAACTATTTCTTCTTCGACACCTATCACGGCAAGGGCGTCGGCAACTTCTTCGGGGATGGTGCTGGCTCTTTTGGTGAGGAGACCGGCAACCAGTACTTCGGCGTGTGGAATCCGCGCTTGAGCCTGTCCCGGATCAGCGGGAAGGACCTCTCGTTCGGCATCATCAAGGATGTGAACCTGGCGGCCCGTTTGGAGCGTGGATCCTATGCCAACTTTCGCGCCGACAACCTCGGTCTCGCCTTCGATCTGGACGTACCTGGCTTCAGCTTCTTCGAGACCGACTTCTACGCCCGCCGCGCACGATTCACCGGCGACGGGGGCGATGCTGTCAAGACGCTCTTCTGGCGCACGTTCGCGATTCTGCCGTTCGAGTTCGGCGGGTTCCAGTTCACCTGGTCACCGTTGCTGCTCGTGAACTTCAATAACGAAGAACGCGGTACCACGGTCTTCGTCCAGCCCGACCTGTGGCTGAAGATCAACTCACACTTCGATATTGGCTACCGGCACGAGTACGCGCGGTACAGCAAGACCGATGCAGAAGGAGGCGGCACCTATTCACGCCACACGCCGACGCTGCAGCTGAGGTGGAATTTCTGAGTTCCCACGCGCATCGTGGGTGAGGCGGCAGATCAATGTCGCCAACACGAAAGGATCTGGCGATATCAGGACAGTCGCCTCTTTCCGAGGTTTTCATACTGCACTTGACAAGATTTATTGATCCATAAGTGGATCGAATCATCTGTGGCGAAGACGGCGGATGAGCCGAGGTTCATGTTTCGCAGGAGGAGCAGGGCGCACGCGTCGAAGTGTGCGCTCCACACGGAGAGTTGGCGGCGCGCACTGCAAGGGCGCCGGCAACATGCCGATGTGCAAGATTCATAAAACTAGATGATCGAGAGGTGGACCAAAGTGACAAACAGAAAAGTGGAGCACGACGTGCCCCTGAGTGACGGCACGTGTTTCGAGCCGGTGTCGATTCCCCGGTTCACCGGACGGGATCTGCCGCACGTGAGCAGGTTGCTCATTCAATTCATTCCTCCGCTGGCCATCATCCTGCTCGTCGTGACCGTGCTCGTGAACCCCGACGGCGTCGCCGCGGTCATCTCCGAGCTGCGGACCTTCGTCACCGGCGGATTCACCTGGCTGTTCGTGCTGTATTCGCTCTTTGCCGTCGCCGTGTGCGCCTGGCTCATCTTCAGCAAGGTGGGTAGCCGGGTCCGGCTGGGTGGCCCCAATGCGAAGCCGGAATACAGCAACTTTGCCTGGTACTCGATGCTTTTCGCCTGCGGCCAGGGCATCGGCCTGATCTTCTGGTCGGTCGCCGAGCCGATCATGCTGCGTGACGACAGCCCGGTGGTGCGGACGCTGGGCAGCAACGTCGCCGGCAACGGCCTCGTGTGGTCCTACTTCCACTGGGGGTTCACGGCCTGGGCCATGTACTGCGTCGTCGCCGTGTGCCTCGCCTACTCGCACCACAACCTCGGCAAGACGCTCACCTTCCGCGAAGCCACCGTCGACCTGCTGCCGAAATGGTCCAGGGGCGCCGCCGGGGTGGTCATCGAGCTGCTGGCGATCATGGCCACCATTCTTGGTCTGGCCACCTCCTTCGGCTTTGCCGCGATGCAGTTCTCGTCCGGGCTCACCGCCTTCACCGGGCTGAGCTCGGGGCCCAGCCTCTGGCTGGTGGTCATTCTCGGCTTCGGCACGGTGGCCGCCATCTCGGCCTTCTTCGGCATCAACCGCGGCATGCGCCTGCTCAGCGAGACGAACTCGATCCTGAGCATCGTGCTGGTCGTCGGCGTATTCGTGTTCGGCCCGACGGTGTTCATCCTGTCCAACATGACGGAGTCCTTCGGCGCGTATGCGATGAACTTCGCCGCGATGAGCTTCTGGACGGACGCGCCGAGCACGGCTGGTGCGCTGGCGTCCTGGAAGGACAGCTGGAACGGCTGGTGGACGGTCTTCATCTGGTGCTGGGTGATCGCGTTCTCGCCCTTCGTGGCCGGTTTCATCGCCCGCATCTCGCGCGGTCGCACGCTGCGTGAGTTCGTCATCGGCGTCACCATCATCCCGTCGCTGATCGTCATGGTGTGGATCGCCGTGATCGGCTCGGCGGCGATCTACTACGACGACCTCACCGCGCGCGGGGTGTCGGCTGCGGTCGGCCAGGACGTATCGAGCGGCTTGTTCGTGATGCTCGATGCAATGCCCGTCGTCGGCAGCGTGCTGATGATCGTCGCCACGGTGCTGGTCGCGACCTACTACGTGACCTCGCTCGATGCGGGCACCTATGCGCTGGCCGATTTCGTGTCGGCGCCGAAGAAGGCCGGCGCCTGCTTCCGCGTCATCCTGGTCTTCAGCATCGCATCGGTGACGACGGTGCTGCTGACCCTGGGCGGTACCGCAGTCGTGGATACGGTCCAGACCGGCACCATCATCGGCGGCTTTCCCTTCTCGATCGTGATCCTGCTGATGATCGTCAATACGATCCGGCGTCTGTTGAAGCGCGACAGCGCAACCCGGGAGCTGGAGAAGTTCGTCAATAACCCCGACCCCAACGTGAAGCTCCAGGTGAGCGAGCACGATGAGGCCCGGCAGGACGCCCCTGCTCATCTGAGGCCAGCCGCCAGCACGTGATCACGCGGCTTTCACCCGAGCCGGGCCGGTGCAGGGATGGCCGGCCCGGCCGACATGCGAGTTGCGCCCGGGCAGCTTCAACAGGTGCCCGCAGGGCTTGCGGTGCAGGTGTGATTGATGCCTGTGGAAGCAGCAATGATCACAGACATTGCATCAATTGCGCATCAGTGCTCTGTTAGCCTCGTATCCGTCTGCTGGGTGATGCGACATTGAGTGTGGAAGCGAGGAGCGAAGGGAATGCGTCGAGTCGTTGTGACAGGGCTGGGAATCGTCTCCAGCCTGGGTAACACCCAGGCCGAGGTCGCGGACGCCCTTCGTCACGGCCGTTCGGGGATCGGCTTCAATCCCGAGTACCGTGATGCCGGCCTGCGTTGCCACGTTTCGGGAAAGGTGGAGGCCGACTTCGATGGCATCGATCGCAAGCACCGCCGCTTCATGGGTGACGCCTCGGCCTATGCCTACCTGGCGATGCGCGACGCCGTGGCCGACGCCGGCCTGACCCCCGCGCAGGTGTCGAACCCGCGCACCGGCTGCGTGATGGGCGTGGGGGGCGGCTCCAGCGCGGACATCGTCGAGGCGAACGCGATTCTGCATGCCCAGGGCGTGCGCAAGGTCGGGCCTTACCGGGTGCCGCGCACCATGACGAGCTCGGTCGCGGCCTGCCTGTCGAGCTTCTTCGGCATCCAGGGGCTCAACTATGCGATCTCCTCGGCCTGCGCCACCAGCGCGCACTGCATCGGCCATGGCGTTGAACAGATCCAGTTCGGCAAGCAGGACATCGTCTTTGCCGGTGGTGCCGAGGCGATCCATGTCACCCAGACCTGCATGTTCGACGCGATGGGGGCGCTGACCACGGCCTACAACGACACGCCCGAGCGCGCCAGCCGCCCCTACGATCGCAATCGGGACGGCTTTGCCATCAGCGGTGGCGCCGGCGTGCTGGTGCTGGAAGAGCGCGAACACGCCTTGCGGCGTGGCGCGCAGATCTACGGCGAGGTGCTGGGCTATGGCACCGCGGGGGACGGGGCCGACATGGTGGCGCCAAATGGCGAGGGCGCCCTGCGCGCGATGCGCGCGGCGCTCGAGACCTGCCCGCTGCCGGTCGATTATCTCAACACCCACGGCACCAGCACCCCGGTCGGCGACCTGATCGAGATCGCGGCCGTGCAACGCGCCTTTGGCGATGCGGTGCCGGCGTTCAGCTCCACCAAGGCGCTCAGCGGGCATGCGCTCGGTGCCGCGGGCGTGCATGAAGCGATCTACTGCCTGCTGATGATGCGCCACCGCTTCATGGCGGCATCGCACAACATCGAGACGCCAGACCCGGAACTGGCCGAATTGCCGCTGCTGGCATCGACGGCTTCGGATGTCGATGTGAATTGTGTGATGTCGAATAGCTTCGGGTTCGGTGGTGCGAATGCGAGCCTTATTTTCGGGAAGCACCGGGCGTGATTACAGTGAAGTGAACTGAGCGGTCCCGAGGCCATCCTCCTTTGCCGCCGGTGTAATGACGGCAGGGAAATCGGATACGGGCCTGATAATTATCGGTATTGCCCATCGGCATTCGATCGAATTCGATTCGTCGGCACTGTTCAAGTGTCAAGTGGCGACCGCGAATATTCTGAGTTCGTTTCTCTGTCGGTCGCATCAAACTCCAGATTTCAATTTTTTGACGCGCATGGATGCACTGAGTGTCCGTGCGTTTTTGCGTTGTTTCTACGAATCTGGATGCGCGCTGACGGGCCGAGGAATTGCCGAAAAAGGCACTCTTTGAAGCGTCCACGGAAACCGCCCGATTAACTCGACATGTGGCGTAAGTCACTGTTCTAGAAAAAGAACAGCAGGTCATCTGTTCGCGCGTACGCCGCTTTCATGATGCGGAATATCCAGCTGCATGCACCGTGATGGATTCGATCTGCACAAAGAATGTGCATTGCAGAAAGGAATTCGCTCAATCATTACGGATTAACGCGTATTTGTGCATGGCACATAATCTGCTTAATTAATTGTCGAGTGCTTCTGCTGTCGGTCGGGCACGGTCCGCTTCACGTCCTCTTCTGCGAAAAACCTTTAACGAAAGGGGCGGGTTGAACCGGTCCTGGCGCCGACAGGTGTGGGTGCGACTGGTGCGCGAGTGCCCGAATTGATGATCTCGTGTAATTAATGAGAGCAGAAATGAAACTAATGAGCGAAAAGTTCAGGCCTAGAATGGTTTTGCGTCACCTTGCCTGGATTAGGTCGTCATTGCTCGGGGAGCCGAGTGCAAACAATGACATGGCCAATACGAAGCGCGCCTGCGCTCATGTTCTCCGTTGTCGACGGAGTGGTTCGATGAGAGGGAGCAGGCGCTGCTGGACGGGTGAGGGGATCACGAGACGGGCGGGTCGCCGTTGCTGTATCGGAAGGCGGTAAAGAGATCGTTCTAAATGGAGAGCACAATGGCAAGGATTGGAGTCGATGTAGGTGGGACCTTCACGGATCTCGTTCTCGAGCTCGAGGGCGAGCGGGAGGATGGGAAGCGGATCTTCGTGCATAAGGTCCCCAGCACGCCAGCGGACCAGTCGGAAGGAGTGCTGCGCGGGATCCTCGAGATCTGCCAGCTTGGCGGCATCGCGCCCAGCGACGTGCGCCTGATCGTGCATGGCACGACGGTGGCCACCAACATCACCATCGAGCACAACGGCGCCGAGGTCGGGATGCTGACGACGCGCGGCTTTCGCGACATCCTGCATATCGGGCGCCACAAGCGCCCGGAGAACTTCTCGCTGCAGTTCGACGTGCCCTGGCAGTCGCGGCCGCTGGTCAAGCGCCGCAACCGCATCGCGATCAGCGAGCGCATCATGCCGCCGCAGGGCGAGGTGGCCGTCGCGCTGGACGAACAGGAGGTGCGCGCAGCGGCGGAAGTCTTCAAGCAACGCGGCATCCAGTCGGTGATCGTCTGCTTCCTGTACTCCTTCCTCAATGACGCGCATGAGCGCCGCGCCAAGGAGATCGTCCTCGAGGTGCTGCCCGACGCCTATGTGTCGTGCTCGTCCGAGGTGGCGAACGTGATCCGCGAGTACGAGCGCTTCTCGACCACCGCGATGAACGCCTACGTCGGGCCCAAGACCTCGCACTACCTCAAGAATCTCGAGCAGAAGCTGCTGGGTGCCGGCATCAAGGCCCACCTGCGCATCATGCAGTCCAACGGTGGCGTGTCGACGGTCGAGAAGTGCTCCAGCGAGGCGGTGTCGATCCTGATGTCGGGCCTCGCCGGCGGGGTGATGGGTGGGCGCTGGTCGGGTGCGCTGTCGGACGAGAAGAACATCATCACCGTAGACATCGGCGGCACCTCGGCCGACTTCAGCACCATTCCCGACGGCCAGGTGCGGATCATGAACCCGCGCGACACCTATGTCGGCGCCTACCCGATCCTGGCGCCGATGATCGACCTCGCCACGATGGGCGCGGGCGGCGGCTCGATCGCCTACATCGACGAAGGCGGCGCCTTCCGCGTCGGACCGCGTTCGGCCGGGGCCTACCCGGGACCGGCGTGCTACGGCAAGGGCGGGACCGAGCCCACCGTGACCGACGCCCAGGTGGTGCTGGGGCGGCTGGACCCGGACCACTTCCTCGGCGGCGGCGTGCGCATCGACGCCGAACTGGCGCGCGAGGCGATCAGGACCCGGATCGCCGAGCCGCTGGGCATGACGGTGGAAGAGGCGGCGCTCGGCATCCTGCGCATCATGAACTCCAACATGTCGCTGGAGATCCGCGCCAACTCGGTGGCGAAGGGCTATGACCCGCGCAAGTTCGCGCTGGCCGCCTACGGCGGCGCGGGGCCGCTCAATGGCGTGGCTCTGGCGGAAGCCGTGTCGGCGCGCGAGGTGATCATCCCGCCGGCCCCCGGCATCACCGCCGCCATCGGCCTGCTCGTCACCGACATGCAGTATGAGTTCACGCGCTCGGTGCCGACCGTGCTGAAGGACGTCGAGCAGCCCGCCCTGGACAGGCTCAACCGGGTCATCGACGAGCTCACCGAGCAGTGCGCCGAGCGGCTCGAGGCCGACAGCGTGCTCAAGCAGGCGCGCCGCTTCATCCGTATCGCCGAGTGCCGCTATCACGGCCAGGGTTTCGAGCTGCGCGCGGAGATCCCGGATGGCGTGCTCGATCGCGAGCGCCTGGCGGTGATCAAGTCGAACTTCGAGGAGCAGCACCGTCGGGACTATGGCTGGGCCTTCGATGAGGTCGATGTGGAGATCGTGACGATCCGCATCATCGGCCTCGCACGCACCCTGCCGTTGAGCTGGCCGGAGCTCGAAGATGCGGCCGGCAGCAGCATCGACGGCGCGTTGATGTACGAGCGGCCAACCCTGTTTGACGACAAGAAGGTCTATTCCACGCCGCGCTACGACCGCAAGCGGCTGAAGGCAGGCCACCAGCTGCCCGGGCCCGCGATCATCGTCCAGCACGACTCGACCACGCTGGTGCCGCCGGGCTACGTCGCTCGTGTGTCGGCCAAGGGCAACATCCACATCAATGCGCAACGCGTCCAGGGAGGTGCATGAAATGACTTCGTCCAATACCAATACCCAGGCCAAGGTTGATCCGATCACGCTGCAGGTCATCAGCGGCGGCCTGCACACCATCGCCCAGGAGATGGCGCACGTGCTGTACCGCATGTCCTTCTCGTCGATCATCCGTGAATCGCAGGATATCGGCGCCGGGCTTTTCGATACCGAGTTCAACACCCTGACCGAATCCGAAGGCTCGCCGCTGCACATCGGCTCGATTCCCGCCTATCTGCGCGGCATCAGCCAGTGCCTGCAGGGCGGGGTGTGGAACGAGGGCGACGTGGTGATCCATAACCACCCCTACTACGGCTCCAGCCACAGCCCCGACCTTTGCATCGTCGTGCCGGTATTCTGGCGCGGCGAGCTGGTGGCCTTTGCCGCCAACACCGCGCACCACGTCGATATCGGCGCGGCCACGCCGGGGCTCATCATCGACATCCCCGATGTGTATGCCGAAGGGATGCTGTTCGCCGGCATCAAGCTGTACGAAGGCGGCAAGCGCAACGAGGGCCTGTGGCAGTACATCAGCCACAACAGCCGCACTGCCAAGCAAACCAAGGACGACATCGACGCCCAGATCGCCTCGGCCCAGCTCGGCGCCCAGCGCATGCAGGAGCTGCTCGACTCCTATGGCAAGGAGACGGTGTTCGGCGCCGCGAACCAGCTGATGGATTACACCGAGTCGATGATGCGCGCGCGCATCGCCGAGATCCCCGACGGCGAGTATTTCGCCGAGGGCTTCCTCGACGATGACGGCGCCAACCGCGACAAGCCGCTGCCGATCAAGGTCTGCGTGCGGGTGCAGGGCGACAGCGTCGAGGTCGACCTCACCGGCTCGGCCGACCAGGTGCCGACCGGCTTCAACGTGCCCTTCGAGGGCTCGACCAAGCCGGCCTGCTACTGCGCCTTCCGCGCCATGCTGACCGACACCGCGCTGACCGAGATCAAGCTGCCGCCCAACGAGGGTTCCTTCCGCCCGATCAAGGTCACCGCGCCCAAGGGCTCGATCTTCAACCCGATCTTCCCGGCCGCGGCCGAGGCCCGCTTCACCCAGTGCAACCGCATGATCGACCTCATCATCCAGGCCCTGAGCCCGGTGCTGCCGCATCGCGCCACCGCCGGCAACTCGGCGGCGATCTCGTTCGCGGCCTACTCGGGGATCAAGCCGGAGGGCGGCTACTGGGTCTTCCTCGAGGTCAACGAGGGCGCCTATGGCGGCCGCCCCGCCTCCGACGGTCCGGACTCCATCGACAACCTGATGGCCAACACCCGCAACAACCCCATCGAGGACCTCGGCATGCACCTGCCGATGGTGTGCGACCGCTATGAGCTGCGCGACGACGTGATGCCCGGCGCCGGCAAGTTCCGTGGCGGCATCGGCGTGGTGAAGTCGCAGCGCCTGCTGGCGGACGGCGCGATCACGCACGAGTCCGAGCGTCACCTCGACGTGCCCTGGGGCGCCTTCGGCGGCACCGAAGGGGCGGCGGGTCGGGTCGAGATCTTCCTGCCCGATGGCACGGTGCGCGAGACCTACTCGAAGATATCCAACCTGCGCGTGCCGGCCGGCGGTGGCATGAGCTACTACTCGCCCTGCGGCGGCGGCTATGGCGATCCGCTCGACCGCCCCGCGCAGAAGGTGCTCGAGGACGTCATGGACGACTTCTGCACCCTCGATCGCGCGCGCGAGGTCTATGGCGTGATCATCTCGGAAGATCTCGTCCTCGACCTCGCGGCCACCCAGTCGCGACGCTTGCTGATGCGTCTCGAGCGCCAGGCGGACTCCGGCCCGAGCGTGGCCGAGCCCGCATCCGCGTCGGCCTGACGCCTCCCACTCTCTGACTCCGTAGCGTGTTTTCACCCGGTCGCAAGACCGGGTGAGGACGCGTGCGCGCTGGTTTCTCGATAGCTGAACCCGTCACAACTACAAAGGAGTTGCATCATGAATAGCGTCGACACGGCGGCTCTGCCGTCTGCGAAGGGGGCGACTGCGGGCCGCTCCCACCTGCTGGAAGAGTCCATCCTGCCCGTCCTCAACTCGCAGCGCACGATCGGCACGCTCGGTTTCGTGTGGATCTGGATCGGACTCGCCGTCATCATCGCCACCTTCCAGCTTGGCGCGGCGGGCGTGCAGTCCCTGCCCTTGTGGCAGGTGGTCGCCGTCATCCTGCTGGCCAACGTCTGCCTCGCGCTGCTGATGACGCTGACCGCGGACATCGGCACCGAGCATGGCCTCTCGTTCGCGGTCTACCTGCGCGCCCCGTTCGGCACCGCCGGCACGCACCTGCCGGCCATCTTCCGCGGCATCGTCGCGGCAATCTGGTTCGGCATCCAGACCTATCTCGGCGCGCTCGCCATCAACGGCATCGTCGAGTACCTGACCGGGTTCTCGAACTGGGCGCTGTGGTATGCGATCTTCGCCATCGTGCAGATCTGGAACACCGCCTGCGGCATCAAGGCGGTCGAGCGGCTGGCCGACATCGCCGCGCCCGCCATCATCGCGATCTCGATCTGGATGTACTACACGCTCGACGTGATGGCGCAGACGCAGGGCCTCAACATCTGGAACTGGGTGGGCGGCAAGGAGGCGACGGTGCTGACCCTGTTCCTCGCCAACATGGCTTTCTGGTCGACGCTGGCGATCGACATTCCCAACATCACCCGCTTCCTCAAGCTCGATGAGAACACGCGCAGCTTCGCCAAGCGCAACCGCCGCGTCTTCCTCGCCCAACTGGTCGCCCTGCCGATCACCCAGACCTGGGTCGCCGTCATCGGCGCGGCGGCCTTCATTGCCGCCGGCAACTGGGATCCGATCACGGTGATCCAGGGCAGCGCCACCGGCCTGTCGCTGATCGTGCTGCTGGTCATGGTGGTGCTGGCGCAGTGGTCCACCAACAACGCGGCCAACCTGATCCCGGCGGCGCTCACCTTCGTCAATGCCGGCGCACCCTGGATCGGCTACCGCAGCGCGGTCGTACTGGCCGGCATCATCGGCACGCTGTCCATGCCCTGGCTGATTCTGGATAACCTGTTCAGCTTCCTGTTCTCCTACGGCTCCTTCCTGTCGGCCATCGGCGGCATCATGGTGGCGGACTATTTCGTGATCCGTCGCCGCCGCCTCAACGTGCCGGAGCTGTACGAGGCCCATGGCCAGTTCCGCTTCCTGGGCGGCGTCAATCCGGCGGGCGTGCTGGCCTGGCTGATCGCGGGCGGCGCGGCCTTCTACTCGGGCTCGTGGGCCTTCGTCGTCGGCCTGGTGCTCGGCTTCAGCCTGTATCTGCTGCTGATGTGGGTGTGGGTGCTGCCGCGCTACAAGCAGGCCGAGATCACCTCGGGCTACAGCGACCGCTACCTGGCCACCACCATGGGCCACAACTGGACCTACACCGCCGAATCGGGCTTCCGCCGCCTGCCCACCAGCCAGCTCGGCCACGACTTCGACCGCCGGGAAGACCTGTGACGACGCGCTGAAGCGCTGAGGCCTCGACCAGACGGCGCCCCGCAACGCGGGGCGCCGTCGTTTCAAGGCGGCGACGGCCCGGCACTCAGGCGGCCGGCTCGGCGCCCTGGGGGGCGAGCCGCAGCCGTGCCAGCTCCTGCGCCATGGTGTGCTGGAAGAGGCGGAGGCTCGGGCTCTGGTAGGCCGCGCTCCAGGCCGCCACGGTCTCGATGGCAGCGTGCGTGCTGTCCACCGGCACGATCGCGATGTCCTTGCGGATGAAGTTGCGCACCGATTCCGAATACAGCGAGATCCCCATGTTGGCCGCCACCAGGCTCAGGATGCCGGTGCTGCTGGTCGCCTCCTGCACCACCTGCGGGATGTAGCCCGACTTCAGGCACAGGTCGAAGACGAAGGAGCGGAAGGACTTCCAGCCGCTCTCCGAGCCGATGATGAATTTCTCGTCGCGCAGGTCTTCCATCCTGATCGAGCGCCGGTGCGCCAGCTTGTGCTTCTTCGGCAGCAGCACCACGGTGCGCTCGGTCGACAGGCTGAGGGTGTCGATGCCGTCCTCGTGCAGGGGGCCGAACAGGAAGCCGACGTCGATCTCGCCGTTGCGGAGGGCCTCGACCTGGACGTGCGAGGGCATGTAGGTCAGATCGATGGTGACCGCAGGCTGCTGTTCCTTGAACACCTCGAGCAGGTGGGGCAGCGCGCTGTTGATCGAAAAATCGTTGTAGGCGATCGAAATGCGGCCGATGTCGCCCCGCGCGGCCCGCTGCGCGAGCTGGACCCCGCGCTGGATGTGCGTGAAGGCCTGCTGGCACTCGGCCAGGAACAGCCTGCCCGCCTCGGACAGCGTGACCTGGCGGGTGGTGCGCGAGAACAACTCGGCACCGACCTCGTCCTCCAGCGACTTGATCAGGCGGCTCAGCGCCGGCTGGGTGATGAACAGCGCCTCGGAGGCTTTCTTGAAGTGCAGCGACTCCGCGACCGCAATGAAGGCGCGCAGGTGGCGCAGGTCGAAGCGGATTTGGCTGCCCATGGCGGAGTCCGGCGCTGGAGTAGGAGGGGCTCCGATGTTTCCGGCTCGTCCCAGGCCTGTCAAGCTTGATGGGCTCAGGTCCGCACTGCGACCTGAGCCCATGCTCGAAACGTCGACGTTACGGCCACAGTGCAGTTGCCCCGTGGCCGCGGGGGCGCTGATCAGGCGGTCTCGAGGGCCGGCTTCTGTGCGGCACTCTTGGGCGCAGCCGTTTCGCGGCCGACGCTCATCACGTACTCGACGCAGCGATCGACCGACTCCACGTCGCCGAACTTGGCGTCGATGTCGAACAGGTTCCAGGCCACGGCGCCGGGGATGCGGTCACCGATGCATTCGCGCACGGCGATCGGGCGGAAGCCTTCGGCCATCGCGTCGCACACGGTGGTGCGGACGCAGGCCGAGGCGGTGACGCCGGTCACCAGCACGGTGTCGACCCCGGCGGCGCGCAGGAAGCCGGCCAGGTAGGTGCCCTGGAAGGAGCTGGCGTGCTTCTTGATCAGGACCTGCTCGCCTTCGATCGGCGCGATGCGCGAGTCGATCGCCCACAGGTTCTCGTCGGCCTGGGCGACGACGTCGACCGGGATCTTGTTGTGCCACAGGCCCATGTCGGTGTTGGGGTTGCTGCGGTCATTGACCTGGTAGCAGGTGGTCACATGCACGACCGGGAAGCCGCGCTCGCGGAAGGCGGCGAGCAGGCGCTGCATGCCGGGGATGATCTCCTCGTCGATCTTCTCGCAGGTGAAGGGGTTGCCCGGGCGGGTCCAGGCATTGGCGAGGTCGACGCTCACCAGGGCGGGGCGCTTGCCGAAACCGACACGGCGCTGGAAGCCGCGCTCCTGGTAGAGCTTGGTGGCTTGGGCGAAGGCTTGGTCGAGCATGCTCTGCAGATCGTTGGACATCTTTCGTACTCCTTTAGGGGTGGATATCAAGTTTCCGGGAACCGCTGTCTTGCGCTGGCCGGTTCGGGCATTGCCCTCAGGCAGTTCAAAGATTAAGGATGCGGATAAATGACGTCCAATCAGTAATCGAGCTGCATTGATGCTTCGAGGAGCAATTATTCGCCGAGCTTTCCGCCACCGTGCCCGTCACGCGGATGGCGGAGCCAGGCAATCCGGTGTCCGGAACGGGCAAACTCCGCACGATCGGCCGTGTTAGCTTGGCCACCATACGGCGCACCGGAAGCAGCCTCAGGGCGGCCGGCTCCGCGCCTGCCCCGAGCCGGCGAGTGAGTCGCCGCCTGACCGAGTGAATGTGCATGCCGCTTGATGCAAAGGTTCTTGTCGTCGACGACGATGCTGTCACCCGAAGTTGCCTGGTGAATTACTTCGCTGCCGAGGGGTATGAGGTTCGCGAAGCCGGCACCGCCGAGGAGGCCGAGCAGCAGCTGGCGGCCGAAGCGGTCGACCTGGTGCTGCTCGATATCCGCCTGCCGCGCAAGGACGGGCTCACGCTGACGCGCGAGCTGCGGGTGCGCTCCGAGGTCGGCATCATCCTGGTGTCCGGGCGGCAGGACGAGGTCGAGCGCATCATCGGCCTCGAGTGCGGGGCGGACGAATACGTCACCAAGCCCTTCAATCCGCGCGAGATCCTGGCGCGGGCGAAAAACCTGATTCGGCGCGTGCGCCAGGTCGATGCAGTCGCATCCGCCACGCCGGCGGTGCCTGCGCCGCTGGCCGTGCCCGTGTGCGAGGGCGCAGTGCTGCACGAAGACGCTCGCCAGCTCGCCCACGCCGATGGCGCGGTCACGGCGCTGACCGAAGGCGAGTTCCAGCTCCTGCGTGCCTTCCTCGCCCATCCGGGGCAGACCATGAGCCGCGACGCCCTGCTGGACCAGATCCGCAACCGGGAATGGGTGCCGAGCGACCGCACGGTCGACGTGCTGGTCGGCCGCCTGCGGCGCAAGCTGCATGACGACGCGGCCAACCCAAAGATCATCCTCACCGTGCACGGGGCGGGCTACCGCTTCAACCCCTCGGCGCGCCCGCGCGCATGAAGCGTCTGCTGTGCGCGCTGCTGCTGTCTTTAGCCGCGGTGCCGGCCACCGCGCGCGAACTGATCGCCTGTGGCCACCCCGCCTATCCGCCGGTGTCCTGGGTGGCCGAGGGCGAGCTGCGCGGGCTGGCGCCCACGCTGGTGCGGGAACTGTTCGGTGAGCTGGGCCTGCGCGTGCGCCTCGAGGCCTTCGGCAACTGGAAGCGCTGCCTGCTCGAAGTAGGCGCGGGGCGGGCGGACATCGTGGTCGCTGCCTACCGCAACCGCGAGCGCGAGCGGCAGTTCACCTTTTCCGGCCAGTACGTCGTCGCCGATCCGATCGTGCTGTTCGTGCGCCGCGATCGCCCCTTTGCCTTCGACGACTGGGACGACCTGCGCGGGCGCACCGTCGGCCTGCTGCTCGGCGACAGCTTCGGTGAGCGCTTCGACCGCTTCGCCGAGACGGCGCTGAGGGTCGAGCGGGTGTCGACCGGTCGCCAGAACGTGCGCAAGCTCGTGCTCGGGCGCATCGACTTCATGCCGATCGGGCGCGACAGCGGGCGCCTGCAAAGTCGTCGCCTGGGCTACGACGAGCGTGTGATGGCACTACCGCAGGCCCTGGTCACCGAGTACTACCACGTCGCGGTACGCCGGGGATCGGCGCTCGAGGCCCTGCTGCCCGAGATCGATCGGCGCCTCGCCGCCCTGCATGCCGACGGCAGCATCGAGCGCCGTGCCCGGCAACTGGCCGAGCGCTACCTGGCCGAGCCGCTGGCGGCGGACCATGGCGATTAGACCCTGGCTCCGGCAGTACCTGCGCCAGTTGCCCGGCTACCGCCAGGAGCATCCGCTCGCGCATCGGCTGACGATGTACGTGCTGGCCTGCAGCCTGGGCTTTGCGCTGCTGTCGACCGTGCTGCAGGTGGGCATCGAGTACCAGCGCGAGATGCGCCAGATCGATCAGCGCCTCGAACTGATCCGCAGCGGCTATGTCGCCAGCCTTGCACGCAGCCTGTGGGACGTAGACGACGAGCAGTTGCGCCTGCAGATGCAGGGCATCCTGTTCATCCCCGACGTCGGCGGCCTGCGCCTGCAGGGCGCAGAGGCCACTCAGATCGGCGACGTGCGTCTGCCCGGTCGGGCGCCGCCGGTGTCGACCCGCGAGCATGCCTTCGTCCTCAGCCACGCCGCGCCCGACGGCGTGCGCGAGCTCGGCCGGCTGGTGGTGCAGATCGACCTCGACGCGGTGGCGGCACGGCTCGGCTGGAGCGGCCTCACCATCTTCCTCAGCCAGTCGCTGACCATCCTGATGATTGCCGGGGTGCTGGTGGTGATCTTCCAGTGGCTGGTCACCCGCCACCTCGAGAGCATGGCGCGCCACGCCCGCCAGTTGGGCGAGGGGCAGTTCGATGCGCCCCTGGCGCTGGCGCGCACCCCGACCACGACCCCGGACGAACTCGATGCGGTGGTGGCTGCGGTCAATGACATGCAGCTCGCCATCCGCCAGGAGATGGCCCGCCGCCAGCGCGTGCAGGAGCAGCTCGTCGCCAGCCGTGACCAGCTCCGGGACCGGGTCGAGAAGCGCACCCGCAGCCTGCGTGCGGCGAAGGAGGCGGCGGAGGCCGCCAACCAGGCCAAGTCGCAGTTCCTCGCCACCATGAGCCACGAGATCCGCACGCCGATGAACGGCATGCTGGGGATGATCCAGCTCCTGCGCCAGCGCCGCCTGCCGGCGGCGATCGGGGCGCAACTGGAGCTGCTGCACCAGTCCGGCGAGGCGCTGCTGGCGACCTTGAACCAGGTGCTGGACTACGCGCGGCTGGAGGAGGGCGCCTACCTGCCGGAGTCGGTCGGCTTCTCGTTGCGGCAACTGGTGGACGGCCAACGGCAACTGGTCGACGTAGCTGCCCGGCAGAAGGGGCTGGCACTGGTGGCCGAGGTGGACGCCGCCTTGCCGGATGCCTGGTGTGGCAGCGTCGGCGGCCTGCGCCAGGTTATCGCCAACCTGCTCGCGAACGCGATCAAATTCACCGCCGCGGGGCAGGTCACGCTGCGCGTGCGCCCGGCTCCCGGGGAGGAGGGCGGGCGGCTGCGCTTCGAGGTCGAGGACCAGGGCATCGGCATCGAGGCGGCGCAGCTCGAGCGCATCTTCGAGCGCTTCACCCAGGCGGACGAGAGCATCACCCGCCGCTTCGGCGGCACCGGCCTGGGCCTGGCCATCTGCCGCAAGCTGGTCGAGAGCATGGGTGGCACGCTCGAGGTGTCGAGCACGCCGGGCGTGGGCAGCCGGTTCTGGTTCGAGCTGCCCTTGCAGTGTGCGCCAGATGTCATCGAGGTCGCGGCCGACGGCGCGACGGCGGATGCGAGCGCCGCCCCGGCGTGGCCCAGCCTGAGCCTGCTGCTGGTGGAGGATGTCGCCATCAACCGCGAGGTGCTGGTCGGCCTGCTGGAGAACGTCGGCCACCTGGTGTTCAGCGCCGAGAACGGCCAGCAGGCCCTCGCGCTGTGCCGGCAGCAGGGCTTCGACGCCATCCTGATGGACATGCACCTGCCCGGCATGAGCGGGGCGGAGGTCGCACGCCGGATCCGCGGCGACACCGACAACCTGAACGCGGGCACGCCGATCGTGGCGCTGACCGCCAGCGTGGCGCCGGAGGACATCCGCCATTACCTCGACAGCGGCATGGACGCGGTGGTGGCCAAGCCGATCCGGCTCGAGACCCTGCGCCAGACCCTGGCCAGCGTCACGCGCAGCGCGGGCGCGTCGCTGGCAGCCGCGGCCGAGGTGCCGGCGGGCGACATCGACCGCCGCCTGCTCGCCACCCACGCGTCGGTGTTCGGCCCGGCGCGGCTGCTGGCGCTGCTCGCGCAACTCGAGTCGCAGACGGACCCTGCCCTCGTGCAACTGGCCGAGGCCTTGCAGCGCGAGGATCTCTATGAGGCCGAGGCGATCGCGCACAAGCTGGCCGGCAGTTGCGAGCTGCTTGGGCTGAATACCTGCGGCCGCTGCCTGCGGACGCTCGAAGGCAGGGCGGCGGCGGACGAACCGGCGGCGTGTCGCGCGCTGCTCGCCGACTTGTCGGCCCGCTTCGCGGCCGACCTGGCGCGCGCCCGCGATTTGGCCGCGGCGACCCCGCCGGGCTGAGCGGCGGCGCCCGGGTCGCGCCTACAGGCGCTGGGTCGAGCGCGCCTTGGACGGCGACACGCCGAAGAAGTCGCGGTAGCAGCGGCTGAAGTGCGGCGCGCCGGTAAAGCCGCAGGCAATGGCGATGCTGGTGATCGGCGCATTGGTCTGCAGCAGCAGGCGGCGGGCGCGGGTGATGCGCAGCTCCAGGTAGTAGCGCGACGGCGTGCTCTTCATGTAGCGGTGGAAGAGGCGGTCGATCTGGCGCCGCGAAACCTGCGCGTAATGGGCGAGGTCGTCGATGGCGAGCGGCTCCTCGATGTTGCTTTCCATCAGCTTGAGGATGGCGCGCAAGGCGTCGGGCAGGGCCGCACTGCCTTCGAGTACCGGCATCGGGCGGTCGGGGATGTCCTCCGGGCCGCGGTCGCAGGCGAGGATCTCCTCGATGCCGCGCACCACGTCGTCGCCGTGCTGATGGCGGATCACGGCCAGCATCATGCCCAGCGCGCTGTTGGCGCCGGCCGAGGAGATGCGGTCGCGGTCGATGACGAAGGGCGTCGGCAGCAGCTTGACGCGCGGGCAGTCCTCCTCCAGCCCGGCCCGGCTCTCGGGGTGCACCGTGCACGCGTAGCCGTCGAGCAGGCCGGCCTTGGCCAGCACGCAACTGCCGTTCCACAGCGCGCCCATCGTAGCGCCCTTGCGTGCGATGGCTTTCAGGCGGTCGAGGACGGCGCGCGGCGGATTGAGGTCGGAGCGATAGCCGCCGCAGACGATCAGCATGTCGAGCTCGGTGGCGTCGAGCGCCTGCAGTTCGGCATCGGCCGCGATGCTGATGCCGAGGTCGCTGAGGACGGCGCCGCCCTCGAGGCTGATGGCCTGGAAGCGGTAGAGCGGGTTGCGACTCAGCAGGTTGGCGGTGACGATGGCGTCCACCGCGCCGGTGAAGGCCATCATCGAGAAGTGCTCGAGCAGCACGAAGGCGATGCGCCGGCTGATCGGCGGGTGGTCGCTGTCGCTCTGGCGGGCCCGCAGATAGGCCTGGTTGCTGTGGCGCAGGCTGCTGTTGAAGGGCCTGCTTCCAGAGGGTGCGCTCAGGAGTGGGGTCTTGGACTGCTCGCTGGTGCTCATGCCGCGCCTTGTGCTCCGCTCCGCGGCCGCGCGGCCGCGGGGCAGCTGGCCCCGGGCCGCCGACGGCGGATCAACTGGCAGCGTAGCTGGGTTGCAGCCTCACGCCAGGGTTCGTGTCGATGGTCTGGATGGCTTCGCCCAGGTCGCGCCAGCGTTGCTGCTCGGCGGCGCTCGCCTTGGGAGAGAACCAACCCAGGTAAGCATAAGCGATGCCGATCACCGGGGACATCCAGCACGCGAAGGCGAGCGGAATGTACAGCAGGTTCTCGAACTGGCCGTCCGAGATGCCCAGGCCGAGCGCGGTGATGACGATCGCGCCACCGGCGTTCCAGGGCACCAGCGGCGATACCAGGGTGCCGCCTTCTTCCACCGCGCGCGACAGGTTCAGCGTCGAGTAGCCCTTGCCGCGGTAGGTCGGCGCGAACATGCGGCCCGGCAGCGCGATCGACAGGTAGGGGTCGCCGGCGACCAGGTTGGTGGCCACGGCGGTGCCGGTGGCGGCCGCCTGCATCGAACCGAAGCTGCGGGTGCGCTTGAGCAGCGCCTCGACAATGACTTCGAGGCAGCGGGTGTGCTCGAGCGCGCCGCCGAAGCCGAGCGCGATCAGCACCAGGGTGATGACCCAGGTCATCGATTCGATGCCGCCGCGGTTCAGCAGCTTGTCGATCTCGGTGATGCCCGACTCCAGCTTGAAGCCGCTGTGCATGTAGGTGAAGACCTCATGCAGCCCGGCACCCTGGACGAAGAGGGCGACCACGCCGCCGGCCACGGCGCCGGCGAACAGCGAGGGAATGGCCGGCATCTTGTTCAGCGCCAGCACCAGCACCAGTGCGGCGGGCAGCAGCACGATCCAGCTCAGGGTGAACTGGCTTTCGATGCCCTGGGTGATGGCGGTGATCTTGGCGAAGTCCACCGGGCGACCGTCGATCAGGCTGTAGCCCGCCACCAGGTAGATGACGAAGGCGATCAGCATCGCCGGCACGGTGGTCGGCATCATGTTGCGGATATGGTCGAACAGGTTGGTGCCGGTCACCGCAGGGGCGAGGTTGGTCGTGTCGGACAGCGGCGAGACCTTGTCGCCGAAGAAGGCGCCCGACACGACCGCGCCCGCGGTCCAGTACATGGGGATGTCGAAGCCGGCGCCGATGCCCATCAGCGCCAGGCCGACGGTGCCGGTCGTGCCCCAGGAGGTGCCGAGCGACACCGACACCACCGCGCACAGCAGCATGCCGGCGGCGAGGAACCAGGCCGGGGTGAGCAACTGCAGGCCGGCGTGGATCATGTAGGGCACGGTGCCGCTGGCGATCCAGGTGCCGATGATCATGCCCACCACCATCAGGATGGCGACCGACTGCAGGCCGATCGTGACCACGCGCAGGGCGCCGGCTTCCATGTCCTGCCAGCGGTGGCCCTGCAGCCAGCCCAGGGCCGCGGTGATGGCCAGGCCGAAGGCGAGCGGGATGTGGGGCGTGAAGTCCTTGAAGTGGAAGAGCTGGATGCCCAGCACGCCCAGGGTCAGGACGATGGGCAGCAGGGCCAGGCCGAGCGTCGGCCGCTTTATCGTAGTGGTGCTCATGAGTGTCTCCTATGTGTGCGTGACCTTGCGGTCGATACGGAGACTAGGGACGCGGTGTAAATGGCGTTGCGGCGATTTGTGCAAGCTTGTGCAGGCTTGTGATGCGTACATTTACAGACTTTATACGCACCCCCGGATGGCAAAACCGACACCGCATGTCGCTTCCGGAAAAGTGGTGCTGCATCGGTCTCTCTCGGACAAACGGGTGACGGATACAGGCAAAAGGGCACGGGGCGATGTTCCTAAGATCCGTCTCCAACAGGTCGCGATTCGACGCACCTGCCGCCCCGCAGGCGGAAACCCATACCAACCAGGAGACAACCCGACATGTTTGCCATGACCGACCGCATCGCAGGTTTCGACGACGAGCTCAAGGCCGCGATGGACGCGGAATTCGCGCGCCAGGAATCGCACATCGAACTGATCGCTTCCGAGAACTACACCAGCCCGCGCGTGCTCGAGGCGCAGGGCAGCGTGCTGACCAACAAGTACGCCGAGGGCTATCCCGGCAAGCGCTACTACGGCGGCTGCGAGCATGTCGATGTGGTCGAGCAGCTGGCGATCGACCGTGCCAAGGCGCTGTTCGGTGCCGACTTCGCCAACGTGCAGCCGCACTCGGGCTCGCAGGCCAATGCCGCGGTGTACATGGCGCTGCTCGAGCCGCACGACACCGTGCTGGGCATGAGCCTGGCCCATGGCGGCCACCTGACCCACGGCGCCAAGGTCAACTTCTCGGGCAAGATCTACAAGGCCGTGCAGTACGGCCTCAACGAGGCCACCGGCGAGATCGACTACGACCAGGTCGAAGCGCTGGCGCGCGAGCACAAGCCCAAGATGATCGTCGCCGGCTTCTCGGCCTACTCGCGCATCATCGACTGGAAGCGTTTCCGTGACATCGCGGATGCCGTCGGTGCCTACCTGTTCGTGGATATGGCACACGTCGCCGGCCTGGTCGCGGCCGGCCTCTACCCCAACCCGGTGCCTTTCGCCGACGTCGTCACTACCACCACTCACAAGACCCTGCGCGGCCCGCGTGGCGGCCTGATCCTGGCGCGCTCCAACCCGGATCTGGAAAAGAAGCTCAACGCGATTGTCTTCCCCGGCATCCAGGGCGGCCCGCTGATGCACGTCATCGCCGCCAAGGCCGTGGCGTTGAAGGAAGCGCTGCAGCCCGAGTTCAAGGCCTACCAGGAGCAGGTGCTGAAGAATGCGCGGGCGATGGCGGGCGAGTTCATCGAGCGCGGCTACAAGATCGTCTCCGGCGGCACCGACGACCACCTCTTCCTGGTCGACCTGGTCGCCAAGGGCATCACCGGCAAGGCCGCCGACGCCGCGCTCGGCGCCGCGCATATCACGGTGAACAAGAACGCCGTGCCCAACGACCCGCAGTCGCCCTTCGTCACCAGCGGCATTCGCATCGGCACGCCGGCGATCACCAGCCGCGGTTTCAAGGAGGCCGAGGCGAAGGAACTGACGCACTGGATCTGCGACGTGCTCGACAACATCGACGACGCGTCGGTGATCGCCGCGGTGCGCGAGAAGGCGTCCGCGCTGTGC
Source organism: Thauera sp. WH-1 (assembly GCF_047806685.1). NCBI lineage: Bacteria > Pseudomonadati > Pseudomonadota > Betaproteobacteria > Rhodocyclales > Zoogloeaceae > Thauera > Thauera sp. WH-1. The sequence continues at coordinate 114,536 of NZ_JBLQGP010000014.1, forward strand.
GCCCGCTTCCCCGTCTATCCCGCCAGCCGCTGATCGCCGCGCCAGGAGAACGACGATGGCCATCAGCGTATTCGAGATGTTCAAGGTCGGCATCGGGCCGTCGAGTTCCCACACCGTGGGACCGATGCGCGCCGCGCTGACCTTCGTCACCCGGCTGCAGGAGGAAGGCGTGCTGGCCCAGGTGCGCCGTGTGCGCGCCGAGCTGTACGGCTCGCTCGGCGCCACCGGCAAGGGCCACGGCAGCGACAAGGCGGTGATGCTCGGCCTCGAGGGCGAGGCCCCCGACCTCATCGATCCGGACAGCATCGACGAGCGGCTCGCCCGCATCCGCGAGACGCGCAAGCTGTCCCTGCTCGGCATGCAGGCGGTGGATTTCGTGGAGAAGACCGATCTCGTCTTCCTGCGCCGCCAGAGCCTGCCTTACCACCCCAACGGCATGCGCCTGATCGCCTACGGGGAACAGGAGGTGGAGCTGGCGAACCGGGTGTATTACTCGGTCGGCGGCGGCTTCGTCGTCAATGAGGAAGCGGCCGGTGCCGACCGCATCGTGCAGGACACGACCGAGCTGCCCTATCCCTTCCGCAACGGCGACCAGCTGCTGACGCAGTGCGCGGTCAACGAGCTCTCCATCAGCCGCCTGATGCTGGAGAACGAGAAGGCCTGGCGCAGCGAGGCCGAGACGCGCAACGGCCTGCTGCACATCTGGAAGGTGATGCAGGCCTGCGTGCGCCGCGGCTGCGAGGTCGAGGGCGTGCTGCCCGGCGGCATGAAGGTGCGCCGCCGCGCGGCCGAGCTCTACCGCAGCCTGTCGAGCGCCCCCGAGGCCGCGCTGCGCGACCCGCTCACCACCATGGACTGGGTCAACCTGTATGCGCTGGCGGTCAATGAAGAGAACGCCGCCGGCGGGCGCATCGTCACCGCGCCCACCAATGGCGCGGCCGGCATCATCCCGGCGGTGCTGCACTACTACTACCGCTTCGTGTCCGGCGCCAACGAGGACGGCGTGGTGCGCTTCCTGCTGACGGCGGCCGCGATCGGCATCCTGTTCAAGGAGAACGCCTCCATTTCCGGCGCCGAAGTGGGCTGCCAGGGCGAGGTCGGCGTCGCCTGCTCGATGGCCGCCGGGGCGCTCGCCGAGGTGCTGGGCGGCACGCCGGAACAGGTCGAGAACGCCGCCGAGATCGGCATGGAGCACAACCTCGGCCTGACCTGCGACCCGGTCGGCGGTCTCGTCCAGGTGCCCTGCATCGAGCGCAACGCGATGGGCGCGATCAAGGCGATCAACGCCGCGCGCATGGCCCTGAGAGGCGATGGCAAGCATTTCGTGTCGCTCGACAAGGTCATCAAGACCATGCGCGACACCGGCCGCGACATGAAGGACAAATACAAGGAAACATCCCGCGGCGGGCTAGCCGTGAATGTTGTCGAGTGCTGAGCACAGGCCTGGACCGCACAAGGAGATCGTCATGCAACACTATTCCGGCTTCGGGCTCGTCAAGCACGGCCTCAGCCACCACGAGAACTGGCAGCGCATGTGGCGCAACCCGGTGCCCAAGCACGAGTACGACGTCATCGTCGTCGGCGGCGGCGGGCATGGGCTGGCCACCGCCTACTACCTGGCCAAGGTGCACGGCATCACCAATGTCGCGGTGATCGAGAAGGGCTGGCTGGGCGGCGGCAACACCGCGCGCAACACCACCATCGTGCGCTCGAACTACCTGTGGGACGAGGCGGCCTGGCTGTACGAGCACGCGATGAAGCTGTGGGAGGGCCTGTCCCAGGACCTCAACTACAACGTCATGTTCTCGCAGCGCGGCGTGATGAACCTCGGCCACACCCTGCAGGACATGCGCGACATCCACCGCCGCGTCAATGCCAACCGTTTGAACGGCATCGACGGCGAGGTGCTCGACGTCAAGCAGATCCAGGAGATCGTGCCGCACATGGACTGCTCGGCCAGCCGCCGCTATCCGGTGCTGGGCGCGTCCTGGCAGCCGCGTGCCGGCGTCGCCCGCCACGACGCGGTGGCCTGGGGCTTCGCCCGCGGCGCCGATGCGCTCGGCGTGGACCTGCTGCAGCAGACCGAAGTCACCGGTTTCCGCATCAGCGGCGGCAAGGTGCTCGGTGTCGAGACCAACCGCGGCTTCATCGGCGGCAAGACCATCGGCGTCGTCACCGCCGGCAACTCGGGCGTGCTGGCGAAGATGGCCGGCTTCAAGCTGCCGGTGGAATCCCACCCGCTGCAGGCCCTGGTGTCCGAGCCGATGAAGCCCATCCTCGACACCGTGGTGATGTCCAACCACGTCCATGGCTACATCAGCCAGTCGGACAAGGGCGACCTCGTCATCGGCGCCGGCATCGACGGCTACAACGGCTACGGCCAGCGCGGCAGCTACCCGACGATCGAGCACACCCTGCAGGCGATCGTCGAGCTGTTCCCGATCTTCTCGCGGGTGCGCATGAACCGACAGTGGGGCGGCATCGTCGATACCACCCCCGACGCCTGCCCGATCATCTCGGCCACCCCGGTCGGTGGCCTGTTCTTCAACTGCGGCTGGGGCACCGGCGGCTTCAAGGCCACCCCGGGCTCGGGCCACGTGTTCGCGGCCACGCTCGCCGACGGCAAGGCGCATCCGCTCGCCGCACCGTTCACGATCGACCGCTTCATCTCCGGAAAACTCATCGACGAGCACGGCGCTGCCGGCGTCGCGCACTGACAGGAGCAGGACACCATGCTGCACATCTACTGCCCCCACTGCGACGAATATCGCGAGGAAGAGGAGTTCCGGCCCAAGGGCGAGGCGCACATCGCGCGCCCGGCCGACCCGGAGCACACCAGTGACGAGGACTGGGGCAATTACCTGTTCTTCCGCAAGAACCCGCGCGGCCTGCACCACGAGCAGTGGTTCCACGCCGCCGGCTGCCGCAAGTTCTTCAACGTCACGCGCGACACCGTCAGCTACGAGATCCTCGAAACCTACAAGCCTGGCCAGCAGCCGTCGGTCACCGCCGAATCGCGCAAGGCACAGGCCTCCAACCAGGGAGCGGCAAAATGAGCCAACGCAACCGTCTCGGCACCGGCGGCCGCATCGACCGCAAGCGTCCGCTGCGCTTCACCTTCAACGGCGTCAGCTACCAGGGCTACGCCGGCGACACACTGGCCTCGGCGCTGCTCGCCAACGGCGTCGATGTGCTCAACCGCAGCTTCAAGTACGCCCGTCCGCGCGGCCTGGTCACCGCCGGCGCCGACGAGCCCAACGCCATCGTCCAGCTCGGTGCCACCGAAGCCGGCCAGGTGCCCAACGTGCGCGCCACCCAGCAGGCCTTGTACGACGGCCTGGTGGCCAAGAGCACCAACGGCTGGCCCAACGTCAACCGCGACCTGATGGGCGTGATCGGCCAGCTCGGCGGCCAGTTCATGCCGCCGGGCTTCTACTACAAGACCTTCATGTCGCCGGCCTCGGCGTGGCCGAAGTACGAGCAGTACATCCGCAAGGCCGCCGGCCTGGGCCGCAGCCCGGTCGAGAAGGACCCGGACATCTACGACCACATGAACCATCACTGCGACGTGCTGGTGGTCGGTGCCGGTCCGGCGGGGCTTGCCGCCGCGCTGGCCGCGGCCCGCAGCGGTGCGCGCGTGATCCTGTGCGACGAGCAGGAGGAGATGGGCGGCTCGCTGCTCGACAGCCGCGAGCAGATCGACGGCAAGCCGGCCGAAGAGTGGGTGGCCAAGGTGCTGGCCGAGCTGGCCGCGCTGCCCGACGTGCTGCTGCTGCCGCGCACCACCGCCAATGGCTACCACGACCACAACTTCGTGACCCTGCACGAGCGCCGCACCGAGCACCTGGCCGATCTCGCGCCGCTGGCCAACGGCCGCCGCCAGTCCCGTGCCCGCATGCACAAGGTGCGCGCCGGCCGCGTCGTGCTCGCCACCGGCACGCATGAGCGCCCGCTGGTGTATGCCCGCAACGACGTGCCGGGCAACCTGGTCGCCGGCGCGGTATCGACCTACATCCGCCGCTACGGCGTGGTGCCGGGCCAGCGCCTGGTGCTGTCGACCACCAACGACCACGCCTACCGTGCCGCGCTCGACTGGCACGACGCCGGGCGCGAGGTGGTGGCCATCGTCGATGCGCGTGACACGCCCGACGGCGAACTGGTCGCGGCGGCGCGTTCGCGCAACATCCGCATCATCACCGGCAGCGCGGTGATCGAGGCGCAGGGCAAGAAGCGCGTCAACACCGCCGTGGTGGCCGCGATCGACATCAAGGGCTTCAGCGTCAGGGGCAGCACCCAGGAGCTGGCCTGCGACACCATCGCCAGCTCGGGCGGCTACAGCCCGGTCGTCCACCTCGCCGCGCACACCGGCCGCCGCCCGGTGTGGCGCGAGGACCTGCTGGGCTTCGTCTCCGGTGGCGTGCCGGGCCAGATCCCGGTCGGCGGCGTCAATGGCCGCTGGACGCTGCGCGATGCGCTCGCCGACGGCTTCGAGAATGGCGTGCGCGCCGCGGCCGAGACCGGCCTCACGGCCAGCACCTTCACCCTGCCGGTGGTGGCGCCGGTGCGTGAAGGCAAGCCGGTGGCGCTGTACCAGGTGCCGCACACCAAGCCGGCGATGCGTGCGCCCAAGCAGTTCGTCGACCAGCAGAACGACGTCACCGCCGCCGGTATCGAGCTGGCCACGCGCGAGGGCTTCGAGGCGATCGAGCACGTCAAGCGCTATACCGGCCTGGGCTTCGGCACCGACCAGGGCAAGCTGGGCAACATCAACGGCATGGCGATCGCCGCACGCGTCACCCAGCAGTCGATCCCGGACACCGGCACCACCGTGTTCCGGCCCAACTACACCCCGATCACCTTCGGCGCCATCGCCGGCCGTCATTGCAACGAGTTCTTCGACCCGCGTCGCTACACCGCGCTGCATGCCTGGCATGTGGAGCAGGGCGCGAAGTTCGAGGAGGTGGGGCAGTGGATGCGGCCGTGGTACTTCCCGCGCGGCAACGAGTCCATGCATGACGCCGTGCAGCGCGAGTCGCGCGCCGTGCGCGAGAGCGTCGGCATCCTCGACGCCTCCACGCTGGGCAAGATCGAGATCCAGGGCAAGGACGCGCGCGAGTTCCTCAACCGCCTGTACACCAACGCCTGGACCAAGCTCGAGCCCGGCAAGTGCCGCTACGGCCTCATGTGCAAGGACGACGGCATGGTGATGGACGACGGCGTGACCGCCTGCCTGGCCGACAACCACTTCCACATGACCACCACCACCGGCGGCGCCGCGGGCGTGCTCGACTGGATGGAGATGTGGCACCAGACCGAGTGGCCCGACCTGGAGGTGTACTTCAACTCCACCACCGACCACTGGGCGGCGATGACGGTGACCGGCCCCAACGCGCGCAAGCTGCTGGCCGAGCTGGCCGACATCGACGTCTCCGCCGAGGCCTTCGGCTACATGGACTGGCGCGAGGCCAAGGTCGCCGGCGTGCCGGCGCGCATCTTCCGCATCTCCTTCACCGGCGAGCTGTCGTACGAGATCAACGTCCAGGCCAACTACGCCATGCACGTGTGGAAGGCGCTGTTCGACAAGGGCGCCAAGTACAACCTGACGCCTTACGGCACCGAGACCATGCACGTGCTGCGGGCGGAGAAGGGCTTCATCATCATCGGCCAGGAAACCGATGGCTCGGTGACGCCGGAAGACCTCGGCATGCAGTGGTGCGTGGGCTACAAGAAGCCCTACTCGTGGATCGGTCGGCGCGCGCTGACCCGACCCGACACCAAGCGTGACGACCGCAAGCAGCTCGTCGGCCTCAAGCCGCTCGACCCGCAGGTGGTGCTGCAGGAAGGCGCCCAGATCGTGCTCGACAAGGAAATCAGGATCCCGATGCCGATGGTGGGTCATGTCACCTCCAGCTATTTCAGCCCCAACCTGGGCCATGGCTTCGCGCTCGCCCTGGTCAAGGGCGGCAGCCAGCGCATCGGCCAGACCGTCTATCTGCCGATGGCCGACGGCAAGGTCCATGCCGCCGAAGTGGTCAGTCCCGTCTTCTACGATCCCCAAGGAGCCCGCCATCATGTCTGATGTCGCACTGTTCGATGCCCACCCGACGGCGGCGGTCCGCGCCGAGTCGCCCCTCTCCCTCTGCCGCGTCACCGTGGCCACCGCGGCCAGCGCGCAGGACGCCGGCGTGGTGCTGCGCGAGCGCGCCTTCCTCGGCCACCTGATCCTGCGCGGCAACGCGGCCGACGAGGCCTTCCGTGCCGGTGTCGAGGCGGCCCTCGGCGTGCCGCTGCCGCTGAAGGTGGGGCCGGTGTCGCGCGACGAGGCGCGCGGCGTCAGCGTGCAGTGGGTGTCGCCCGACGAGTGGCTGATCGTGGTGCCGCAAGGCGAGGACTTCGCCACCGAGCAGCGCCTGCGCCAGGCGCTGCAAGGCCACTATGCGGTGATGCAGGTCAGCGGTGCGCAGACCCTGCTCGAGCTGAGCGGCCCCGCGGCGCGCGAGGTGCTGATGAAGTCGGCCGGCTATGACTTCCATCCGCGCAGCTTCCCGGTGGGCAAGGGCGTCAGCACGACCTTCGCCAAGAGCACGGCGGTGATCCGCCGGGTGGGCGAAGCGCAGTGGGAGCTGATCATCCGGCGCAGCTTCGCCGACTACCTGTACCGCTGGCTGCTCGACGCCAGCGAGGAGTACGGGGTCTTCGTCGCCCCTTGAGTCTTCGCCGCCGGCCGCGTGCATGCGCCGCCGGCGGCGATCCCTACCCCTCCCTGCGCAGGCTGCCCAGCATGAACCTTGATGTCATCGCCCCTATCCGTGAGCTACCCGAGGACGTCGTCTCGATCCCCTTGTCCGTCCCCGATGGGGATGACCGCATCTACATCCGCGGCCTGCGTGCGGAGGCGGTCATCGGCGCCTACGCGCACGAGCGCGAATGGCGGCAGACGCTGGAGATCGATCTCGAACTGGACGCGGCCCATTCGCGCAGCTGTTTCAGTGACAAGCTCGATGATGCAATCGATTACGCCGAAGTGGCGGCCACCGTGCGCCGGCTGGCAAAGCAGAACCGCAGTCATCTGCTCGAGGCCTTCGCGCAGCAGGTCGCCGACACCCTGCTCGGCCGCTTTGCACTCAAGGCCGTGGCGGTGAGCGTCAGCAAGCCGGGCATCCTGGACCAGACCGACGGCGTCGGCGTGTCCATCCGTCGCCGTCGTGCCGATGTTCTATAGTGGCAGCTCCTCCCGTATGGAGCTGCCGCCATGCCCCGTCCCGTCGTCGAGTTCTGGTTCGAGTTCGCCAGCACCTATTCCTACCTGTCCGTGATGCGCATCGAGCAGGCGGCCGAGGCTGCCGGAGTGGAGGTGGCATGGAAGCCCTTCCTGCTCGGCCCGGTCTTCCTCGCGCTGGGCTGGAACGACTCGCCCTTCAACATCTATCCGCCAAAAGGGCGCTACATGTGGCGCGACCTCGAGCGGCTGTCGGCCCGGGAGGGCTTGCCCTTCCATCGCCCTAGCCGCTTCCCGCGCAATGGTCTGCTGGCCGCGCGCGTGGCGCTGATCGGCGTCGAGGACGGCTGGGTGGCGCCCTTCGCGCGCGCGGTAATGCGGGCCAACTTCGCCGAGGATCGCGAGATCGGTGAGCCGGCGGTGATCGAGGACATCCTCGCCACGCTCGGCCTGCCGGTGGGCGAGGTCATGGCGCGTGCGCAGTCCGATGCCAACAAGCTCGCGCTGCGCTGCCAGACCGAGCGCGCGGCCGAGCTGGGCCTGTTCGGCGCGCCGAGCTTTCGCGTCGGCGACGAGCTGTTCTGGGGCAATGACCGCCTCGAGGACGCGCTCGCGTGGGCGCGGGCCGAGACGGCCTGAAGGCGCGCCCGCCTAGGGCGCCTGCTTGTCGCTTACTTCTTCTTCTGCGCCTGTTCTTCTTCGTACCGCCGCAGGCGCTCGTCGTAGCGCGCGCGGTCGCGCTCGGCCTGTTCGGCACGGCGGGCGGCTTCTTCGGCGCTGCGCTGGCGGGCGGCTTCGCGCTCGGCGTCGGCGGCCGCGCGGCGGCGGGCCGCGTCTGCTTCGGCTTCGCGGCTGCTCGCTTCGCGTTCGGCGCGGATGCGTTCGGCCGCGGGCGAGGGCGCGATGGCGGCATCCGGGCTGGGCGGCGTCGGCGAGGCGGTGGGCAGTGCGGGCAGCGACGTCGGTTCGGCCGGGCTTGCCGCCTCGCCCGGCGTGAGCGGGCGCGCGCCTTCGGCCATCAGCGCCTCGGCATTGCGCTGGCGCTCGGCCAGGGTCAGGCGGCGCGCCTCGGCCTCGACCGCGCGGGCGCGCTGGATGGTCTGCAGGCGCGCCTGGCGCGCCTGGTCGATGCAGCGGTTGACCAGGAAGCGTTGATGGCAGGCCGCCTCGGCGGCGGCGAAGGTGGCGTCGGCCTGGGCGCGCAAGGCCTTGCCCTCGGCCTCTAGCGCGGCGATGCGGGCGCGGTCGGCAGCGCGCCGGGCGTCGTCGTTGGCCGCGGTCTGGGCCAGGGCGGGCAGGGCGGCCGCGCCGAGCAGCAAGGCGAGCACGGCGGAGCGGATCGGGGCAAGCAGGGTGGGGGCGGAGCGAGTCATGCGCACGGTGTTCCTGAGGCGATTCGGCTGGCGCGTAGAATAGCGCCTTTACCTCATTCCGCGGCCCCGCGGCCGTGTATCCGTTCGTGATCAGTCTTCGTAATTTGCGCCTCGCGCGCGGCGCCAAGGTCCTCATCGAGGCCGCCACGCTGCAGATCCACCCCGGCTGGAAGGTCGGCCTCACCGGCGCCAACGGCAGCGGCAAGTCCAGCCTGTTCGCCCTGCTGCGCGACCAGCTCCACCCCGATCAGGGCGACCTCGACATGCCGCCCGGCTGGGTGATCGCCCACGTCGCCCAGGAAACCCCCGGCCTGGCGCAGCCGGCGATCGACTACGTGCTCGATGGCGACGCCGAGCTGCGCCGCATCGAGGTCGAGCTCGCTGCGGCGGAAGCCGCGCACGACGGCTCGCACATCGGTGAGCTGCATGCGCGCCTGCACGAGATCGGCGGTTACGCCGCGCGTGCGCGTGCGGCGGCGCTGCTCGACGGCCTGGGCTTCCTGCAGGCCGACATCGAGCGTCCGGTGGCGGACTTCTCCGGCGGCTGGCGCATGCGGCTGAACCTGGCGCAGGCGCTGATGTGCCGCTCCGACCTGCTGCTGCTCGACGAGCCGACCAACCACCTCGACCTCGACGCCGTGATCTGGCTCGAGGCCTGGCTGCGCGACTACCGCGGCACGCTGCTGCTGATCTCGCACGACCGCGAGTTCCTCGACGCCTGCGTCACCCACATCGCCCACATCGAACAGCAGAAGCTCACGCTGTACACCGGCGGCTATTCCGACTTCGAGCGCCAGCGCGGCGAGCGCCTGCTGCAGCAGCAGGCGATGTTCGAGAAGCAGCAGCGCGACATCGCGCACATGGAAGACTACATCCGCCGCTTCCGCGCCAAGGCGACCAAGGCGCGCCAGGCGCAGAGCCGGATCAAGGCGCTCGAGCGCATGGAGCGCATCGCCGCGGCGCACGTCGACACGCCCTTCAGCTTCGCCTTCCGCGATGCGCCGCCGGCGCCCGATCCGCTGTTGCAGATCGAGGACGGCGCGGTGGGCTATGGCGACAAGACCGTGCTCGAGCGCATCACGCTGACCTTGCGCCCGGGCGAGCGCGTCGGCCTGCTCGGGCGCAACGGCGCGGGCAAGTCGACGCTGATCAAGCTGCTCGCCCACGAGCTGCAGCTTGCCAGCGGCCGCCGGCTGGAAGGTAAGGGCCTGGCCACCGGCTACTTCGCCCAGCACCAGCTCGAAACCCTGCGCCCGGACGAGTCCGCGCTGCAGCACATGGTCCGCCTCGACCCGGCCACGCGCGAGCAGGAGCTGCGCGACTACCTCGGCGGCTTCGACTTCCGCGGCGACGGCGTGGGCGGCACCTCCACCCCGGCGACCACGCCCTGCGGTCCGTTCTCGGGCGGTGAGAAATCACGCCTGGCGCTGGCCTTGCTGATCTGGCAGCGGCCCAACCTGCTGCTGCTCGACGAGCCCACCAACCACCTCGACCTCGAGATGCGTCACGCGCTGACGATGGCGCTGCAGGACTACGAGGGCGCGATGGTGCTGGTGTCGCACGACCGCGCCCTGCTGCGCGCCACCTGCGACCGCTTCCTGCTGGTCGATGGCGGGCGCATCCAGCCCTTTGACGGCGATCTCGACGACTACCGCGACTGGCTCGCCAGCCGCCGGGCCGAGGTCGCCGCTGCCGCGGCCTGTCCCGACCAGGCCGCCGACAAGGCTGCGCGCAAGGCCGACCGCGCCCAGGCCGCGGCCGACCGCCAGGCGCGCCTGGCCGCGCGCCGGCCGCTGGTCAAGGAGATCGAGCAGATCGACAAGCGCCTGGCGGCGTGGAACAGGGAGAAGGCCGAGCTCGACGACAAGCTGGCCGATCCGGCGCTGTATACGGGCCCGCAGGCGGGCGAGGTGCCGGCGCTCAACAAGCGCCAGGCGGAACTCGCCGAGCGCATCGAGGAGGCCGAGCTGCGCTGGCTGGAGCTGCACGAGGCGTTGGAGGCGATCCCGGCGGATTGAGTCGCGCCGGGCGCTTCACTGCGGCAGCCAGCGCACCGGGTCGATGGCCCAGTCGGCGAAGTCCTCATGGCCGACGATGCGGTCCTGCGAGCGGCGCAGGTCGATGTCCTCGGGTCGCAGGTAGTGGCCGGCAGTGTGGAAGATCACCTTCACGGTCGGCTGCATCGGCTTGTCGGCGTGCTGCGCCTGCACCACCGCCAGGCGCTTGCTTTCCAGCCGCACCAGCGCGCCGGTGGGGTAGATGCCGACCGAGCGGATGAAGGCCTTCACCAGGCGTGGCTCGAAGTGGTTCGCCGACCAGTCGAGCAGCTTGCGCAGCGCCTCGGTGGGCGCCATGCCCTTGTGATAGACGCGGTTCGAGCTGATCGCGTCATACACATCGACGATCGCGCCCATGCGGCCGTAAAGACTGATCTGCTCGCCCTTGAGCTTGTTCGGGTAGCCGGTGCCGTCGTAGCGCTCGTGATGCTGGGCGGCCACGTCCAGCGCGATCGGGCTGATGCCCGGGGTGGCCTGCAGGATGATCTTGCTCTGCACGACGTGGCTCTTCATGCGGTCGAACTCGGCGTCGGTGAGCTTGCCCGGCTTGTTCAGGATCTCGTCCGGTACGCGCGCCTTGCCGACGTCGTGCAGCAGCGCGCCGATGGCGATCTCGTGGATGATCTCGATCGGCAGTTGCAGGGTGCGGGCGAAGGCGGTCATCAGCGCACACACCGACACCGAGTGCTGGAAGGTGTAGCTGTCGTGCTGCTTGAGGCGCGCCAGTGGCAGCAGCGCGTCCTGCTGGGTGAAGATGGAATCGACGATGCGCGCGACCAGCGGCTCGACCTTCTCGATCTCGATCTGCTTGCCGAGGCGGATGTCGTTCAGCAGGTCGCGCACGATGGCGTTGGCCTCGCGCTGCAGGGCGCGGGCGCGCTCGAAGGGGTTGGCGACCTTGGACACGGTCTGCAGCCGCGGGCCGTCGCCCGTCCCGCCGGCGTTCTCCGCTTCCGCGACCGGCGTCGCCGCCGGCTCGGCCGGCAGCGTGTCCGGGTCGAGGCCGCGCTCGGTATCCACCTCGACCGCCGCCACGCCCAGCGCGCGCACCTTGCGCACATCGTCCTCGTCCCCGAGCAGGAAACGGTTGCGCACGAAGTCGTGCTGCAGCCAGCCGCAGCGAAGGTCGTGGATGTACATGCCGGGCCGCAGCCGGGCGACGGGAATGAGCTTGATCACGGGCGCTTCAGAGGCCGAAGTGCGCCGATTATCGCGGACAAATGCGTGGGCGTGCAGCCTGCTAGAATCGCGGCTTCCCCGTATCTGCCCTCAGGAGCGTGTGGTGCGTATCGTCTGTCTCGACCTCGAAGGTGTGCTCGTCCCCGAAATCTGGATCGAATTCGCCGAGCGTACCGGCATCCCCGAGCTGCGCCGCACCACCCGCGACGAGCCCAACTACGACACCCTGATGAAGTACCGCCTCGACATCCTGGCGCATAACAAGCTCGGCCTGCCCGACATCCAGGAAGTGATCGCAAGCATGGGGCCGATGGAGGGCGCGCGCGCCTTCCTCGACGCGCTGCGCGACACCTACCAGGTGGTGATCCTGTCGGACACCTTCTACGAGTTCGCCAAGCCGCTGATGAAGCAGCTCGGCCTGCCGACGCTGTTCTGCCACAGCCTCGAGGCCAACGCCGAAGGCATCCTGGTGAACTACCACCTGCGCATGCCCGACCAGAAGCGCGAGGCGGTCAAGCGCTTCAAGGAACTCAACTTCAAGGTCGTCGCCGCGGGCGACTCCTACAACGACACCGCGATGCTGGGCGAAGCCCACGGCGGCATCCTGTTCCACCCGCCCGAGAACGTGGTGCGCGAGTTTCCGCACTACCCGGTGGTGCGCGACTACGCCAGCCTGCGCGCCGAGATCGACAAAGCCTTTGCCCGCGCCGGCTGAGCCCTTCACACACCATGCACCGCGAACGCTTCTACACCCTCTCCGCCTCCTGCCCGGACCGCGTCGGCATCGTCGCCAAGGTGTCCGGCTTCATCGCCGAGCACAAGGGCTGGATCCTCGAAACCTCGCTGCACGCCGAACCGCCGCGCGAGGGCGAGGCGCTCGGCCGCTACTTCATGCGCATCGAGATCAAGGCCGACTCGCTGCCCTTCCACCTCGCCGAGGTCCGCGACAAGTTCCGCCCCCTGGCCGACGAGCTGGAGATGACGTGGAAGATCACCGACTCCGCGGTCAAGAAGCGCGTGGTGGTGCTGGTGAGCAAGCAGGAGCACTGCCTGTACGACCTGCTCGCGCGCTGGCAGTCGAAGGAGCTCGACATCGAGATCGCCTGCGTGATCTCCAACCACGACACCTTCCGCGGCTTCGTCGAGTGGCACGGCATCCCCTTCCACCACGTGCCGGTCACGCCCGACAACAAGGCCGCCGCCTACGCCGAGGTGCAGCGCATCTTCGAGGAAGTGCGCGGCGACACCATGGTGCTGGCGCGCTACATGCAGATCCTGTCGCCTGCGCTGTGCGCGGCCTACCCGGGCCGCATCATCAACATCCATCACAGCTTCCTGCCCAGCTTCGTCGGCGCCAAACCCTACCACCAAGCCTGGGACAAGGGCGTCAAGCTGATCGGCGCGACCTGCCACTATGTCACCGCCGACCTCGACCAGGGCCCGATCATCGAGCAGGACGTGATCCGCATCGACCACTCCGACGCGGTCGAGGACATGGTCCGCTACGGCAAGGACATCGAGAAGACCGTGCTCGCCCGCGGCCTGCGCTACCACCTGGAAGACCGGGTGCTGGTGCATGGGAACAAGACGGTGGTGTTTCGCTGAGCGGTCGCGTGATGCGGCCTTGACCGCGCGGATTCATCGCCTAAGATCGTGCGGTGCCTGATCGTTCGGAGGAGCCCATGGATCGTGATCGTGCGCTGCAATTGCTGACGCAGAGCAAGCCGGAGTTGCATCGACGCTTCGGCGTCGTAGACCTCGCGCTGTTCGGCTCCACGCTACGCGGCGAAGCGCGTGCCGACAGCGACGTCGATGTGCTTGTGCGCTTCGATGGGCCAGCGACCTCGGCACGCTACTTCGGCGTCCAGTTCTATCTCGAGGACTTGCTCGGCGTGCCGGTCGACCTGGTGACCGACAAGGCCTTGCGTGGGGAACTGCGCTCCTTCATCGAGCGCGAGGCCGTGCATGTCTGACGAGCATAGGCGGGAGTGGCGCTTCTATCTGCGGGACATGATCGACTTTGGTGAGAAGGTCATCGCCTACACCGAGGGCATGACTCAGGAAGCCTTCGTCGCAAGTGGTCTGCATTTCGATGCGACGGTGCGTAATCTCGAGTTGATTGGTGAAGCCGCAACCCGTATCCCGCCAGAAGTCCGAGAGGCCCATCCGGAGGTTCCCTGGCGGATGATCATCGCTGCCCGCAACAGGCTGATTCACGGCTACCTCGGCATCGACAACGACACGTTGTGGAGCATGGTCAAGGATGATGTACCGGAACTGTTGCCCCGTTTGCGGGCGATCTCGGAGCTGAGATGAAGGCGGGGGCCGCTGCCTTGAGCGGCAACGTCCATGCCGATCTGCCAGCCCATGGCGCAGAGGAGGTCTTCGAAACCCTGTTCGCCAATTCCGTCTGCCGCGTCGAGCGCATCGTGTCCTTCGGCCATGCGAGCCCGCCGGGGTTCTGGTACGAGCAGGCCGAGGACGAATGGGTGGTGCTGCTCGCCGGCACCGCCGAGCTGGCTTTCGACGACGGCCGCCGGCTTGCGCTGCGGGCTGGCGACTGGGTGAGCCTGCCGGCGCATTGCCGCCATCGCGTCGAATCCGTGTCGCAGGATGCGGTGTGGCTGGCGGTGCATGGCCGCGCCGACCTGGCCTGAGTCGCACGCGGTATGTTTGCTGCTCGAGGTCGAAATCAGCGCTGGCAGTACAGCACGGCGCCGCCGCCTGCGACCAGGGTCGCACCGCCGACCGCCAGTGTGACCGGCGCGGTCATGACGGCCGTGGCGGTCCCGAGGAGGCCCAGCGTCCCGGCGACATAGCCGCCCGAGGCGGTGCTCACGATCATCGCGCCCGAGCTGTGGACCACTGCGCCGACGCCGGCCAGCTTCAGCGTGCTCCCCACCGTCGTCGTGACCGTCGCCGCTGCTGCGGCCAGTTTTCCGCCGGCACCTTGCAGCCGGTCGCACCAGCCCGCATGGGCGGAAGGCGGCAGGCCGCAGGACAGCGCCGCCGCGATCAGGGTCTGCCACGCCAGTGTGCGATGCGATCCTTTCATTTTCGGTCCCGCTGCCTTCAGCGCCTGAGTCCGCGGCCGTGCATCAGCCACAACATGCCCCAGATAAGGCCGGCGGGCAGGGCAAGCGCCGCGATGCGCGCGAGCAGGGCCATCAACGCGATGACGAGAAGGGCGGTCAGGATCGCTTTGAGCATGTCGGGCTCCCGTTTGCAGAACGCGGCGAGGACGTCGTCCGTGCGTGGTCGGCGTGTGGCCGGGCGGTCACTCCATGCTGGTCGTGATGGGTACAGCGCCCGGCGCCGGGTGACGAAAGTATCCGTGTGGCGACCCAACTGGCGTCGATCGGCAAGCTTGCGGGGCCGCGAGTGGCGATCGCGCGCGGGCACAGTGTGGGGTGTCCCATCACCGAGGTGCACGCTCATGTCTCGCCGCAACAGATCGAAGCGCACTCATGAGGCATCCACGGGTCTTCTTCACAGCATGCGACGCGCCCAGGGCAGCAGCACCCTCCTGGCCGACGCGGCCTGGAGCGGGTTCATGCTGCGCCTGGAGACCTTCCGTGCGAGCGAGGAGCTTCGCGACGCCAGGGCCGAACTGGAGGGGCGACCCACCACCGGTTGGCGCCACGGACTGGGCCGCCTCCGGCGCGGCGCGGTGGCGTTGCTGCTGGCGCTGCTCGAACTGCTCTGGAGCGGGCTTGTCGCTGCATTCCTGCCCCTGCTGGTCGGCGTCGTCTACATCGTGGTCTTCGTCATCGTCGCCGTGCCGCTCTACATGGCGGTTGGCTACTTCTTGTACCGGATGGTGGTCGTCTGGTAGCGCGCATGGGTGTCCTGCGCCATGACGGCTGAGCCTTCGACGCGCCGCACCGCCCTCCGCTGCCGTGGTTGCGCGATGCCGCACACGGGAAGCCCTTCGGGAAGGCGGGCGCGCCTGCGCGCCCATCCTGTGCGGCAGCCTATCAATCCAGGTGGATCTTCTCGATCTGACGCATTCGGGTAAGCGATCGTAATCCCTTTGATATCAGGGCATCAGTCCGGACATTACGCACAGTTTGCGCCGAGCGTGCCGACTGGTCTTAATCCCTTTGATATCAGGGCATCAGTCCGGACCTACTCGCAAGACGCATTCGCCGACAACCTGGTCTTAATCCCTTTGATATCAGGGCATCAGTCCGGACAATCCGCCAGAGCCGCTTGTCAGCGTGTGCGGAGTCTTAATCCCTTTGATATCAGGGCATCAGTCCGGACTCTACGCCCTCCCCGGCGCACAGAACGCGCGTCTTAATCCCTTTGATATCAGGGCATCAGTCCGGACGTCACTGAAGCAACGGGTGACAATGCTGAACTGGGTCTTAATCCCTTTGATATCAGGGCATCAGTCCGGACGAATCCGCACTGAGAAAGCTTGCACGGAGGACCGCGTCTTAATCCCTTTGATATCAGGGCATCAGTCCGGACCCCCGGCGAAGTTCCCCCCGATCTACGCTGACAAGTCTTAATCCCTTTGATATCAGGGCATCAGTCCGGACGATATCCGGCAGGGTAGCGGCGCAGGCCCCGTCTTAATCCCTTTGATATCAGGGCATCAGTCCGGACCTGCCCGTTCAGAAAAAAGAGTTGAACAATGCGTCTTAATCCCTTTGATATCAGGGCATCAGTCCGGACGCAAGACTTACGGCTACCAGAAAAAAGAGGAGTCTTAATCCCTTTGATATCAGGGCATCAGTCCGGACAATCTACACCGGCTACAACCCCGAGTTCATCCTGTCTTAATCCCTTTGATATCAGGGCATCAGTCCGGACTCCGTGGCGCGGTGAAGGGCTACGAGGGCTACGTCTTAATCCCTTTGATATCAGGGCATCAGTCCGGACGATCTGATCGCACATCTGCGCGGAAAGATCGGTCTTAATCCCTTTGATATCAGGGCATCAGTCCGGACTCCGTGGCGCGGTGAAGGGCTACGAGGGCTACGTCTTAAT
>NZ_JBLQGP010000015.1:0-121315 GCF_047806685.1 Thauera sp. WH-1
TTGAGCATGCGCGACACCTCGGCGAAGAAGTCGTCCGAGGCGGCGAGCGCCTTCGCGCCCAGGCGCGGGTTGGCGAGATCGACCGAGCGCAGGGCCCAGTCGGGCAGCTCGGCTGCGGGGGCGAAGACGGGGGCGCCGGGAGTGTGGCTGGCCATGGTGGAGTTCTCCTTTGGGTTCGGGGGGCTGAGGCGGCTTTCGCGGTCGCGCAGCGGCGCCTGCGGTGGAAAGGCTATTTGGGGTTGGGAAATAGGGGACAGACCACAATTTCTGAACAGAAATCGTGGTCTGTCCCCTATTTCCTATTTGTACGGATGGTGCTCGATCCAGTGGCGGGCGACGTCGACGCGACGGCAGATCCACACGCGGTCGTGCTTCTCGATGTGGTCGAGGAAGCGCTGCAGGGCCTTGAAGCGGCCCGGGCGGCCGAGCAGACGGCAGTGCATGCCGATCGACATCATCGCCGGGCGCTCCTCGCCTTCGGCGTACATGACGTCGAAGGCGTCGCGCAGGTACTCGAAGAACTCGTCGCCGTGCGAGAAGCCCTGCGGCAGGGCGAAGCGCATGTCGTTGGTGTCGAGCGTGTAGGGCACGATGAGGTGCGGCACGGTCTCGCCGTTGGTCTTCTGCACCTCGGTCCAGAATGGCAGGTCGTCGCCGTAGTAGTCCGAGTCGTACAGGAAGCCGCCGTAGTCGGCCACCAGGCGCCGGGTGTTGGGCGAGTCGCGCCCGGTGTACCAGCCCAGCGCACGCTCGCCGGTCAGGCGCTCGATGATCTCCATGCCGATCTTCATGTGCTCGCGCTCGACCTCCTCGGGCGTGTTCTGGTAGTGGATCCAGCGCCAGCCGTGGCAGGCGATCTCGTGGCCGAGTTCCCTGAAGGCGGCGGTCAGTTCCGGGTGGCGCTCGAGCGCCATCGACACGCCGAAGATCGTCATCGGCAGGCCGCGGCGCTCGAACTCGCGCAAAAAGCGCCACACGCCCACGCGCGAGCCGTACTCGTAGATGCCTTCCATCGACAGGTGGCGCTCGGGGTAGCTGGCGGCGTTGAACAGTTCGGACAGGAACTGCTCGCTGCCGGCATCACCGTGCAGCACGCAGTTCTCGCCGCCTTCCTCGTAGTTGAGGACGAACTGCACCGCGATGCGGGCGCGGCCGGGCCAGTTGGCGTAGGGCGGATTCTTGCCGTAGCCGACGAGGTCGCGCGGGTAGGCAGCGTTGGCTTTCATGGTCGTCTCCAGGGGCTCAGGCGAGCAAGGCATCGAGGCGGAAGCGGGCGATCTTGCCGATCTCGAGCAGGCAGCGCTTGAACTCGGTGTCGCGGTCGTTGGCGAGCCGGGCTTCCACGCCGTCCATGATCTGATGGCGGCTCAGGCCCTTCACCGCAACGACGAAGGGAAAGCCGAAGCGTTGTCGGTAGGCCTTGTTGAGGCTGCGCAGGCGATGAAGCTCCTCCTTGCTGCACTGATCGAGCCCCGCGCCGCGCTGCTCGCCGGTGGAGGCGGTTGTCAGCGTGCCTTCTTCGGCCTCCTTGCCGGCCAGTTCCGGGTGGGCGCAGATCAGCGCGAGCTTTTCGGCCTCGCTCGCGGCGTCGAGCACCGCGAGCAGGGCGGCGTGCAGTTCGACGACGCTGGCGAAGGGGCGTCGGCTCCAGGCACGCTCGGCGATCCAGGGCGAGTGCTCGAAGATGCCTTCGAGGCGGGCGACGAAGTCGGCCTGGGGCAGGGCGGAAAGCGCCTGCACGGTGAGATGCGCGTGTGCGGTGGGGGTGTGGGTCGTGGCGTTCATGGTGTGGTCTCTTGCGATGCGTTCTCGGCGGCGTGCTCAGTCCTGCGTCCGGGCGCCCTGGGCGAACCAGATGGCGATGGTCTGGCGCTCCTCGTCGGTGATGCCGGTCAGGTTGCCCAGCGGCATGTAGCCACTGGCCACCGTCTGCGCACTCATGACCGCGTGCTGGGCGATCTGCTCGGCGTTCTCCAGCATCACGCCCTTGGGCGGCTGGGCGAAGCCGTCGAAGGTGGGCGCGGCGGCGTGGCAGCTCACGCAGCGCTGGTCCAGGATCTGCTTGACGGTGGCAAAGGAGACCTTGTCGCCACTGGCGTCGACCGGCTTGGGCGCCATCAGCACGATCAGCAGCAGGATCAGCGCGCTGCCGGCCGCCGGCAGCCACCACTTGACCTGGCCGCGGTGGCGCAGCACGAAGAACTGGCGGATCAGCACGCCGGCCATCATCAGCACACCGAGCACCAGCCAGCCGTTGGCGTGGGCATAGGTCATCGGGTAATGGTTGCTGATCATGATGAACAGCACCGGCAGGGTGAAGTAGGTGTTATGCACCGAGCGCTGCTTGCCGACGATGCCGGGCATGGCGTCGACCTGCTCACCCTTGCGGATCTGCTCGACCATCTTCTTCTGGCCAGGAATGATGTGGAAGAACACGTTGGCCGCCATCATCGTGCCCAGCATGGCACCGACGTGGATGTAGGCGCCGCGGGCCGAGAACACCTGGTGCAGCACGTAGTTGGCGACCATCACGAAGACGAACACGATCGCCGCGAGCAGGCCGTCCTTGCCGATCATGTTGCGGCACAGCAGGTCGTAGAACACCCAGCCGACGACGAGAAAGGCAATCGAGATGGCGACCGCGGTGGCCGGCGACAGCGCCATCACGTTGTTGTCGATCAGGTAGCTCGAGGCGCCGATCCAGTAGATGAGCGCCATCATGCCCATGCCCGACAGCCAGGTGCTGTAGGCCTCCCACTTCGACCAGTGCAGGTCCTGGGTGAGCGGCTCGCCCTTGGGGCCGGTGAGGTATTTCTGGCTGTGGTAGAACCCGCCGCCATGCACGGCCCACAGTTCGCCGAACACGCCGCGCTTGGCGTCCTCGGGCTTTTTCGGGGCCTTCAGCGAGTTGTCCAGCATGACGAAGTAGAAGGAGGCACCGATCCAGGCGATGCCGGCGATCAGGTGCACCCAGCGGACCAGCAGGTTGGCCCAGTCGAGCAGGTAGGCTTCCATGACGATGTCTCTATGTCGGGGTTGGGGTGGAAGCGCGGGTTCAGCTGCCGCGATAGGTGGAGTAGCTCCACGGCGATACCAGCAGCGGCACGTGGTAGTGCTGATCGGTGTTGGCGATACCGAAGCGCAGCGCCACCTCATCGACGAACAGCGGCTCGGGCAGCTTCAGGCCCAGGGCGCGGAAGTAGTCGCCGGCGGCGAAGACGATCTCGTACTTGCCGGTCTCGAGCGCGGCGCCCTCGAGCAGCGGTGCATCGCAGCGGCCGTCGTGGTTGGTGACGCTGCGCGCCACCTCGCGGCGCTCGCCGTCGAGGCGATAGACGGTGACCGCGATGCCGACGCCGGGCTTGCCGTTGGCGGTGTCGAGAACGTGGGTGGTGAGGCGTCCCATGGTGCTGTCTCCTGCGTATTGTGTTTGTGGTGTCTGGATGTGGAGGGCCTGGATCGGCCCTGACTGTGAGGCGCAGTTTAAGCTCGTGATGTATTCAGTGATCGCATATGTCTTTATAAGTGATATATGCTCTCGCGTATCTGACTCGGCCGGCACAGGCCGGGCGTTCGCGACAGGAAACGAGGAGACGACGATGACCATCCGGCGCAGCGACGACCCGCTGGACACTTACCTGTTGCGCGTATTCGTCCTGCTCATCGGCGAGCGCAGCGTGTCGCGCACGGCGCTGAAGCTGAACCAGTCGCAGCCGGCGATCAGCGCGGCCCTGAAGCGCCTGCGCGAGATCCTCGGCGACCCGCTGCTGGTGCGCGAGAAGGGCGGCATGGTGCCCACCGAGCGCGCGTTGGCGTTGGTGTCGCACGCCAAGGGGGCGCTGGCCGAGATCGATCGCATGGTCGACGGGCCGGAGAGCTTCGAGCCGGTGAGCACCCGCCATGAGTTTCGCATCGGCTCGCCCGATTACCTGACCCCTGTGTTCGTCGCCGGCGTGGCCGAGCGCTTCCGCCGCGAGGCGCCCAATGCGCGCCTGACCCTGCATTCGCTCGGGCCCAACTTCGATTTCGAGCGCTCGCTGGCCGAGGGCGATCTCGACGTCGTCATCGGCAACTGGCCCGAGCCGCCGCATCGCATGCACCTGTCGATGCTGCTCGAGGACGAGATCGTGTGCCTGGTCGCCGCCACCCATCCCTTCGCGCGCAAGGGCATGAGCGCGGACGATTACGCCCGCGCGGTGCATGTGGTGCCGATGCCGTACTCGATCAGCCAGCGCGGCGTCATCGACAGCGTGCTGGCCTCGATGCGCATCCACCGCGAGGAGCGTGTCGTGGTGCAGTCCTTCACCGCCGCGCCCTATCTGCTGCAGGGCACCGACCTGGTGTTCACGACCACCCGCCACTTCGCCCGCTTCTATGCCGACCTGCTGGCGCTGGCGATCGTGCCTTCGCCGATCGCCTTTCCGCCGATGCGCTTCTACCAGCTCTGGCACGAGCGCAACCACCAGTCGCCCGGCCATCGCTGGCTGCGCCGGCTGTTGAGCGATTGCGGGCGGCGCATCGTCACCGCGCCGACCCAGGCGGGGTGAGGGCGCGCACGGCTTGACCTGGCTGGCCGGCGCGGGCGGCGCTCACACGAGGTCGCCCAGTTCCTCGTGCAGTTGCTCGATGCCGCGCAGGCGGGCCCGCCCCTGCGCGCCCAACTGCAGCGCGAGCTGGCTGGCGAGGAAGTTGATCAGGCTCACCGCCGCGACATAGCTGTCGAACATCGACGCGCCCCGGCAGTGGCAGGGGATCACCCAGTCCACGCGAGCCGCCATCGCCGCCCCGCTGGGGTCGGTGAGCATCACGATGCGCACGCCATTGGCACGTGCGAGTTCCAGTGCAGACAGGAAGGCCGGCACCCGGCGCCGGAACCCCACGGCCAGCAGCACATCCTGCGCACCGAGGCCGAACAGGCCCTCGGCCAGCGTCTCGCCGTGCATCGGCGCCAGCTCGACGCCGGCGCGCAGCAGGCCGAGCTGGCCGCGTGCATAGGTGGCGAGCAGCGCGCTGTTGCGGTGCCCGATCACCAGCACCCGGCGTGCCTCACGCAAGGCCGTGACGATCTCGTCGAACGCTGTCTGCCCCAGCCCCTCCAGCGTCTTGCGCAGGATGTCCAGGTCCGCCGCCATGTGTGCCTCGATGGCCGAACGCGCACTGGCGGGGGGGTCGGCGGCATTCATGTAGACCGGCGAGCCCCATTGCTGGGCATTGCGCGCATCGGTGCGCGCCTGGGCGAAGCTCTGGTAGCCGAGGCGCTGGACCAGCCGCGTCACCGCGGCCTTGGAGGCGCCCGAAAGGCGCGCCAGCTCGGTGGCGGAATGGGTGGCGAGATGGGAGGGAAAGTCCAGCAGCAGGTCGGCCACCAGGCGCTCGCTGTTGGGCAGGCCCTCGTAGCTGCCGCGGATGCGTCGCTCGAGCGAGCCTGGGCCGGCGTTGTGGCGTTTGCGGGTCTTTCCGGGCGTTGAGGCAGCGCTCATCGGACGCTCTTCCGAGTGTATTGGCACGTTGCTTGCGTTGAAGCGAACCATAGCTGAAAAAAACGTTTTACTGATTGTTTTTCTGAAACAGGTGATCCAGTATGGTGCATACAACAGCAACGACTGCCCTTCCGCGCACCACTTGCGGGAGCGAGCAGCGGCAGAGGCGGCGCGATGCCTGCGAGGGTGGACGCCAGCCAGCGACCGGTGTGGAGGAGACCCTGCATGCATGACCCTGGTGAATACGAGGGCGTGGCGCGCGTGCTCGACGGCATGAGCCGCAAGCTGGCGCGCGCCGTCGACCTGATCTGCGTGGCGCTGCTGATCGTGCTGGTGCTCGACGTGTGGCTCGGCGTGCTGGTGCGCTACGTGTGGCCGCTGCCGATCACCTTCATGGAAGAGGCGGCGCGCTACCTGATGATCTGGGTCGCGCTGCTCGCCGTGTCGGCTGGCATCTCGCGGCGTGAGCACATCGGCGTGCAGATGCTGTTCGCCTACCTCCCATCCTGGCTGCGGCGCGGCCTGCTTGCGGTGGTGGATCTGCTCGGCATCGCCTTCTTCTCGATGCTGGTGTTCTACGGTCTCGGCATGGTCGAGCGCGGCGAGCGCATCACGACGATGATCTACGGCATGTCCAAGGCCTTGCCCTTCGCCGCGGTGCCGGTGGCGGCCGCGCTGGCGGTGGTGCAGCTCACGCTGGTGGCCGTGCGCGACCAGTTGCGCCTGGCGCGCTCGCCGCACGTGGTGGTGTGCCCATGATCACGGTCGCCCTCACCTTCGTCGTGCTGATGGTGCTCGGCATGCCCATCGGCTACGTGCTCGGC
This sequence comes from Thauera sp. WH-1, assembly GCF_047806685.1. Taxonomy (NCBI): domain Bacteria; kingdom Pseudomonadati; phylum Pseudomonadota; class Betaproteobacteria; order Rhodocyclales; family Zoogloeaceae; genus Thauera; species Thauera sp. WH-1. Next base: position 6,305 of record NZ_JBLQGP010000015.1, read on the forward strand.
ATCACCGGCATGGTCGGCATGTGGAGCATAGACCCCAGCGGCCGCTTCCTCACCATGGCGCCGGATCGCTTCTTCGCCGGTCTCGATCTGTTCACCTTCCTCGCCATGCCCTTCTTCATCCTCGCCGGCGAGATCATGAACCGCTCGGGCATCACCGACCGCCTGATCGCGCTCGCCGATGCACTCGTCGGCTACCTGCGCGGCGGGATGGCGCACTCCAACATGGTGGCTTCGGTCATGTTCGCCGGCCTGTCGGGGGCGGCGACGGCCGATGCCGCGGCCTTCGGCAACACCCTGGTGCCGGCCATGGTCAAGAAGGGCTACACCCGCCCCTTCGCCTGCGCGGTCACCGCAGCGGGCTCGATCATCGGGCCGACCATCCCGCCGTCGAACCTGATGGTGATCTACGGTTCGCTGATGGGCGTCTCGGTGGCCGGCCTGTTCGCCGCCGGCATCCTGCCCGGCCTGCTGATCTGCCTGGTTTGCATGGCGGTGATTGCTGCGCTCGGACGCCGCCTCAACCTGCCCAAGAGCGAGCACCGGCCCAGCCTGCGCCGTATCTTTGTCGCCTTCAAGGACGGCTTTGCCGCCCTGCTGATGCCGGTGATGATCCTCGGCGCCATCCTCGGCGGCATCACCACGCCGACCGAGGCGGCCTCGATCGCGGTTTTCTACGCGCTGGTGATGGGGGTGTTCGTTTATCGCAAGGTGGGCTGGGGCGATCTGGTCGACATGCTGGTGCGCACCGCCCGCATCACCGGCGTGGTGTTCCTGATCATTGCCTCGGCCTCGATCGTGGGCTGGTGGATGACCTTCAACCAGATCCCGCAGGCGATCGCGGCCGCCTTCCTCGCGGTGTCGTCCGAGCCGGCCGTGATCATTGCGCTGATCCTGGCACTGCTGCTGCTGATCGGCATGTTCATGGACATCAACGCGCTGCTGATCATCCTCGCCCCGGTGCTGGCGCCGCTGACGGTGACCATCGGCATGGACCCGATCCACGCCGGCATCATGATCGTGCTCGCGCTCAACATCTCGCTGATGACGCCGCCGGTGGGCGCCTGCCTGTTCGTGCTGGCGTCCGTCACGGGCGAGAAGATCGAGCGTATCGCGCACTCGCTGTGGCCCTTCCTGCTCGCCGAGATTGCGGTGCTGTTCGCGGTGGCCTACTGGCCCAGCCTGACGCTGGCCGTACCACGGCTGCTCGGCCTGACGAGCAATTGAGCCCCCCACCGAGCCCTCATGCACCCGCCCGCCCCGATGCCGTCTCCCCCTGTCCCTTCCCCTGCCGTGGTGCTGCGCCGCGGTGTGTTCCTGCTTCACCCCTTCACCCTAGCCCTGGAGTAAGCACGATGATCTCGCTGAAGAAACTTGCCGTCACCGCCCTCGCGGCAACCGCCATGCTCGCGTCGCCCGCCTTCGCGCAGAAGACCCTCCGGCTGGCCCACCTCAACCCCGACAGCCCCTTCGACAGCCATTCCGGTGCGATGGCAGCGGTGTTCAAGAGTCTGGTCGAGACCGGCACCAATGGCAGCGTCAAGGTGCAGCTGTTTCCCAACGGCCAGCTCGGCAAGGACGACGAGGTGATCCAGCAGGTGCGCGATGGCCTGGTGCAATCGGTCATCTCGTCGGCGGGCGGCATCTCCGCCCACTACAAGATGGTCGGCGTGTTCGACATGCCCTTCGCCTTCCCGAACATCGGCGTGGTGCACAAGGTGATGGACCTCGGCAGCCCCTTCGGCCAGAAGTTTGCCGCCGACCTGTCGGCCAAGACCGGGCTCAAGGTGCTCGGCCTGCTCGATTCGGGCGGCTTCTTCGCCATCAGCAACTCCAAGCGCCCGATCCAGACCGCAGCCGACCTCGGTGGCCTGCGCATCCGCACGATGACGCTGCCCACCCATGAGGCCACGGTGAAGTCGCTCGGCGGCCAGCCCACCCCGCTGCCCTGGGCCGAGGTGTACACCGCGCTGCAGACCGGCGTCGCCGATGGCCAGATGAACCCGATCCCGATCATCGCCTTTGCCAAGTTCGACGAGGTGCAGAAGTTCCTGTCGATCACCAATCACGTCATCACGCCCTATGTGTGGACGATGAACCAGGCCTTCTACGACGGCCTCACGGCGGACGAGCGCGCGGTGGTGGATTCGGCCGCGGCGGTGGCGGTGGACGCCGGGCGCGGCATCTCGCGCATCATCGAGGCCTCGGCCGACAAGGGCCTGCCCAAGCTCGGCCAGCGCATGCAGGTCAACGCCATTCCGGAGGCCGAGCTGCAGAAGTTCGCCGCCGTCGCGCAGCCGGCCGTGCGTGCGGTGATCGAGCAGCAACTGGGCGCCGAGGGCATCGACATGCTCGACGCCATGCTCGCCAACATCGAGCAGGTCAAGTAAGGCTCAACGACAACAACCATGCGTCTGCGCGCCCTCCCGGGCGTGCAGACGGAGGACGAACGGCAATGACACACATCCTGCGTGCCGAGGGCATCGCAAGCTATCCCAACCCGCTCGCGGTCTCAGCGGCGACGCCCTACGGCGAGGCGCGCGCGGCGATCCTCAGTCGCGAGGGCTTCGACGCCGCCGAGCGCGAGATCTCGCAGTGGCCGGGCTACGCCCCGACGCCGCTGCATGCGCTGCCGGCGCTGGCGTCGCGCCTTGGCCTCGGCGCGCTCTGGTACAAGGACGAGAGCACCCGCTTCGGGCTCAAGAGCTTCAAGGCCCTGGGCGGCGCCTATGCGGTGTTCCGCCTGATCCAGAAGGCGATCGCCGTCGCCCACGGCGGCCATCTGGCGACGCCGGCGGAAATCCTCTCCGGCAAGTATCGCGACATCGTCTCCGCGCTCACCGTCACCTGCGCCACCGACGGCAACCATGGCCGCTCCGTGGCCTGGGGGGCGCAGCTGTTCGGTTGCCGCTGCGTGATCTACATCCACGCCACGGTCAGCGAGGGGCGGCGCGCGGCGATCGCACACTACGGCGCCGAGGTGATCCGCGTGCCCGGCAACTATGACGACTCCGTCCGCCACGCCGCGGCCGAGGCCGAGCGCCACGGCTGGACGGTGGTCTCGGACACGACCTACGAGGGCTACCGTGACATCCCGATCGACGTCATGCACGGCTACGGCGTCATGGCGCGCGAGATCGTGCGCCAGCTCGGCGAGGAGCTGCCCACCCATGTCATCGTGCAGGCGGGCGTCGGCGCGCTGGCGGCCTCGGTGTGCGCGGCCTTCTGGCTGGCCTGGGGCGAGCGGCGGCCAGTGTTCATCCTTGCCGAGCCCGAGCAGGCCGACTGCTACTTCCAGAGCGGCCAGGCGGGCCGGCCGGTGGCGGTGCATGGCGAGCTCGACACCGTGATGGCCGGGCTGGCCTGCGGCGAGGTGTCGCCGGTGGCCTGGGAAATCCTGAGTGGCGGCGCGAACCATTACGCCACCGTCGCCGACCGCTTCGCGCTCGAGGCGATGCGGGTGTTCGCCCGTCCGCAGGGCGAGGATCCGGCGATCGTGTCCGGCGAGACCGGCGGCACCGGGCTCGGGCTGCTGCTGGCGGCCGCAGATCAAAGCGCGGTGCGGCAGGCCCTGGGCCTCGATGCGAAAGCGCGCGTGCTGCTGATCGGCAGTGAGGGCGACACCGACCCGGCGATCTACCGCGACGTGGTGGGCAAGTCGGCCGAGGAGGTGCTGGCATGACGGGCACCGACCGCGTGCTGGCCGTGGAGCCCGATGGCGCGCGCCTGTTGGCGCGCCTGGCCGCGCTGGCCGAGATCGGCCGCAGCGAGACGGGGGCGTGCTGCCGGCTGGCGCTCACCGACGACGACCGCCGCGGCCGCGACCTTGTCGTCGGCTGGATGCGAGAGCTCGGCCTGCAGGTGGCGATCGACCCGATCGGCAACGTCTTCGGCCTGCGCCCCGGGCGCCGGGCCGATCTGGCGCCGGTGATGACCGGCTCGCACATCGATACCGTGCGCACCGGCGGCGCTTACGACGGCAACTACGGCGTGCTCGCCGGGCTCGAGGTGGTCGCCGCGCTCAATGACGCCGGCGTCAGCACCGAGCGGGCGCTGGTGGTGGCTTTCTTCACCAATGAAGAGGGCGCGCGCTTTGCGCCCGACATGCTCGGCTCCCTGGTGTACGTGGGCGGGCTGGCGCTGGACGAGGCGCTTGCCACGCGGGCGATCGACGGCGCCGTGCTGGGCGAGGAACTGGCCCGCATCGGCTACGCCGGGACGGCGCCGCTGGGTGGCATCCGCCCTGCCGCCTTCGTCGAGCTGCACGTCGAGCAGGGGCCGGTGCTCGATCTCGAGGGCCTGACCATCGGCGCGGTGGAAAACCTGCAGGGCATCTCCTGGCAGCAGGTCGACATCGTCGGCCAGTCCAACCACGCCGGTACCACGCCGATGCGCATGCGCCACGATGCCGGCTACGCCGCGGCCGCGGTGGCGCACTTCGTGCGCACGCTCACCCGTGAGATGGGTGGCGACCAGGTCGGCACCGTGGGCAAGGTGGATCTGACGCCCAACCTGATTAACGTCATCGCCGCGCGCGCGACGTTGACGGTCGATCTGCGCAACACCGACGAAGCGCTGCTGCAGCAGGCCGAGACCCGCCTGGCGGCCTTTGTCGACGAGCTGGCGGCGACCGAGGGGGTGAGCATCAGCACGCAGCGCCTGGCACGCTTCGAGCCGGTGCGCTTCGACGCCGGCATCGCGGCCCGCATCGCCGCCCACGCCGAGTCGCTCGGTTACACCCACCGCCGCATGAGCTCGGGCGCCGGTCACGACGCCCAGATGCTGGCGCGCATCTGCCCGACGGCGATGATCTTCGTCCCCAGCGTCGGCGGCATCAGCCACAACCCGGCCGAACACACCGAGCCCGCAGACCTCGTCGCCGGCACGCGCGTGCTGCTCGCGACCTTGCTCGAACTCGCCAACGAGGGAGCCTGAACCCATGTCCCGCATCATCACCGTCGGCGCCGCCCAGCTCGGCCCCATCGCCCGCAACGACACCCGCAGCCAGGTCGTGACGCGCCTGATCGCGCTGCTCACCCAGGCCAGGCAGCATGGCTGCGAGCTGGTGGTGTTTCCCGAGCTCGCCCTCACCACCTTCTTCCCGCGCTGGTACTTCGAGGACCAGGCCGACATCGACGCCTTCTTCGAGCGCGAGATGCCGGGGCCGGAGACGCGCCCCCTGTTCGAGGCGGCGCGCGAGCTGGGCATCGGCTTCTACCTCGGCTATGCGGAGCTGGCCGAGGAGGAGGGGCGCACGCGCCATTTCAACACCTCGATCCTGGTCGACAAGACCGGCACGATCGTCGGCAAGTACCGCAAGATCCACCTCCCGGGCCATGCCGAGCACGAGCCCTGGCGCCAGTTCCAGCACCTGGAGAAGCGCTACTTCGAGACCGGCAACCTCGGTTTTCCGGTGTTCCGCGCCTTTGGCGGCATCATCGGCATGGCGATCTGCAACGACCGCCGCTGGCCCGAGACCTACCGTGTGATGGGGCTGCAGGGGGTGGAGATGGTGCTGATCGGTTACAACACGCCGGTGCACAACCCGCCCGCGCCCGAGCACGACAACCTGTCGCACTTTCACAACCAGCTGGTGATGCAATCCGGCGCCTACCAGAACGGCAGCTGGGTGGTGGGGGTGGGCAAGGCGGGCAACGAGGAGGGCGTGATGCAGATCGGCAACTCGATCATCGTCGCGCCCTCGGGCGAGATCGTCGGCGCCTGCTCGACGCTGGGCGACGAACTGGCGGTGGCGCGCTGCGACCTCGATCTGACGCAGTCGTACAAGAGCACCACCTTCAACTTTGCCCGCCACCGCGAACCGCAGGCCTACGGCCTGATCGTGGAGCGCAAGGGCGCGGTGTTGCCGCCGCAGTAATGCGAAAAGGCCTCGGTGGCGCTGGGCGCCCCGAGGCCTTGCCGTCGTCCCAACCGCGCGCTCAGCGGTCGATCGGTACCAGCACCACCGGCACGTCGGCCTTCATCGTCACCTTGTGCGCGACCGAGCCGAGCAGCAGTTCGCCGATCGCGCTGTGGCCGCGCGAGCCCATGACGATCATGTCGGCGAGCGTGTGCTTGGCCGCATCGAGGATCTGGCGCGCCGGCTCGCCTTCGAGCGCTGGTCGAGCTCGCTCTCGGCGAGGATCTTGACGCCGGCCGAGGCGATCATGCCGAACATCACCACCGCAGCGCCGCCGAGCACGGCCGGCGGCATCGCCGAGGCGATCGCGGACAGGTTGGGGAACAGACCGAGGATGATCAGGAAGATGCCGCCGATGGTCACCACGTGGCGGCTGACCACCCCGGTGAGGGCGACGAGGCCGACGTTCTGCGCGTAGGCGGTGTTGGGCAAGGTGTTGAACACGGAGGCGAAGGCGGTCGCCACGCCGTCGGCCATCACGCCGCCGGACAGTTCGCGGTTGGTGGCCGCGCGCTTGGCGCCGCCGACCGTGATCGCCGAGATGTTGCCGATCGTCTCCAGGCCGACCACGAACATGATGATGACCATGCCGAGGATGGCGGTCGGCGAGAACTCCATGCCGAACACGAAGGGTTGCGGCACGGCGAACCAGGCGGCGGTGCCGACGCGGGAGAAGTCCACCCAGCCCAGGAAGACGGCGACCAGGTAGCCGCTGATGAGGCCGACCAGCACCGAGGCGAGCTTGATGAAGCCGCGCCCGTACTGGTGGCAGCCGATGGTGACGATCAGCACGAACAGCGCCAGCAGCAGGTGATGCGGCGCGGCGAAGTCGGCCGCACCCACGCCGCCGGCGGCGTAGCGCAGGCCGACCGGCATCAGCGTGAGGCCGATCAGCAGCACCACGATGCCGGTGACCACGGGCGAGAACAGGTGGCGCACGCGTGACAGGAAGGCGCCCAGGAAGACCTGCAGCAGGCCGGCTACCAGCGATGCGCCGAGCACGGCGGGCAGGCCGAAGGCCTTCGCCAATGGGAGCGCCACCGGCAGGAAGCCGAAGCTGGTGCCCTGCACGATGGGCAGGCGGGCACCGACACGGCCGATGCCGACCGACTGGATCAGGGTGCAGATGCCGGCCACGAACAGCGACACCTGGATCAGGAAGATGCGCTCTTCCATCGTCGCGCCGATGACGCCGGCGATGATGATCGGCGGCGTGATGTTGCCGACGAACATCGCCATGATGTGCTGCAGACCGAGCGGAGTCGCCCGCGACAGCGGCGGCATGTAGTCGGGCGAGTGCTCGTCGACGGCGGGCCGCGGCGGATTGGCGGGGTCGGGATAGACGGGCGTCGTCGCGCTCATTGGCGTGTCTCCGTGTCTCCGGCGCGTGGGGGCCGGGTTTATGTTTGTGGCTGAGGCGTTTGCAGCGTGTCTGCGGGGGGCGTGCAGGCCTGCAGTGCGGGCCGTGGTCAGAGTGTAGAAGGCGCCGCCGACAAGAAAACGGCCGGGGCCTGATAGCGCTTATATAACTGTGCTTATGGGCGAATCAGTTTCTTTGCCGGATTACAATATTCCGTCCCCTTCAGGAGCGTCGCATGATCGATCTTGACACCGTCCCAAGGCCCGATGGGCACAAGCCTTCCATCCGCTGCGCCGCGTCCGGCTCCGCCACGGAGAAGCCATGAAACTCTATATTTCACCGCGCGCGCCCAATCCCCGCCGGGTGCAGATGTTCATCGCCGAGAAAGGCATCACCGGCATCGAGGAGGTGGTGGTCGAGATCGGCAGGAACGAGCATCGCAGCTCGGACTTCCGCGCCAAGAGCCCGCTCGCCAAGGTGCCGGTGCTCGAGCTCGACGACGGCCGCATGCTCGGCGAGACGCGGGCGATCTGCTCCTACCTGGAGGGCGTCTGGCCCGAGCCCAACCTGATGGGCGAGCGCTTCGAGGAGCGCGCCTTCATCGAGATGACCGACCGCCGCATGGAGCTCTACCTGTTCGGCAGCATCGCCAACTGCATCCGCCACACCCACCCCGGGCTGGCGCCGCTGGAGCAGCCGCAGTTTCCCGACTTCGGCCGCTCGCAGGGCGAGAAGGTGCGCGAGGTGGCGCGCTGGCTCGATGCAGAACTCGCCACCCGGGCCTTCGTGGCCGGCGAGCGCTTCACCATTGCCGACATCACCGCCTTCTGCGCCATCGAGTTCGCCCGCGGACTGATGAAGTTCAGGCCCGGCGCCGAGGGCATGGCCAACCTGCAGGCCTGGCGCGACCGCGTCGCCGAGCGGCCCAGCGCCAGGGTGTGAGGCCTCAGCGCGGCAGGTGGCGGGCGAGCTTCTGCAGCAGGACCTGGCGGTCCAAGGGCTTGACCAGGAAGTCGACCGCGCCTGCCTTCAGGCTCGCCTGCAGCACCTGGCGCTCGCTGTGGCCGGTGATCATCAGGATCGGGATGTTCGCCAGCTGCGGGCTGGCCTTGAGGCGGCGGGTGATCTCGACCCCGTTCAGGTCCGGCAAGGCAACGTCCATCAGGATCAGGTCGGGATGCTGGCGGCCGAGCAGCACGAGCGCTTCGGTGCCGGAATGGGCGAAGGCCGAGCGGTAGCCTGCGGTTCCCAGCAGGCGGTCGAGCAGCTTGCACTGGAAGCTGTCGTCGTCCACGACCACGACCAGGGGCGGCGTCCTGCCCGCGAGCTCGCCCAGCTGGCGGGCCGCATCGAGTTGCGGCTTGACGTCGTGCTTCAGGCGGCCGATCCATTCGGTGAGCGGGACCACCTTCTGCTGCGCCTCATCGACCCGCAGTTGTACCTCGCGAATCACGTCCTCGCGCTGCGGGCTGGCGAGCGGGGGCTGCAGGTCCGCTCCCGTGGGAACGCCGTCGAGGTCGAGATCGAAGCGGTCGGCGACGACGGTCGGAGGCTCGAACGCGTCGTCTGGCGCAACCGCGGTCAGCGCCTTGCTCAGGGCGTCGGCGTGGCGCTGGCCGACCGCGATGCGATCGTCGAGCACGGACTCGAGCTGGCTCACCGAGCGCGCGTGCGCCGCGACCTCGCGCGCCGGTGCGGTGTCGCGCTGGGCTTGCAGTGAGCGGCCGGCGATGATGACCGACATGGGCAGCCGGGGGGTGTCGTAGACGAGCGGCCAGTACATGACGTAGTCGTCAAAGTAGCCCTTGCTGCACAACTCGAAGGCGCGGTGCACGCTGTCCTTGTCGCACAGCACGATGTTGCGGTGGGGCAGGGTGTGCACGATCTCGCACTGGCGGTAGAGGCCGAGCGAGTAGCGCTCGGCACGCTCGAGGCTGTTGAAGGCCAGCACCACCACGTCCGGCTTGACGCGTTCGAAGTCCGCGACGAAGCGGCTCTCGACGGTCGAGGTGTCGACATGCTCGAAGTGGCGCTCGAGCAGACGCGCGATCTGCGCCGCGTCGGCCGACACCTCGGTGACGACCAGAATCTTCAAGTCTTCGGGCTTCATCGCCACGGCCTCGCTCGATCGGCGGTCCATCCTTCATGGCTGCGGGGTGCAGCGTACAGCTTTGTCGTCATCTTGAAGCGGCCTGGGGCGGATCCATCGCCCGGATTGTAGCGTCGAGCACGAGGACGAAATCGCACATCACCCGTTCGATGCGCCCGCCGTCGGCGTCGCGCCCGGCCTGCTCGAGGGCCGCGCAGCTTTCGCCGAGCTGCATGGCCCCGACCGACCTTGAGGAGGATTTCAGGCGATGGGCGAGCTGGGCCACCTGCGACCAGTCGCCGGCCGCGCAAGCCCGCTGCAAGGCGTCTGCCGTACTGCGCGCGGAGGCCCGATAGTCGGTGAGAAATTCCTCGACGAGCGCGGCCTCGTCACCGATCAGGGCGGGCAGCACCTGTGGATCGAACACCGCAAGGGCAGGAGCCGCGGCCGTGGCCATGGGGGGCGAGCGGTCGAGCTCGGCCTTCGGCAGCCAGCGTCCGAGCGCTTGACGCAGGACCTCGACCTGGACCGGCTTGGCGATGAAGTCGTCCATGCCGGCGTCAACGCAGCGCCGATCCTCGCCCCGCATGGCGTTGGCGGTGACGGCGATGATCGGGATGCGCCGTCCCGCCGGCTCTTCGCCCCGAATGCGCGCGGTCAGTTCGTAGCCGTCCATTTCGGGCATGTGCAGGTCGGTCAGCAGCAAGGTGTACTGGCCATGTCGCCACCGCTCGAGTGCTTCGCGGCCGTTCGCGGCGATGTCGCATTGCAGGCCGAGCAGCGCGAGCTGGCGCTCGATCACCCGCTGGTTGATGTCGTTGTCCTCGGCCACGAGGATCTGCACCTGTGGCGACGGGGCATGGCGCACCGGCGCCTGCGGCGCGCGCAAGGCGGCCGGCTGCAAGGTGGCCAGCGGTGCCGGATCCGGCATGCGGGCCGCTTGCCGCCCGGCAGCCGGTGCGCTGGTGGCGGGCAGCGGCAGCGTGACGATGAAGCGTGTGCCTTGTCCCGGCCGGCTGCGGACGTCGATCCGGCCGTTGAGCAGCTGTGCCAGGCGGGCGGAGATCGACAGGCCCAGCCCCGTGCCGCCGAAGCGGCGGGTGGTGGACGACTCGGCCTGGGCGAAGGGTTGGAAGATCTTCTCGAGCACCTCGGGCGCCATGCCGATGCCGTTGTCGGTGACGCTGAAGCGGATCACCCCGGGGCCTGCGTTCTCGGCACGGATCTCGACGCGGCCGGGGCGCTCCAGGCCGGCCGAAAATTTCACCGCATTGCTGACCAGGTTGGACAGGATCTGCTGCAGGCGCAGCGCGTCGGAGCTCACCAGGTCGGCCACATCGTCGAGGACGCGTGTGCTCAGCTTGACTGCCTTGCGCTCTGCAACCGGCTGCATGATGTCGGTGACGCGGGCGATCAGGTTCCGGATCGAGACCGGACCGATGTCGAGCTCGAGCTTGCCCGACTCGATCTTCGAGAAGTCGAGGATGTCGTCGATCAGGCGCAGCAGCGTGGTGGCCGACTCGCGCATGATCTCGACCAGATGGGTCTGCTCGATCGACAGAGCCGAGTGACTCAGGACGTCCAGCAATCCGATCACGCCATTCATCGGGGTGCGGATCTCGTGGCTCATGGTGGCCAGGAACTCGCCCTTGGCGCGACTGGCGATGTTGGCGAGGTCGAGCGCATGCTGCAGTTCGTTGGTGCGGCTGGCGACCAGGCCTTCAAGGTGATCGCGGTAGCGCAGCAGCTCCTCTTCCATGCGCCGCTTTTCGGTGATGTCCTGCTTCACCGCCACGTAGTGCGTGATCGCGCCGCTGTCGTCATGGATCGGCGTGATCGTGGCGTGCTCGAGGTATTCGCTGCCGTCCTTGCGCCGGTTCAGGAACTCGCCGCTCCAGGACCGGCCCTGGGTCACGGTGTTCCACAGGCTACGGTAGGTTTCCGGCGTCGTGCGCCCGGACTGCAGCACCTTCGGATTGTGGCCGAGGGCCTCCTCGCGCGAATAGCCGGTCTTGTCCACGAAGGCCTGGTTGACGTACTCGATCTCGGCGCGGGTGTTGGTGATGACGATGCTTTCCGGGCTCTCCTCGACCGCGCGCGACAGCTTGCGCAGCCTTTCCTCGGCGGCCTTGCGCGCCGTGATGTCGAGCGCGAACACGAAGCGGGCCACCGTCTGGCCGTCGTCGTTGTGCAGCGCGGTGATGCCGATCACCATCGGCAGCGTGCTGCCGTCCTTGCGCAGGTGCACGGTTTCGAAGCTGATGTTGCCGAGGCGATCGGCTTCGGCGAGGCGAGCGGGCAGTTGCGGCCGCTCCTCGAGTGCGTAGAGCTGGCGCACCGGCATGTGCCGCATCTCGTCGATGTCGTAACCGTGCTGCCTGGCGTAGGTGGCATTGACGTCGATGATCGTGTCGTCCGCGGCATCGTGGATGGCGATGCCCAGATTGGAGAGGCGGAAAAAGCGCTCCCACCGGCGTGACAGCGCCTCGGCCTGCTTGCGCTCGGTGACGTCGTGCACGATGGAGAACAGCAGCGTCCTGTCGCCGGCTTCGGTCGGGCCGCTGTAGACCTCGACGTCACGGATCGAGCCATCCGCACGGCGGTGGCGGAACTCGAAGTGGGTGCGGCGCGCTGCGCGCGCAGCGTCCATCTCGGCCCGCAAGGCCTCCGGCGACAGCGTGTTCACCTCGCTGATGTGCATCCGGGTGAGGGTGGCCCGCGACCAGCCGTAAAACTTCTCCGCCGCCGGGTTGGCGTCCTCGATCCGGCCACTGTCGGGGTCGAGGATCAGCATCACCGCGTGGCTGTTGTCGAAGATGCTGCGGTAGGGCATGTCGCCCGCCTGGCGCGCACTGTCGGGCAGGGGCGGGTGCACATCGAGCCCTTGTTCGCGCTTGTCCGAGTCGGCACTCATTGAAGTGTCTCTTGAGCGGTTTCCACTGCGGCCATCCCTTCGGTCCGCGCGGCTGCCTGCGCGTGCTCGGTGACGCAGCCCTGCGCGCGGGCGACTGCCATGCTGCCGAACCTGGCTTCAAGCGCATCGATGGTCGTGGGGGCGTGAAACAGGAAGCCCTGAAAGCTGGTGCAGTCCTCTTCCATCAGAGCCCTGAGCTGGCGAGCTTCCTCGACGCCCTCGGCAATCAGCCTGAGGCCCAGGCTGCGCGCAAGGGCCACGATCGTTCTGACGATGGCCCGGCTGCTGGGCTTGTCGGGCAGGTCGCGCACGAAGCTGCGGTCGATCTTCAGTTCGTCCAGCGGCAGTCGCTGCAGGTAGGCCAGCGAGGAGTAGCCGGTGCCGAAGTCGTCGATCGAGAAGCGGATCCCGAGCTTGCGCAAGGCTTCCATGGTCTGCACCGCGCCCGCCATGTCGCTGATGAGCATCGATTCGGTCAGCTCGAAGACCAGCTTGTCGGGCGGGCAGCCGGTGCGCTCGAGCACGGCACAGGTCTCGGCGACGAAGTCCGGCGCGTAGAGCTGGCTCGCGCTCACGTTGACCGAAAGGCGCAGGGCGGAGAAGCGGGGGTCGCGCGCCCAGCGCCCGAGCTGCAGGCACGCCATCTCCAGCAGCTTCCGGGCGAGCGCCGGCATGCAGCCGCAACGCTCGGCGGCGGCGATGAAAAGCCCCGGTGGCACCAGGCCACGGCGCGGGTGCTGCCAGCGCGCGAGGGCCTCGACGCCGTCGATGCGGCCGTCGGCATCGCATTGTGCCTGGTAGTGCAGCTCGAACTGGTCGCCCGACAAGGCGTCACGCAGATCGGTCTCGAGTTGCAGCCGTTCGGCGACGGTCTGCTGCATGACCGGATCGAAGAAGCGGACCCGGTTCCTGCCCTGTCGCTTGGCTTCGTACATCGACAGGTCGGCGCTCTGCATCAACTCATCGACGGTCTGGCGGTGACCCGCGAACATGGCAATGCCGATGCTGGCCGTGCACACCCTGGCCTGGCTCCGGAGCGCGTACGGCGCGCTCATCGTCTCGAGGAGTTTGTTCGCGAGGCGCTCGGCACTGGCCGCGGCCGCGACCTCCTCGGCGGGCAGGTGCTCGACCAGGATCACGAACTCGTCACCACCGAAGCGGGCGACGGTGTCGGTCTCTCGCACTGCGCTGCGCAGACGCGCTGCTGCCTGGGTCAGGAGCGCATCGCCCGCATCATGGCCGAGCAGGTCATTGATGTCCTTGAAGTCGTCCAGGTCGATGAACATCAGCGCACCACGCCAGCCGTCGCGACTGCCATGCCCGAGCGCCTGCTGCAGACGGTCGGTGAGCAGGCGCCGGTTGGCGAGGCCGGTCAGGTGGTCGTAGTAGGCGAGGGCGTGGATCTCTTCCTCATTGATCTTGCTTTGGGTGATGTCGGTGAAGCAGCCCACGTAGTGGGTGACCACACCCTCTTCACTGCGCACCGCGCTGATGGACAGGCGCTCGGGATACACCTCGCCGTTGCGACGCCGGTTCCAGATCTCGCCCTCCCACAGGTCGTGCGCCTGCAGTTGCTGCCACAGCGCTTTGTAGAAGGCTTCGTCATGGCGGCCGGAGGCCAGCATGCGCGCCGGCTTGCCGATGACCTCCTCGCTGGCGTAGCCGGTGACCTCGGTGAAGGCCTGGTTGACCCGCAGGATCCGGGTGCGCGCATCGGTGACCATCATGCCCTGCTGCGACTCGAAGGCGATGGCGGCGATGCGGCGTTCCTGCTCCAGCAGGGTCCGACGGGTCACGTCCTGGACGATGAGCACCACCGTCCTCGGCGCGTCCTTGCCTTCGATGGCCTGGAGCCGCCCTTCGAAGTGGCGGTGTCCGCGTGGGGTGTCGAGGGCGTACTCGGTGATGGCCGGGGTGCCGGAGACGATGGCCTGACGAATGGCGTTCATGAGCAGGTTGCCGACCGCCTCGGGGAGAATCTCCTGCAGGCGATGGCCCAGCACGCTTTCGGCGTCACGATATAGAAGGCGCTCGTCGTGGGTCATCACCTCCAGGCAGCGCCCGTTCTCGTCGAGCACGAACAGGATGTCGGGGACTGCGCCGGCGATCGCGCGCAGACGGGCCTCGCGTTCGCGCAAGGAGCGTTCGTTCTGCTGGCGTGCCGCGAGGTCCTGCAGCAGGAGCCCGAGAAGCGTTGTCGCCGCGCCCATGGTCAGCAGATAGGGCAGGCCAAGCACGGCGTAGATGCTGGCGATGCTCTGCTCCGGTATCTGCGCGATCAGCACCATCGACAGCGCGTGCACCATCACGCCGAAGGCAAACAGGGTGAGGGGCGTGCGCGCCAGCCAGCCTCGCGCCCAGGCCGCCCGGTAGGCCAGACCGAGCGCGACCCCGAGCGCGATCACCGTGGTGCCGACGATCATTCCGCTTCCACCCAGCCACAGCCGGTAGGCGCCGGCGATCGCGCCCGCGACCAGGCCCGTGAGCGGACCGCCGAACAGTGCGGCCATCGACAGCAGGACCGAGCGCCCGTCCACGATCACCCCGGGGGCGAGGGTGATCGGGAGCATCATGCCGACCACGCACACCAGGCCGAAGATCAGCCCCGATGCCGTCTCGCAGAGTCGCGGCCGTGCCGCGAACGCGCGCATGCTGAAACCATGCAGCAGGCTGAGTGCGAGCAGCAGCGCGACGGTTTGAATCAGTTCGAGGATCATCAGCGGGCGCAAGGCTCCGGTGGGCCGGCGGGCCGGTGGGCGTCTACGGCCCGCGGAGCTTAATGCATCCGGTCGAACGCCCCAAGTTGAGGAATTCACACCGTGGGCAATATCGGGCGCCGGTTGCGCGCCGAATCGATTGCCGCCGCCCTCACGCGTCCGGCCGGTAAGGCTTGCCCAGCGACACCGGCGAGTTGAGCCGGATCGTGTTCAGGTTGCGCGAGATGGCGACCAGCACGATGATCGTCGCCCAATAGGGCAGGGACGACAGCAGTTGCGACGGAAAGTCGATCTGCAGCCCCGAGCCCTGGATGAAGAGCTGAGTGATCATCACGCCGCCGAATAGATAGGCGCCGACCATCACCCGCAGCGGCCGCCAGGTGGCGAACACCACCAGCGCGAGCGCAATCCAGCCGCGCCCGGCGACCATGCCCTCGGCCCACATCGGCGTGTAGAACACCGACAGGAAGGCGCCGCCGATGCCGGCCATGGCGCCGCCGAACAGCACCGCCAGGTAGCGGATGCGGATCACCGGATAGCCGATCGCGTGCGCGGATGTGGGCGACTCGCCCACCGCGCGCAGGACCAGCCCGGCGCGGCTGCGGTAAAGGAACCACAGCAGGCCCCAGAACAGCGCCCAGGAGAAATACACCAGCGCCTGCTGGTTGTAGAGCGCCTCGCCGATCAGCGGCAGGTCGGCGATGAAGGGGATGCGGATCGGCGGCACCGCCTGCAGCGCCACCGCCTCGTAGGGCTTGCCGACGAAGGCCGCCAGCCCCACGCCGAAGATCGCCAGCGCCAGCCCCGAGGCCACCTGGTTGGCCATCAGGCTCAGCGTCAGCACGCCGAAAATGAAGGCCATCGCCATCCCCGCGCCCATGCCGGCGAGCACGCCTAGCCAGGGGCTGCCGCTCTCGTGGGTGATGGCGAAGGCGGCGACCGCGCCCATCGCCATCATGCCCTCGGCGCCGAGGTTGAGCACGCCGGCCTTCTCGCTCACCAGCAGGCCGAGGGCGACGATGATCAGCGGCGTGCCGGCCACCACGGTGGCGAACAGCATCGAGGTGAAGAGAGTAGCGTCCATCGTCTCGCGTCCTCAGGCCGCGCGGCGGCGCAGCCGCAGGCGGTAGTGGATGAACACGTCCGAGCCGAGCAGGAAGAACAGCAACATGCCCTGGAAGACCATCGAGATCGAGCTCGGCAGGTTCAGGTATTGCTGGGCCTGCTCGCCACCGATGTAGAGCAAGGCCATCAGCAGGCTGGCGAGGAAGATGCCGAAGGCGTTCAACCGACCGACGAAGGCGACGATGATCGCGGCGAAGCCGTAGCCGCTGCCGATCTTGTCGGTGAGCTGGCCCATCGGGCCGGCCACCTCGCCCATGCCGGCCAGACCGGCCGCCGCCCCGCCCAGCAGGAGGCCGGTCCAGATCATGCGATGGGCGGAGAAGCCGGCATAGCGCGCAGCGTCGGGCGCCTCGCCGGCGACCCGCATGCGGAAGCCCGCATAGCTGCGGTTCATGAAGGCGTAGCCCGCGGCCAGCACGCCCAGCGCGAGCGCGAAGCCCATGTGCAGGCGGGTGCCCTCGAGCAGCACCGGCATCAGCGCGGCGTCGCCGAACATCTTGGTCTGCGGGAAGTTGAAGCCGTCCGGGTCCTTCCAGGGCCCGAACACCAGCCAGGAAACGAACAGCTGCGCCACATACACGAGCATCAGCGACACCAGGATCTCGTTGGCGTTGAAGCGGGTGCGCAGCAGCGCCGGGATGCCCGCCCAGGCCGCGCCACCGAGGGCACCGGCCACGATCATCGCCGGCAGCAGCAAGGTGCTCTCGGAACCGTCGAAATACAGCGCGAGGCCGGTGGCCGCCACCGCGCCGAGCATGAACTGGCCTTCGGCGCCGATGTTCCACACATTGGCGCGAAAGCCGATCGCCAGGCCGGTCGCGCACAGCATCAGCGGCGTGGCCTTGAGCAGCAGCTCCGAGACGCTGTACAGATCCCTGACCGGGTTGAGGAAGAAGATGCGGAAGCCTTCCACCGGGTCCTTGCCCAGCGCCGCGAACACCAGCATGCCGCCGGCGAGCATCAGCACCACCGCCAGCAGCGGCGACAGCCAGGACATCAGCCGCGAGGGTTCGGCGCGGGCTTCGAGTTCAAGCATGCGACGAGTCCATGCGAGCGGACGCGCTTGCCGGGTCGGCACCCGGCCACATCCCGCTCATCCAGACGCCGATGTCTTCCACCGTGGTCTCGGCGGCAGGACGCGTGGGCGAAAGCCGGCCCTTGGCGATGACGGCGATGCGGTCGCAGAGCTCGAACAGCTCGTCGAGCTCTTCCGAGATCACCAGCACCGCGCAGCCGCGGTCGCGCAGGTCGATCAGCGCCTGGCGGATGAAGGCGGCGGCGCCCACGTCCACGCCCCAGGTGGGCTGGGCGCACACCAGCAGCTTGGGCGCCTGCAGGATCTCGCGGCCGACGATGAACTTCTGCAGGTTGCCGCCCGACAGCGACTTGGCCGCCGCGCCCGGCCCGCCGCACTTGACGTTGAAGGCCTCGATGCAGCGCTGGGCGAAGGCGCGCGCGCGGCCGCTGCGCAGGAAGCCGCCGGCCAGCAGACCCTGGCTGTGGGCGGCGGTGAGCAGCGCATTGTCGGTGAGCGACAGGCCCGGCACGGCGCCGCGGCCGAGGCGCTCCTCGGGTACGAAGGCGAGGCCGAGCCTGCGCCGCTGCCCGGGGCTGAGGCGGCCGGCCTCGACGCCGCAGACCTGCACGGGGAATTTCTCGCTCAGCGGCTCCTCGCCGGAAATCGCGCGCAGCAGCTCCTGCTGGCCGTTGCCCGACACGCCGGCGATGCCGACGATCTCGCCGGCGCGCACATCGAGGTGGATGTCCTCGAGGTCGGTGCCGAAAGGGTCGTCAGAGGCGTGCGACAGGCCGGCCAGGCGCAGGCGCAGTTCGCCATCGGTCTTCGCCGCGCCGTGTTCGCAGTGCGGCAGGTCCTTGCCGATCATCAGCCGCGCCATCGAGGCGGGCGTCTCCTGCGCCGGAATGCATTCGCCGCTGACCTTGCCGCCGCGCAGCACGGTGGCGGTGTGGCACAAGGCCTGGATCTCGTCGAGCTTGTGGCTGATGTAGAGGATGGTGCAGCCCTCGGCCGACAACTGGCGCAGGGTCTCGAACAGGGTGCGCACCGCCTGCGGGGTGAGCACCGAGGTGGGCTCGTCCATGATCAGCAGGCGCGGGTTCTGCAGCAGGCAGCGGATGATCTCGACGCGCTGGCGCTCGCCGACCGACAGCGCGTGGATGTGGCGGCGCGGATCGACCGGCAGGCCGTAGCGCGCCGAGACCTCGGTGATGCGCTGCGCCAGGGCGTCCAGCGCCGGCTTGCCGGGCAGGGCGAGCGCCACGTTTTCCGCCACGGTGAGCGTTTCGAACAGCGAGAAATGCTGGAACACCATGCCGATGCCGAGATTGCGCGCATGGGCGGGGTTGGCAACCTGGACTTCCTGACCTTCCCAGATGATCTGGCCGGCGCTCGGGCGGGTGACGCCGTAGATCATCTTCATCAGCGTCGACTTGCCTGCGCCGTTCTCGCCGAGCACGGCGCGGATCTCGCCCGGCTGCACCATCAGGTCGACATTGTCATTGGCCACCACGGCCGGATAGACCTTGCTGATGCCCTTCAGCACGAGGCGCGGGCCGGGCGCAGCGGGGGGCGGGCGGAGGGTCATCGTCGACGTGGGGCGGCTGAGGGAGCGGGGTCAGGCGTGGCGCGGGCCTGGGCGGTCGGGCGTTGGCCACGGGTTACGACTGCACGATACGCGCTGGAGCGCGCCCGCGGCAAGCCGCAGAAACCACAGTGCGCCGGCGCGGCTTGGCGGGCTTTGATTAGCTGGGCTTATGTGGGGGATTGGAATGTTCGAATGGGCGTTCTAGGGATTCCTGCTACACTGCCGCCATTGATGTTGCGGTGCAGCAGCGTTTGCCGTGTGCCGGCCGCCCGAATCCGCCGCGACCACCACCAGGAGAAGTGCTGTGTCGCGCCCGGCGCATGCAGCCGCCCCGAACGCTTTCTCAAGGACCGAAACTATGACCTCGATCATTCGCCCTCGCTCGCTCGCCCTTGCCGCCGTCGCGGCCGTCTCCTTTGCCGGCGCCCTGTCTGCCGCGCACGCCCAGCCGGACGGCCCCGTCCAGCTCGCCCTGGCTGCGCCTGGCGATCAGGTCATGCGCGCCGAGGCCGCGCGCCCGCTGGCGGTGATGCTCGACCAGCCCAGCGGCGGGCGCTTCGTCTATCTGCCCGAGCAGGGCTGGACCTTCGCCGGCCGCCAGGCCGATGCGGCCGAAACCGCCACGGTAGCCGATGCCGGCCAGCCGGTGAGTGTGTTCATCGACCAGCCGACCGGCTTCGTGTTCACCTACAAGGTCGCGGAGGGCTGGGTCTTCGCCGGCACGCTCGGCAAGGCGGACTGATCCCCCGCTCGGCGACGGCCGACCCGGCCTCAATTGCCGCCCGATGCAAGGCTCGAGGCGGCGGCATCCTGCTCATCCGCTTGCGTGCCGCCGGCCAGGGCCTCCTCCAGCTCAAGCGATAGCGCCTGGGCGCGCTTGAGTTCTTCCGGCGTGAGCTTGATGGCGACGCTGTCACGCTCGTGCACGCCTTCCATGTTCAGGGCGGCGGCGGCGCGGTTGAACCACACGTAGGCCATCACCGCGTCCTGCGTCATGCCGATGCCGCTGCGATGCAGCCGGCCGTACTCGACCATGCCTTCGGGGTCTCCCGCCTCGGCGGCGGCGGCGATCCAGCGCGCGGCGAGCTCGTAGTTTTGCGTGATGCCGACGCCACTGCGATAGAGCTTGCCGAGCAGGATCATCGCCCCGGTGTGCCCGCCTTCGGAGGCGCGCTTGAGCCAGCCCAGGGCCTCGAGCGTGGCTTCCTTGCCGCGCGCGGTGTTGAGCAGCGCAGCGCGGCCAAGCCGATACTGGGCCTCGAGGTCTCCGCCTTGTGCCGCCTCCACGCTCGGACCCGTCTCGTTGCCCGAGGCGATGCCCGCCCCGCCGTCCGGCCCGTTTGCCGCCAGCGGATGGATGCCGTCGTCGTCGGCCAGCATCCAGGCCGTGCCGCCGGCGACCAGGCTCAGCGCGATCAGCACTACCACGGCCGCCGCCAGCGTCAAGCCACGACGGCTCGCCAGCGCCCCTGCCCGCGCCGCGACGAAGCGGTGGGCGCACGTCAGGCAACGATAGGGGTGGCGGCCGGGGTTGTCCGTCTTCTCCTGGTGCGATCGCCAGCGCGATTCGCGGCAATCGGTCGAGCCGCACTTGGGGCAGCTCAGGAGCTTCGATCCACTCATGCTCGGCCCGCTCCGCTCAGCTTTTCCAGATCCACATGATCGCGACCACCGCCAGCACCACGAACAAGGTGCTGCCACCGATGGCGGCGATCAATGGGTTGGCCTGCAGCAGGCGCCTGGGCACAGGGCTGTAGAAGCGGTGTACGCAGGACATGCAGCGCCAGGCGCGCTCGCCCTTGTGCTCGCGCTGCTCGTCGTCGGAGCGCCAGGGGGATTCACGACAGTCGGTACCGTCGCAACGGGGGCAGGTCGGCATGGGACAGAGCAAGGCACTTGCCCGCACCGATGGGGCGGGCAGTTGCTTCATGTAGTTATCGGCGAGTCGCATTATTGCAGAGTTGCGACCCGCCGACACCGACCATGGACACTGCGGCGGATGATCCTCAGCCGCAGGTCCCCACCGCGCCGCAGGCGGTGCAGAAGTCGCAGCCGTCCTTGCGGATCACCGTGTGGTTGCCGCACTCGGTGCACAGCGCGCCCTGCATCAGCTTGGGCTCGTTGTCGTCGCGCGGCGACTCGAGGATGCCCATCTCGCGCGTCGGGTAGCCCTTCTCGTCCAGCACGCCGAGCATGGCGTAGCGATGGATGATGAGCTGCGCCAGATAGGCCACCGTGCTGGGCCAGTTCTGCTGGCGGCGGGTGCCGGGCACGAAGGCCATGAAGTCGCCCAGGGGCTCGGGGTAGTCGAGCAGCTTTCTCAGCTTCATGCCGATCCAGGCCGGGTCCATCACGCGCATGTCGAGCGACAGGATGCGGGTCAGGCCGTCCAGCGCGCGCGGGTAGTTGCCCGACAGCCACACCGAGTACGGGCGGGTGACGCCGTCCGGCAGGGTGATCTCCTTGAGGCCGAGGACGAAGTCCTCACCGGTGGCCGGGTTGTAGATGTCCACCGTCCACGACAGCGTGCCATCGGTGCCGGTCTTGGGCTCTTCGAGGCTGAACAGGGTGTCGAGCACGCCGTTGGTTTCGTCTTCCTTGTCGAACACGCCGAGCTTTTCGCAGCGGTAGTTCACCACCTGGGCGAAGGCCGACACCACGCCGGGCACCAGCTTCTTCTCGCCGTGCGGCGGGAAGGGCATCTCGAAGGAGCGCTCGCCCACGGTGCGGGCCAGGGTGTCGAGCTTCAACTTGAGCCAGCCGCGGTCGTTGGCGCGCATGTCCATCGACAGGGTCTTGGCCACCGCACCCAGGCCGCGCGGCTGGTCGGCGCCGTTCACCCACACCTCGAACGGGAAGCTGCCGCCGTTGTTGCCCACCTGACCGACGAAGAGCGCGAAGCCGCCGGTCGGGGTGTTGAGCATGTAGGTCCACGCCAGGTTGCCATCGGGCAGGTCCGGACGGCCGGGCCAGCGCAGGCTCGAGAGCACCGGGGCGGGCAGGTTCTTGATCGACAGGCGCTTGTTGGCGTCGGCGATCTCGACGTCGTGCGGCTGCTTCTGCTCGGTGGTCGGGGTGACCGACAGCACGGAGCCGAGCACGTTGTTGGGGCGATAGGTGGCAAGACCCTTGAGGCCGGCCTTCCAGGCGGTGAGGTAGAGGTCCTCGAACTCGGCGTAGGGGTAGTCCTCGGGCACGTTCACCGTCTTGGAGATGGAGGTGTCGATGTACGGGGCGACCGCGGCGACCATGTCCTTGTGCGCCTGCGCGGAGATCTCCAGCGCGGTGACGAAGGATTCGGGCAGCTTGTCGACGTTGCCGCCGAGGTGCTTGTACAGGCGCCAGGCGTAGTCCTCGACCGCGTACTCCTTGAAGGTGCCGTCGGCCATGCGCTTGCGGCGGGTGTAGGTGTAGGAGAAGGGCGGCTCGATGCCGTTGGAGGCGTTGTCGGCGAAGGCCAGGCTGATGGTGCCGGTGGGCGCGATCGACAGCAGGTGCGAGTTGCGGATGCCGTTCTTGCGGATCTTGTCCTTCACTTCGGCTGGCAGGCGCGAGGCGAAGTTGCCGCCCGACAGGTAGAGGTCGGCGTTGAACAGCGGGAAGGCGCCGCGCTCGCGGGCCAGCTCGCTTGAAGCCAGGTAGGCGCGGTTGCGCATGAACTCGGAGATCTTGCGCGCTTCCTCGCGTGCCTCGGTGGTGTCGTAGCGCAGGCCGAGCATGATCAGCGCGTCACCCAGGCCGGTGAAGCCCAGGCCCACGCGGCGCTTGGACTGCGCTTCGGCGTGCTGCTGCTCGAGCGGCCAGTGGGTGGCTTCGAGCACGTTGTCGAGCATGCGGATGGAGACGTCGACCACCTTGCCGAAGCCGGCGTAGTCGAACTCGGCCTTGTCGGTGAACGGGTTCTTGACGAAGGGCGTCAGGTTGATCGAGCCCAGGCAGCAGCAGCCGTAGGGCGGCAGCGGCTGTTCGGCGCAGGGGTTGGTGGCCTCGATGGTCTCGCAGTAATACAGGTTGTTGTCCTGGTTCATGCGGTCGAGGAACAGGATGCCCGGCTCGGCGTGGTCGTAGGTCGAGCGCATGACCTGGTCCCACAGCTCGCGTGCGCGCACCTTCCGGTACACCCACAGGCCGTCGTCGCGCTGGTAGGCGCCGGCTTCCTTCAGTTCTTCGGTGGGCTCGGCCTTGTGCACCAGCTCGACGTCGCCGTCGGCCTCGACGGCTTGCATGAAGGGGTCGGTGACCCCGACCGAGATGTTGAAGTTGGTGAGGTCGCCTTCATCCTTGGCGTGGATGAATTCCTCGATGTCCGGGTGGTCGCAGCGCAGCACGCCCATCTGCGCGCCGCGGCGGGCACCGGCGGATTCCACCGTCTCGCACGAGCGGTCGAACACGCGCATGTAGGACACCGGGCCGGAGGCGTTCGACGCCGTGCCCTTGACCAGCGCGCCCTTGGGGCGGATGGACGAGAAGTCGTAGCCGACGCCGCCGCCGCGGCGCATGGTCTCGGCGGCCTGGGCGAGCGCGGTGTAGATGCCGGGGCGGCCGTCGACGGCCTCGGTCACCGAGTCGCCGACCGGCTGCACGAAGCAGTTGATCAGCGTGGCGGCCAGCGTGGTGCCTGCGGCGCTGTTGATGCGGCCGGCGGGCACGAAACCTTTTTCCTGCGCCTCGAGGAACTTGGCTTCCCAGTGGCTGCGCTTGTCTTCGTTCTCGACGGCGGCGAGCGCACGCGCGACGCGGCGGCGCACTTCGGCGACGGTCTGCTCGTCGCCCTTGGCGTATTTCTCGACGAGAACCTCGCCGGAGATCTCCTGCATCGGCAGGTTGGCGGCGGAGGCTTTGGCGGTGTTCAGGGTGGACGCGCTGGTGGTCTCGCTCATCTTTTTCTTCATCCGTGGTGGGTCGTGGAACGGACTGAAGAATAGCGCGGAAAACCTGTTTTCGCAAAAAAATAAAAACGAATAAAAACAGAGGCTTATAAAAATTTGTTGTGCTATGAACTTTTGTTATCCACTAGATGTAGTAGGGAAAAGCGTGGGGTCTTGGGCGCAAAATCCTAGTGTTTACGCGGGTTTGGGCGGTGTCCGGGCGGGCCTGGCCGTGGTCGGGAAGAACAGCGCAAGGTAGGCCGCCAGGTTGAGCTCGGCTTCCTCGCGAATGCCCGCGAGCTGTTCGGGTGCGAGGCCGAGCAGTTCCCAGGTCCCGGCGTCGATCTGCGCGGCGGCCTCGGCGCTGGCCCTGTTCGCGGCTTCGGCGCCGACGATGCAGCGTGACAGGCTGAGCACGGCGGCATCGACGCTGAACTCTCCGCCCAGGCGGGGGCGCAACTGGGTGCCGATCGCGCCGGCGAAGCAGGGCGGCAACTGCCAGCGGTCGGCCAGCGCAGCGCCGATCTCGGCGAAGTCGCAGCCAACGATCCGCCGCTCGGCAGCGTCGAGCGTCTCGTCGCCGTGGCTGGCTGCAGCGAGGGCTTCGGCTGCCAGTTCGGGCACGGTCTGGTACAGCACCAGGTGACCGACGTCCGCGAGCAGACCGATCACGAACAGGCGCTCGCTGCTCGGCATCTGTGCCTGACGCGCGGCAGCGCGGCTGGCAAGGCCGTTGAGCACACTGTTGCGCCAGAAGCGGCGCATGTCGAGCTGCGCCGGGCACACCCCGGCAAAGACCGCATGCAGCGACATCGCCAGCACCAGATCGTGCACCTGCTGCAGGCCAAGCAACTGCACGGCACGGTCGACGGAGTCGATGCGGGCGCGGTGGCCGAACATCGCGCTATTGACCAGCCTCAACAGCCTGGCGGTGAGGGCCGGGTCGGCGGCGACCAGGCGGGCGACCTCGGCGGCCGAGCCGGTGGGCGATTCGAGCTGCGCGCGCACCCGATCATAGACATCGGGGAGTGAGGTGAGGGCTTCAATCTGGCTGACCAGTTCCTGCGCGGAGTGCATGGGGCGCGTCCTGTGCGTGATGGGGGGATTATCCCTGAGCACTGCGCCCGCGCGAGGCGCGTGGCGAAAACACCAGCGGCTGCGCGGGTGGGAGCTCGGGCTGCAGCGTCACATGCTCGATGCCGAAGCGCTCGTGCAGCAGGGCGCGCAAGGCGGCCAGCACTGCCGGCCAGCGCCGTGCGTCGGCAAGCACCACATGGGCGGAGAGCGCGATACGGCGCGAGTCCAGGCTCCAGATGTGCAGATCATGCACCGAACGCACGTCGGGCACCGCGGCCATGGCGCGCCCGACATCCGGCAGCGAGACGGCGTCGGGCACCCCCTCGAGCAGGGTATGCACCACGCGTCGCAGCAGGCTCAGGGTCGAGAACAGGATCAGCCCGCAGATCAGCATCGTCAGCAGCGGGTCGATCGGCGTCCAGCCGCTGAACTGAATCACCAGCCCCGATGCGAGCGCGGCCACCGAGCCGAGCAGGTCGCCCATCACGTGCAGCAGTGCGCCGCGGGTGTTGAGGTCGGCCTCGCCGCGGGTGAGCAGCCAGGCGACGACGAGGTTGAGCACCAGCCCGCCGAGCGCGACCACGATCACGGCCTCGCCGAGAATGGGGCGCGGTTCGAGCAGGCGGTCCATGGCGTGCCAGACGAGGCCGCCGACCACGGCCAGCATCAGCAGGCTGTTGACCAGCGCCGCCAGCGCCTCGACACGGCGCAGGCCATAGGAGTGGCGGTGGCTCGGTGCGCGCTGGGCGACGCGCGCGGCGATCGCGGCCAGCCCGAGCGACATGGCGTCGGTGAGCATGTGGGCGGCGTCGCCGAGCAGCGCGAGCGAGCCCGACCACCAGCCCGCGATTGCCTCGACCGCGGCAAAGCCGAGGGTCAGCGCCAGCGCCAGCGGCAGGAAGCGGCTGGCGCTGTGGTCATGGTGGTGGTGTGGGTGGCCGTGATCGTGACTGCGGTGCAGATGGCCATGACCGTGCCCGTGGTCGTGATCATGGTCCTCGTGGTGCTCCTGGCCGTACGCCTTTGGCATCGAAACGCATCCTGTGGATCGCAAGGCTCCGATTATGCCCCCGCTGGGCGGGCAGGGATGAACCCCGGCGCGGCGATCAGGGCTCGAGCGCGCAGGCCGGCGGGACGCGAGGGGCGCGAGACGAAGTTCGGGCATCGAGGCAGAATCGCATCTTCTGGCGCGACGGCCGCGGAGAGCGCAGGTCGCGCATTCCCGGGGGAGACGACATGAAAGTGCTGAGCTGGAACATTCAGTGGGGCCGTGGGGCCGATGGCCGCGTCGATCTGGCGCGCACGGTGGCCGCGATCCGCGCCGCGGGCAGCTTCGACGTGATCTGCCTGCAGGAGGTGGCGTCGAACTTTCCCGGCCTGCCTGGTGGTGTGCGCGAGGATGGCGTGGCGCTGCTGACGGCGGCCTTTGCCGGCCATGAGGCGGTGTTCGGCGCCGGCCTGGAAGTGCCCGATGGAAGCGGTGGTCGGGCTCGCTTCGGCAACCTGATCCTGTCGCGCCTGCCGGTGGGTCAGGTTTTCCGCCACCTGCTGCCCGCGCCGGCGGACGCGACGGTGCCGAGCATGCAGCGCGTGTGTGTCGAGGCGGTGGTGACGGCCGCCTTCGGGCCGCTGCGCATCATGACCACGCATCTGGAGTACTACTCGCAGCGCCAGCGCCGCGCCCAGGTCGAGGCCTTGCGTGCGCTGCAGTGCGAGGCGGCGGGGCAGGCGGTGGCGCCGGCGGCGGGCAAGGAATCGAACCCGGCTTTCGCCGCGTGGCCGCGGCCGGCCGCGGCGGTGCTGTGCGGCGATTTCAACTGCGAACCCGGCTCGGATGAGCACCGCCGTATGCAGGTGGCCCTGGACGGCGGCCTGCCGAGCTGGCAGGACGCGTGGCTGGCGCTGCATCCCGACCGCGAACATTCGCCGAGTGTCGGCCTGCATGGCGCCGACTGGCCCGATCGCGCCTACTGCTGCGACTTCTTCTTCGTCAGCACCGACCTCGCGCCGCGCTTGCGCGCCCTGCGCGTGGTGGCCGACACGCCGGCCTCCGACCACCAGCCGGTGGTGCTGGAACTGGCCGACTGAGCGCTGGTGCCGCGGGCCTGCACCGGCGGCGCGCCGCGGCGGTCATGCCGGGTCGAGCGGCTCGATGAGGTCGCGATAGGCATGCCAGGTGGCGTGGCCGAGCAGGGGCATGACCACGATCAGACCGACGTGGAAGCTGATGAAGCCGATCAGCGTCAGGCTGACGATCACGAAGGCCCACACCAGCATCGGTGCGGGATTGGTCAGCAGCGCGTTGAAGCTGGCGATCATGGCACTGACCGCGTCCTGATTGCGGTCGAGCATCAGCGGGATGGACACCACGCTGGCGGCAAAGGCGACGAAGGCGAAGATGAAGCCGACGCCGAAATACGCGGCCAGGAATTCGAGGTTCTCGAGGCTTGCGACCTGGCCGAGAAAGTCGGACACCGAAGGCAGTTCGTTGGTGTAGAAGAGCGCGAACACGATCATCGAGGCGCGCGCCCAGACCAGGAAGACGACGCCGAGCACGACTGCGAACACACCGATGTTGCCGGCATTGCGCCGCCATACGGTGAGCGTCGGTGCCAGCCGCGGCGGCTCGCCCCGCTCGCGCCGGCGGCTGATCTCGTACAGGCCCATCGCGAGCAGGGGGCCGATGAGCAGGAAACCGGCCGTGAGCGCCGAGGTGTACTCGTAGGCGCGGCGAAACACCATGGTGATCAACAGGCCCATGCCCGCGAGACAGAAGCCATAGAACAGGCTGGGGATCGGGCAGGCCTTGAGGTCGCGCGCGCCGCGCCCGATCCAGCGCAGCGGCGCACCGATCGATACCTCGCGCACGCGCGGGAAGGGCGGGCCCGGGTCGTCGTCCTTGCGGCCGTCGACCCGGGGTGGGGCATCGTTGTGCATCGCCATGCGTTTCTCCTGTGGGGGGCTGCTGGACTGCCGAGCGGGGCCTGCCTTTCTGCCAGCTAGGCTTGTGCCCGCAGGGCCTGGATCAGTGCGTCGGGTGCTTCCTGCATCATGGCGTGCCCGCAGCGGGCAAGCACGACCAGGTGCGCCGGACAGGCGCCGGCCTGCAGTGCGGCGAGCAGTGGCTGGGCGCCCTCGGCCGACGTCATGCGATCGAGCTCACCACACACCAGCAGGGTCGGGCAGCGGATGCGACCCGCGGCGGCGAGGCCGGCCTGCCAGGCGTTGCAGGCCGCGAGATCGGCACCGAGCGTCTGACCGCCCTGTTGCTGCATGCGGGCGAGGTTGTCTGCAGCGAGGGCGAGGCGTCGCGCCTCGCCGAGGACTTCGGCGGGGGCAAAGGAGAACTTGTTGATCAGGGCCCAGGCGCGCTCGGGTTCGGCGTGCGCCGCTTCGAGCAGGAAGGGGGAGACCGGCATCGGCGCGCTGGTGCCGATGAGATAGAGCCCCTGCACGCATTGTGGCGCCGCGGCCGCAGTGGCGAGTGCAACCAAGGAGCCCATGCTGTGGCCGCCGATCCGGAACGTCTCGAGATGGAGTGCGTCAGCCAGCGCGAGGACCCAGTCGGCCATCGCTTCGATGCCTGCCAGCGGCGTGCCGGCGGACCCACCGTGCGCCGGCAGGTCGGGCGCGAACACCTGTTCGCCAGCCTCCGCCAGCCCGGCAGCGACTTCGTTCCATACGCCGTGGTCGTGGCCGGCGCCGTGGATCAGCAGCAGCGGCGAGGCTGAGGCGGACGGCGTGCCGTATTCATGCACGCTGACACGCTGTCCATTGACTTCGAGTTCTTTCATTGCAGGCATCGTCGCTTGTGACGCGAGTGGTGGGCGGTGGGGGCGGCAGGCGCCGGCGGGGAGCCCGCCAACGCGGGCTGCCGGGAGTGTCCGGGCAGGACGCGTTCAGGCCCGCTCGTCGGGTTCGAGCATGTGCTCGATGGCGGTGATGCGGTCCTTGAGCGCGAGCTTGCGCTTCTTGAGCCGGCGCAGCATCAGCTCGTCTTCGGACGGTGCCTCGGCCAGGCGGGCGATGGCCTCGTCCAGGTCGCGGTGTTCGAGGCGCAGTTCAGCCAGGCGGGAACGCAGGCTGGTCACTTCGTTGAAGGTTTCGTCCATCAGGCTCCCCTACCTCAGTCACGCTGGCGATCCGGTGCCGCGGCCCCGTTCATCGTGCCGGCAATGGTATGCGCGGGCGCAGTCAATGACAACTTCACATGTGCCCACCCCGCCGGGTCGCACGGCGTGGCGTGTGGCAGCCGGATTCCTTAACATGCGCGCTTCACGAACAGGGGGTGCAGCAAGTGAACAAGGCTTTCGTGAAAGAAGCTGACGGCAGCGCGGCGGACGAGGACGAAGAGGCCCTCGCCGCCGCGCCGCGCCTGCCGGCCGGCAGCAAGAACTACATGACGCGGCGGGGCTATGACGCCTTGCGCGTCGAACTCGACCAGCTCGTGCGCCTCGAGCGCCCCAAGCTGGTCGAGACCGTGGCCTGGGCCGCTGGCAACGGCGACCGCTCGGAGAACGGCGACTACATCTATGGCAAGAAGCGCCTGCGCGAGATCGATCGCCGCATCCGCTTCCTGATCAAGCGCATCGAGAGCGCCGAAGTGGTCGACCCGGAGCGCCAGCAGGGGCTGGAGCAGGTGTTCTTCGGCGCCACGCTGAGCTTCTGCGACCTCGAGACCGAGGAGGAGCAGACCTGGCAGATCGTTGGCGTGGACGAGGCCGACGCCACGCAGGGCCGGATCAGCTGGATCTCGCCCCTGGCGCGCGCGGTGCTCAAGGCCCGCGTGGGCGACGTGGTGCGTTTCCAGAGCCCGGCCGGGATGCGCGAGATCGAGATCGTCGACGTGCAGTATCTATAGCGGCGCCTGCAGCGGCGCGGCGCGGCGGAAATTCCTCAAGCTGGGCAGCCTGCGGCCGTAAGGCCAGAGGGTGAGGCGGGAGCGCGGTGAAAGACCGCGACTCGCGCCCGGCAGGGCGGTCAGCACGGATCGCCCATCGAGGAACGAGGGATATGAAGCTGAATTCGATGAAGGTCGGCCAACGGCTGGCACTGATCCTGGTGATCGCGCTGATTGGCATGCTCGCGCTGGCGTTTGCTGCGCTGCAAGGTAGCCGCACACAGATGGAAGAAGCCGCCGCGCGTGCGGTGCAGGGCCAGGTGGAGGTCGCCCATGGCCTCATCGCGCACTTCGAAGCGCTCGAGCGCGCCGGTGCAATGAGCCGTCGCGAGGCGCAGGAGGCGGCGCGGGCAGCGCTGCGCGGCCTGCGCTACCAGGGCAGCGAGTACTTCTGGGTCAACGACAGCCGTCCGGTGATGATCATGCACCCGGTGCGTCCCGAGCTGGAAGGCCAGTCGCTGGGCGACAGTCGTGATCCCAAGGGCAAGGCGCTGTTTGTCGAGTTCGTCCGTGTTGCGCAGGGCGAGGGCGCCGGTTTCGTCGATTACCTGTGGCCGAAGCCGGGTTCGGAGCAGCCGCAGCCGAAGCTGTCCTTCGTCAAGTATTTCCCGGCCTGGGACTGGATCGTCGGTACCGGTGTCTATGTGGATGACATCGATGACCGCTATGCGCGCGAGGCGCTCGGCTTCGCGGCCCTGGTCGGTGGCGCGCTGTTGCTGCTCGCGCTGATGGTGTGGCGGGTCATCCGCAGCATCACGCTGCAGCTCGGTGGCGAGCCCGGCTATGCCTCGGACATCATGAGCCGTGCCGCCGGTGGCGAACTGAACGTGGACGTGCGCGCCCGGGGCGGGCCGGACAGCCTGCTGGGCGCGCTGGCCTCGATGCTGCGCCAGATCAGCATGATGGTGCGCGACATCGGCCACAGCGCCGACCGCGTCACCGACAGTTCGCGCGAGATCGCCGGCGTGTCGCGCTCGGTTTCGGAAGCCTCGCTGTCGCAGACCGATGCCACCGCCTCGATCGCGGCGGCCATCGAGCAGATGACGGTCAGTGTCGAGCAGATCTCGGACAGCGCGCGCAGCGCCGAAGCGAACTCCTCGCGCAGCGCGGAGCTGGCACAGGACGGCGCCGGCAAGGCCGAGCGCGCGGCCGGCGAGATGCAGTCGATCGCCGCCACCGTGGGTGACGCCGCGCAGAAGATCAATGACCTGGTGAGCCGTGCCGATGAGGTCGGAACCATTGCCCATGTGATCAAGGAGATCGCCGGTCAGACCAATCTGCTCGCCCTCAACGCGGCGATCGAGGCGGCGCGGGCTGGCGAGCAGGGGCGCGGTTTCGCCGTCGTCGCCGACGAGGTGCGAGGCCTGGCCGAGCGCACCGCGTCCGCCACGGTGCAGATCGAGCAGGTCATCGCCGGCATCCAGAGCGAGACGCGGGCGACGGTGGCGGCGATGTCGACGGTGTCGACCCGGGTCGATAGCGGCGTCGGCCTGGTGATCGAGGCGACCGACTCCCTGCGCGAGATCCGCAGCGGCACCGAGGAGGCGCTGGGCCGGATTCGCGAGGTGGCGTACGCGACCAGCGAACAGAGCGCCGCGGCCACCGAGATTGCCCGCCGCGTCGAGCAGATCACGCGCATGGCCGAGGACACCAGCGGCGCGATGCGCGCGGTGGTGGCATCGGTCGAGCAGCTCGAGGGCCTGGCGGGCACGCTCAATGCGTCGGTCGGGCGCTTCCGCTGTTGAGTCGGGGGCGGGGGCGCAGGCTTGAAAATCACCCCGGCCGCCCCCAGTTGGGGCTTCGTCAGCATAAACAGTCAGACGGAGCCCCAGCGACATGTCCGAAACCAACACCGCACCCTCCCAGACCCTGAACTTCCAGGCCGAGGTGAAGCAACTGCTTCACCTGATGATCCACTCGCTGTATTCGAACCGTGAGATCTTCCTGCGCGAACTCGTCTCCAACGCGTCCGATGCCTGCGACAAGCTGCGCTTCGAGGCGCTCGACAATGGCGCGTTGTACGAAGGCGATCCCGAACTGAAGATCCGTATCGGCTTTGACGCCGAGGCGAAGACCATCACCATCGCCGACAACGGCATCGGCATGAGCCGCGACGAGGCGATCGCCCATCTTGGTACCATCGCCAAGTCGGGCACGCGCGAGTTCTTCGGCCAGCTCACCGGCGACCAGAAGAAGGACGCCAACCTGATCGGCCAGTTCGGCGTGGGTTTTTACTCTGCCTTCCTCGTCGCCGACCGCGTCACCGTGCTTACCCGCCGCGCCGGCCTGGCCGCCGGCGAGGGGGTGAAGTGGGAATGCTCGATGGCGGGCGATGAGGCCGGCGCCTACACCGTGGCGCAGGCCGACAAGGCTGGCCGCGGCACCGAGATCACCCTGCACCTGCGTGAGGGGCAGGAAGACCTGCTGTCGTCGTGGAAGCTCAAGAGCCTGATCCGCAAGTACTCCGACCACATCGTGCAGCCGATCGTGATGAAGAAGGAGGAGTGGGACGAGGAGCGCAAGGCCCAGGTGCTGACCGACGAGGACGAGACGGTCAACCAGGCCAATGCGCTGTGGACACGCGCCAAGAACGACATCACCGAAGACGAGTACAAGGGCTTTTACAAGCACGTCGCGCACGACTTCGAGGACCCGCTGGCGTGGACCCACTCGCGCGTCGAAGGCCGCCACGAATACACCAACCTGCTCTACATCCCCAAGAACGCGCCCTTCGACCTGTGGGACCGCAACGCCCGTCACGGCATCAAGCTCTACGTGAAGCGCGTGTTCATCATGGACGACGCGGAGAAGCTGATGCCGACCTACCTGCGCTTCGTGCGCGGCGTGGTCGATTCGGCGGACCTGCCGCTCAACGTGTCGCGCGAGATCCTGCAGGAAAGCAAGGACATCGACACCATCCGCTCGGGCTGCACGAAGAAGGTGCTGACCCTGCTCGAGAGCCTCGCGAACAGCGACGAGGCCGCCGACAAGGACAAGTACGCCGAGTTCTGGAAGGCCTTCGGCAAGGTGCTCAAGGAAGGTGTGGGCGAGGACTTCGCCAACAAGGAGAAGATCGCCGGCCTGCTGCGCTTCGCCTCGACCAAGCTCGATACCGCGGACGAGGTGGTGTCGCTCGCCGACTACATCGCGCGCATGAAGGACGGCCAGGACAAGATCTACTTCGTCACCGCCGAGACCTTCAACGCGGCGAAGAACAGCCCGCACCTCGAGGTCTTCCGCAAGAAGGGCATCGAAGTGTTGTTGTTGTCCGATCGCGTCGATGAATGGGTCACCGGTAATCTCGCCGAGTTCGACGGCAAGCCGCTGGTGTCGGTGGCCAAGGGCGGGCTCGACCTGGGCGCGCTGGAGGACGAGGCCGAGAAGCAGGAAGCCGAGAAGGCTGCCGACGAGTACAAGGAGCTGCTCGACAAGATGAAGGCGAGCCTGGGCGAGCGCGTCAAGGACGTCAAGGTGACCCTGCGCCTGACCGACTCGCCTGCCTGCCTGGTGGCCGACGAGCACGACCTCGGCATGAACCTGGCGCGCATCCTGAAGGCGGCGGGCCAGAACGCACCGGTCTCCAAGCCCATCCTCGAGATCAACCCCAGCCACCCGGCGGTGCTGCGCCTGAAGTACGAGGACAAGCACTTCGACGACTGGGCCGCGGTGCTGTTCGACCAGGCCCTGCTGGCCGAGGGCGGCACGCTCGACGATCCGGCCACTTTCGTCAAGCGCATCAACCAGTTGATGATGGCGATGAGCGGCAGTCACTGAGCATCCGGCGCCTGCCCGCGGGCAGGCGCCGCGGTCACCGGCATGGGGCGCCCGCAGTGCATGCGGGCGCCCCATTTTTGTGCGCGCACGGGACTGCCCGCGCCTTGATCCGCGTCACATATCAGGCCGCGCTCATATCGGGGCAAACCGCAGGTTGACGCTATTCGCGGGTGCCGCAAGACTCGGGGCAGAACAAGCACAAGTTCCTGTGGGGAGACACGCGTGCGCCCGCATGCCCATTTGCCAGCATCCACGCAGCATCCTGCCGTAGCCGCCTTGTCATCTTCCTGGACCATCCTGTCGCCTGCCGAACGGAGGCCGTGAGCGATGAGCGACTACATTCTTGAAACCCGTGGCCTGACGAAGGAGTTCAAGGGCTTCGTCGCCGTCGCGGACGTCGATCTCAAGGTGCAGAAGGGCCACATCCACGCCCTGATCGGCCCCAACGGTGCCGGCAAGACCACCGTCTTCAACCTGCTCACCAAGTTCCTGCCGCCGACCGCGGGTGAGATCCTGTTCGAGGGCAAGGACATCACGCGCGAAGCGCCGGCGGTGACCGCGCGCCGCGGCATGGTGCGCTCGTTCCAGATCTCGGCCACCTTCCCGCACCTGACCGTGCTCGAGAACGTGCGCATCGGCCTGCAGCGCAAGCTCGGCACCGAGTTCCACTTCTGGCGCTCGGCGAAGTCGCTCGACGTGCTCAACGACG
The DNA here is from genome assembly GCF_047806685.1 of Thauera sp. WH-1. NCBI lineage: Bacteria > Pseudomonadati > Pseudomonadota > Betaproteobacteria > Rhodocyclales > Zoogloeaceae > Thauera > Thauera sp. WH-1. The sequence goes on from NZ_JBLQGP010000015.1 coordinate 40,361, forward strand.
AGGCCATGGCCCTGCTCGAATCGGTGGACCTGACCCAGTTCGCCGACACCCTCACCGCCGAGATGCCCTACGGGCGCAAGCGCGCGCTCGAGATCGCGACCACGCTGGCGCTCGAGCCGCGCATGATGCTGCTCGACGAGCCGACCCAGGGCATGGGCAACGAGGACATCAGCCGCGTCGTCGCCCTCATTCGCAAGGTGTCGGCCAATCGCACCATCCTGATGGTCGAGCACAACCTGTCGGTGGTTGCCGACCTGTGCGATCGCATCACCGTGCTGACCCGCGGCAGCGTGCTCGCCGAGGGCACTTATGCCGAAGTGTCGAAGAACCCGAAGGTGCTCGAGGCCTACGTCGGTTCGGACGACATGAGCGACGCTCACCACTGATCCTCCTTCCGGACCGCCATGACCAGTGCCTTCAATCCTCATCCGGAGATGCTCCGGATCCACGACCTGCACGCCTTTTACGGCGAGTCGCACATCCTGCACGGCATCGACCTGCAGGTGGCGCGCGGCGAATGCGTGACCCTGCTCGGGCGCAACGGCTCGGGGCGCTCGACCACCCTCAAGTCGGTGCTCGGACTGGTCGGCCGCCGCAGCGGCTCGATCATGGTCAACGGCCGCGAGGTCATCGGCGAGCCCACCCACCGCATGGCGCGCTATGGCATCGGTTACGTGCCCGAGGAGCGCGCGATCTTCGCCTCGCTCAGCGCCGAGGAGAACCTCACCCTGCCGCCCCAGGTGGCGAGCGGCGGCATGTCGATCGACGAGATCTACCGCATGTTCCCCAACCTGCTCGAGCGTCGCACCAGCCCGGGCTCGAAGCTGTCGGGGGGCGAGCAGCAGATGCTGGCGATGGCGCGCGTGCTGCGCACCGGGGCCAAGCTGCTGCTGCTCGACGAGATCACCGAGGGTCTGGCGCCGGTGATCGTCAAGAAGCTCGGCGAGGTCATCGTCGAGCTCAAGTCACGCGGCTTCACCATCGTCATGGTCGAGCAGAACTTCCGCTTTGCCGCGCCGCTCGCCGACCGCCACTACGTGCTCGAGCACGGCGAGATCATTGCCACCATCACCGCGGCAGAGCTGCCCGGGAAGATGGACTGGCTGCACCAGACGCTCGGGGTCTGAAACGACGCGACGACTCCACGCGTAATTTCATCAAAACCAAACTCAGGACGGAGACACACGATGGCGATGAAGAAACTGACCACCCTGGCTTGCGCAGCGGCCTTCGCAACCCTTTCCGGCGCTGCCCAGGCGCAGATCTCCGGGGGCACGGTGAAGATCGGCGTACTGACCGACATGTCGGGCACGTACTCCGACCTCGCTGGCGCCGGCGCGGTGCTGGCGACCCAGATGGCGATCGAGGACTTCATCGCCGAGGCCAAGCCCGAGTTCAAGGTCGAGATGGTGTCCGCCGACCACCAGAACAAGGCCGACATTGCCTCCAACAAGGCGCGTGAATGGTTCGAGCGCGAGGGCGTCGACACCGCGACCGAGCTGGTCACGACCTCGACCGCGCTGGCGGTGATGAAGATCGCCAAGGAGATGAACCGCGTCGCGCTGATGAGCGGCCCGGCCTCCACGCCGATCACCAACGAGCAGTGCAACGACGTCACCGTGCATTACACCTACGACACCTATGCGCTCGCCAACGGCACGGCGAAGGCGGTGACCCAGCAGGGCGGCGACACCTGGTTCTTCCTCACCGCCGACTACGCCTTCGGCCAGGCGCTGGAGAAGGACTCTTCGGCGGTGGTGACGGCCAATGGCGGCAAGGTGCTGGGCTCGGTGCGCCATCCCTTCCCGGCGTCCGACTTCTCGTCCTTCCTGCTGCAGGCGCAGGCCTCTGGCGCCAAGATCATTGGTCTCGCCAACGCCGGCGCGGATACCACCAACGCGATCAAGCAGGCGGCCGAGTTCGGCGTCACGCCCAAGCAGTCGCTGGCGGGCCTGCTGATGTTCATCTCCGACGTCCATTCGCTGGGCCTGAACAACACCCGGGGCATGTACCTGACCACCGGCTTCTACTGGGACCTCGACGAGGACACGCGGGCCTGGTCGAAGCGCTTCTTCGACAAGCAAAAGCGCATGCCGACCATGGTCCAGGCCGGCCAGTACTCGTCGGTGCTGCACTACCTGCGCGCGGTGAAGGCCGCCGGCACGGACGAGGCGGGCAAGGTGATGGCGCAGATGAAGGCGACGCCGATCAACGACTTCTTCGCCAAGAACGGCCGCATCCGCGAGGATGGCCGCATGGTGCACGACATGTATCTGGCCCAGGTGAAGAGCCCGGACGAGTCAAAGTACCCGTGGGACTACTACCACATCCGCCAGACCATCCCCGCGGAAGAGGCCTTCCAGCCGCTGTCCGAGTCGCGCTGCCCGCTGGTCAAGAAGTGAGCTGATCGCCTTTCGGTCCGGTAATCGTGTCGCTCCGGGGCGCGGGTCGCCCCGGAGCGGGAGTCGCACATGGAAATCTTCGGTGTTCCCAGCGCGCTGCTTGGCAGCCAGCTGCTGATCGGCCTGATCAACGGTTCGTTCTACGCCATCCTGAGCCTTGGCCTGGCGATCATCTTCGGTCTGCTCAACATCATCAACTTCACGCATGGCGCGCAGTACATGATGGGCGCCTTCGTGGCGTGGATCGCACTCAACAAGTTCGGCATCAACTACTGGGTCGCGCTGCTGCTCGCGCCCGTGGTGATCGGCGCGCTCGGCGTCGTGATCGAGCGCACCATGCTGCGCAAGCTCTACAAGCTCGACCATCTGTATGGCCTGCTGCTCACCTTCGGCCTCGCGTTGATCTTCGAGGGCGTGTTCCGCGACCAGTACGGTATCTCGGGCCAGTCCTACCCGGTGCCGGAGCTGCTGCAGGGCGGGGTCAACCTCGGCTTCATGTTCCTGCCCATCTACCGGGGCTGGGTGGTGGTCGCAGCGCTGACCGTGTGCTTTGCGACCTGGTTCATCATCGAGAAGACCAAGCTCGGGGCCTACCTGCGCGCTGGCACCGAGAACCCGCAGATCGTGCAGGCGCTGGGCATCAACGTCCCGCTGCTGATCACCTTCACCTATGGCTTTGGTGTTGCGTTGGCGGCCTTTGCCGGCGTGCTCGCAGCGCCGATCTACCAGGTCAGCCCGCTGATGGGCTCCAACCTGATCATTGTCGTGTTCGCGGTCGTCGTCATCGGCGGCATGGGCTCGATCATGGGCTCCATCCTCACCGGCCTCGGTCTCGGCCTGATCGAGGGGCTCACCAGGGTGTTCTATCCCGAGGCCTCGGCCGTGGTCGTGTTCGTGATCATGGTGATCGTGCTGCTGGTGCGACCCGCCGGCCTGTTCGGCAAGGCCTGACGCTGCGAAAGAGGTGAATCGTTCATGACCAACAATTCGATGTTCTCCCGCGCCACGCCCTACCTGTTCGCGGCCCTGTTCGTGATCGGCCTGATCGCGCCGTTCACGATGTACCCGACCTTCCTGATGAAGATCCTGTGCTTCGGGCTGTTCGCCTGTGCGTTCAACCTGCTGCTGGGTTTCGCCGGCCTGCTGTCCTTCGGTCACGCCGCCTTCCTCGGTAGCGCGGGCTACGTCTGCGGCATGCTGGTGCGCGACGTGGGTGTGACGCCCGAGCTTGGCATCCTCGGCGGTACCCTGGCCGCGGGTCTGCTGGGCTGGGTGTTCGGCGTGCTGGCGATCCGGCGCACTGGCATCTACTTCGCGATGATCACGCTCGCGCTGTCGCAGATGGTGTATTTCATCGTGCTGCAGTGGAAAGCGACCGGGGGCGAGGACGGCCTGCAGGGCGTGCCCCGCGGCCATCTGTTCGGCATCATCGACCTGTCGAACAACATCGCCATGTACTACCTGGTGTTCGCCGTGTTCTGCATCGGCTTCTTCATCATCTACCGCGCCATCAACTCGCCCTTCGGCCAGATCCTGAAGGCAATCCGCGAGAACGAGCCGCGCGCGGTCTCGCTCGGCTACGACGTCGCCCGCTTCAAGCTGCTGGCCTTCGTGCTGTCGGCCTCGCTCGCCGGCATGGCGGGGGCGACCAAGACGCTGGTGTTCCAGCTCGCCTCACTCACCGATGTGCATTGGCACATGTCGGGCGAGGTCGTGCTGATGACCCTGCTCGGCGGGCTTGGCACGGTGCTTGGGCCGCTCGTCGGCGCGGCCACCATCGTGTCGCTGCAGACCGAGCTCGCCGACCGCGTCGGCTCCTGGGTGACGGTGATCATGGGCGTGATCTTCGTTGTCTGCGTGCTGCTGTTCCGGCGCGGCATCGTCGGCGAACTGCAGGCGCTGATCCAGCGCGCGGGCATTCGCTGAGGCCTTAGCTCGGCGGCGGTCGCTGTTCCGTGGTGGTCGGGCCGGGCGCATCCGGTCTGACTTCGGGCGCCGGCTCTGTCGCCGGCGCCGACGCATTCTCGAGTGCTGCGGCCTGTGGCATGGGCGGCGCGCTGGCGGGCTTCAGCCGCTTTTCGGCACGTCGCAGCCAAGGATGGGCGAGGGCGTGATAGAGCGGTACCGGCGCGACCGAGCGCGACACGCCGTGCGCGACCACCGCGGTCGCCATCAGCGGCAGCAGCATCTGGTGGTTGGCGGTCATCTCCATGACGATGACGAAGGAGGTGATCGGCGTCTGCGTCATTGCCGCCAGGAAGGCGACCATGCCCAGCACCAGGATGGCGGGATCGGACTCACCGGGCAGCAGCAGCGCGATGTCCGAGCCCAGCCCGGCCCCCACCGCCAGCGCGGGGGCGAAAATGCCGCCGGGGATGCGCGAGATGAAGGCGAGCCAGATCACCGCCATCTTCATCACCATGAAGGCTGCGGGCAGCGCGGTGCTGCCTTCGAGCGCGGCCTTGGACTCGGCATAGCCCGTGCCGTAGGTGAGCCCGCCGCTTGCCAGGCCGATGATGCCGGTCGCCAGGCCACAGGCAGCGGCGAAGGCCACCGGACGCTCCAGGGCAAAGACGCCGACGCGCCCGGGCAGGCCGCGCGAGGAGGCGATCAGCAGACGCGAGAATCCGCCTCCGAGCAGTCCGCCCGCCACCCCGCAGGCCAGCACCGGCCAGATGCCGTCGGGCCAGCCGATGCTCGCCAGGGTGCGGCCGAAGTAGGTGTAGTTGCCCAATACCGCAAGCGAGATCAGACCGGCGAAGATGACCGCGGTGAGGGTGGTGCTGTTGGCGCGGAAGGCGCGATGGCGGCACATCTCCTCGATCGCGAACATGATGCCGCCGAGCGGGGTGTTGAAGGCCGCCGCCACGCCCGCGCCACTGCCGGCGATGATGAGGTCGCGGCTCGAGGCGATGCGACGACGGCGCTTGCGGCTCGCCAGCATGTGCATGATCGAGGCGCCGATCTGCACCGATGGTCCCTCACGGCCGATGGAGGCGCCCGACAGCAGGCCACCGAGGGTGAGAAAGACCTTGGCGATGGCGATGCGGAAGGACAGCAACTGCTTGCGCACGCGGCCGTCGTCCGACATCGAGGCCGCTATGGCCTGCGGGATGCCGCTGCCCTCGGTGCCCGGGAACAGGCGTCGCGATACCCAGGCCAGCGCGGCGAAGCCGACCGGTGCGATGACCAGGCTCAGCCAGGGGCGCTCGCGCATCAGGCCGGCGTGGGTCGCGATCGCCAGTTCGGCGCCGATCGCGAAGGCGATCGCGATCAGCCCGGCCAGCAATGCCGCACCGACCAGCAACAGGCGCACCCGCCAGCGCCGCAGCGACAGCCACGGCAGCGCGTAGCGCCGGCTTCCGCGCGCCAGGCGGCGCAAACTCCAGCGCGAGGAGGAAGGGGGTTCGGGGCTTTGCTCGGCGCTCATCGGGCTCTCTGTTGCGATGCGTGGGACGCTGCCTGCCTGCATTCGCGCGGCCGCGCACGCGCCAATATTGTGCCGTGCTGCACATGCGAAAAGTGAACGATATCGCTACCATACGCCCAGCGGCAGCGAGTGATGTTTTTTTGACAATGATGGTTTGAGCAAATATAGTTCCGGCGAGATTCGAATGGCAGAAACGCAACAGAAACCGAAGAAGCCGGCAGCCCCGGTGACCCCCTTGTCCGTGCTTCAGCGCTTCAGAATCCTGATCCGTACCGCCCAGCGGCATTCGCAGTGGATCGAGCGCCAGAGCGGCGTGACCGGCGCCCAGCTCTGGGCCCTGCAGGAGCTGAGCGAGAGCGCGGGCTTGCGGGTCGGCGAGCTCGCCAACCGCATGGCATTGCACCAGTCGACCACCTCCAACATGGTCGACCGACTGGAGACGGCGGGCCTGCTGCGCAAGGAGCGCACCAGCGCTGACCAGCGCGTGGTGCGCCTGTATCTCACCGAGGAAGGCTCGGCACTGCTTGCACGCGCACCGTCGCCGGCGCGGGGCGTGCTTCCCGAGGCGCTGCGCCTGATGGACGAGGAAGGTCTGCAAAGCCTGCAGAGTGAACTCGACAAGCTGCTGCGCCAGATCAAGAACCTCGATGAGGGGTTCGGCATGCAGCCCCTGCCATTTACCGAATGAGCGACGCGCCGCCGAACACGGGCGGAGTGTCCCGACCGTGTTCTACACAGTGCCCTGCATTTGTGCGGACAGCAGCTTGAGCGGCCCAGAAGGCCGCTTTTTTTTTGTGCTCAGTGCCGGCGTGACAAGCCCTGCATCGCGCGCGACAGCCCATCCAGCGTCATCGGGTACATGCGTCCGCCGACGAGCTGGTGGATGAGTTCGATCGACTTGCGGTAGGCCCACAGCCGCTCGGGCTCGGGATTGAGCCACGCGGCGGCCGGATAGGCGTCGAGCAGCCGGCGCAGCCAGGTGGCACCCGGCTCGGCGTTCATGTGCTCGACCGAACCGTGCGGATGAAGGATCTCGTAGGGGCTCATGGTCGCATCGCCGACGAAGATCAGCTTGTAGTCGGCGCCGTACTTGTGGATCACGTCCAGCACCGGCGTGCGCTCGGTGTGGCGGCGGCGGTTGTCGCGCCACACCCCTTCGTACACGCAGTTGTGGAAGTAGAAGTACTCGAGGTGCTTGAACTCCAGCCTGCATGCCGAGAACAGTTCCTCGCACACCTTGATGTGGTCGTCCATCGACCCGCCGACGTCGAGGAAGAGCAGGACCTTGACCGCATTGTGGCGCTCAGGGCGCATCATCAGGTCGAGCCAGCCGGCATTGCGCGCCGTTGCAGCGATCGTGCCGTCGAGGTCCAGCTCCTCGGCCGCGCCCTGCCGTGCGAAACGACGCAGCCGGCGCAGTGCGACCTTGATGTTGCGCGTGCCCAGCTCGACCGCATCGTCGAGGTTGCGGAACTCGCGCTTGTCCCACACCTTGACCGCCGTGCGATTGCCTGCCGAATCGCCGCCCACGCGGATGCCCTCGGGGTGGGTGCCGTTGTTGCCGAAGGGCGAGCTGCCACCGGTGCCGATCCACTTGCTGCCCCCCTGGTGGCGACCTTTCTGCTCCTCGAGGCGCTTGCGAAACGTCTCCATCAGCTTGTCCCAGCCGAGCTTCTCGAGCTTGGCCTGCTCCTCGGGGCTGAGGTGCTTCCTCGCCATCGCCCGCAACCAGTCCGCGGGTAGCTCGACGTCGAGACCGGGCAGCTCGCTGACCCCCTTGAAGTACTCGCCGAAGGCCTGGTCGAAGCGGTCGTAGAGCGACTCATCCTTGATCAGGCAGGTGCGCGCGTAATAGTAGAACTCGTCGATCGAGGGGCCGCACACGTGCGCGCGCAAGCCCTCGAGCACGGTCAGGAACTCGCGTGTGGACACCGGCAGTTTGCGCGCCTTGAGATGCAGGAAAAAGTCAATCAGCATCGTCGTCCTCGCCGTGGTCGTGGTCCATGACTAGTCCTGCACCTGCATGGCCCACGACAGCGCCTGCATGTGGCATTCGGAAGCCTGCCCGGGCTCGATGCCGGCGCGCTCGGCCGCAGTGCGCATTGCCTCGCCGTCCGCGCGCTCGCAGGCGATGGCGAGCTCGAGCAGGGGGAAGAGCGGGCCGCGGCTGCTGCGCAGTGCGGCATCGATGTCCGGACTCAGCGCCAGCGGGGCGAGCGCCTTGTCGAGCGGGACCTGCAGGATGACGTCGATCAGCGACAGCAGCCCGACCAGGAACAGCGAATCGCGCTCGGCCGCCGCTCGTCCCTCGCCGAGCAGCTCCATCATGCGGCCACGTACGAGCGCCGTCTCCAGGGCTGCGCCGCCGCGCTCGTTGTGGCTGTCGGCACTGCAGACAAGCAGGATCAGCCAGCGGTAGAGCTTCTCGCGGCCGAGCAGGGTAATGGCGTTCTCGATCGACGACACGCGTTGCGGCAAGGCATTGGCGGCCGAGTTGATGTAGCGCAGCAGGCGCAGCGACAGCGCGGCGTCCTGCTTGAGCAGCTCGGCCAGCTCGCGCGAGTCGGCATCGCCGCGCAGGCGGGCGATCAGGGTGCCGATGCGCACCGTGTTGGGGCCGAGTTCGCGTTCGCGCCAGTCCTCGCGACTGGTGATGAAAGGGCCCTGGAACAGGTTGGCGCCAAGCTTGTAGCAGAAGCGGAACTCGTCGATCGAGGGCAGGCCGCGGACGACCAGGCGTGCATTGGGCGCCACCTCGAGTGCGATGTTGCTCAGGCGCAGGCCGTGGCGGGCATCCAGCCCCTGGGCGTGGGCGATGATGAAATCGGCAAACGGCAGCAGGGGGGCGAATTCGCTGACCACATCCGGGTCAAGCACGCCGAGCCGGAATCCGCGGGCGCGCAGCGCCTCGATCGTGGCGCGCAAGCTGTCGCAGTCGGGGGCGCCGGGGTCGGCATGGGCGGTGGGCACCAGGACCAGGTTCTTGGCCGGCAGGAGCGACAGGCAGGGGTCGGACAGGAAGGAGTCCGGGACGTCGATGAAGGCGAGGCGATGGCCGAGCAGTTCGCCGATATCGGCATTGACCAGGCTGCGCACCAGCACCTCGGCATAGACATGGTGCACCTTGCGGCTGCTGTGGCGGATGCGTGCACGCGTGCCCTCCTGCAGCATGAACTGGTAGCCGGCGATGCGCTGGTTGCGCCCGAGCACGGCCTCGCGGCACAGGAAGGTGACGAGCCTGTCCGGGCTCAGGTCGGGCGAGGCTTCGGTGCGCAGGGGGGCATTGCGGTTGAGCTGCGCAAAGCCCTCGGCATCCGCCGTTGGCGCGGCCGGCGCCGTGCGCGTGCGACCGAACAGCCAGGCGAGGAAAGCTTTGAACATCAGGCGCCTTGCCTCACCGGTTGTGGCGCGCCATGAACACCAGGCGCTCGAAGAGGTGCATGTCCTGTTCGTTCTTCAGCAGCGCGCCATGCAGGGGCGGAATCACGGTCTTGTTGTCCGTGCTGCGCAACGCCTCGGCCGGAATGTCCTCGGCGACCAGCAGCTTGAGCCAGTCGAGCAGCTCGGAGGTCGATGGCTTCTTCTTCAGCCCCGGGATGTCGCGCAGGCCGAAGAAGACTTCGAGCGCCTCGGTCAGGAGGTCCTTGCGGATCGCGGGGAAATGGACATCCACGATGCGCTGCATGGTGTCGCGGTCGGGGAAGCGGATGTAGTGGAAGAAGCAGCGCCGCAGGAAGGCGTCGGGCAGTTCCTTCTCGTTGTTCGAGGTGATGAAGACGATCGGCCGGTGGCGGGCCTGGATGGTCTGGCGCGTCTCGTATACATGGAACTCCATGCGGTCGAGCTCGCGCAGCAGGTCGTTGGGAAACTCGATGTCGGCCTTGTCGATCTCGTCGATCAGCACCACGGTCGGGCGCTCGGCCTCGAAGGCCTGCCACAGCACACCCTTGACGATGTAGTTGCCGATGTCCTTGACGCGGTCGTCGCCGAGCTGCGAATCGCGCAGGCGCGACACCGCGTCGTACTCGTAGAGGCCTTGCTGGGCCTTGGTGGTGGACTTGATGTGCCACTGCAGCAAGGGCAGCCCGAGCGCGGCGGCGACCTCCTCGGCGAGCATGGTCTTGCCGGTGCCGGGTTCGCCCTTGATCAGCAGCGGCCGCTGCAGGCGGATCGCGGCGTTGACCGCGAGCATCAGGTCGGGGGTGGCGACATAACCCTGGGAGCCTTCGAAGCGCAAAGCGGACATGCGGTCATCCTCGTATCGAACCCCTCGATTATAGGGCCGTCAGGGCCGGCGCCATGCGTCCGGATCGGCAACAGGCCTGCCCGCTGCGCCTGCGCCGCGTTCGAATCGGGCGTCCCGCGCCGTGATTCGCGGCCGCCGAGGTGCTAGCATCGCGCGCCATGAACATCGATGCCATCCGCCAGCGCCTGCGCGCGCTCGGCGCCCGTCCCAGCCACGAGGCGCGCCTGCTGCGTGCCTGGCTGCAGGGGCGGGCGCTGGACGCCGGCCCGCGCACCGAGTCCAACCGCCTGCCCAAGGCGGTGCAGGCCGCGCTGCCCGAGCTCGAGTCCGACCTGCGCGCGCTTGCCCGTGTGCGTTCGGAACACCCGGGCGAGGATGGCACCCGGCTGCTGGTCGAGCTCGCCGACGGCCAGGCGGTGGAGAGCGTGCTGCTGCCGCGCGACGGGCTGTGCGTGTCCACCCAGCTCGGTTGCGCGGTGGGCTGCGTGTTCTGCATGACCGGCAGGGACGGCCTGCTGCGCCAGCTCGGCAGCGCCGAGATCGTCGCCCAGGTGGCGCTGGCGCGCCGGCTGCGCCGGGTGCACAAGGTGGTGTTCATGGGCATGGGCGAGCCGGCCCACAACCTCGAGGCGGTGCTCGAGGCGATCGAGCTGCTCGGCACCGAGGGCGCGATCCCGCACAAGAACCTGGTGCTCTCTACCGTGGGCGATGTGCGCGTGTTCGAGCGTCTGCCGCAGATGCGGGTGAAGCCCGCGCTCGCGCTGTCGTTGCACACCACGAAGGCGGAGCTGCGTGCGCAGCTGCTGCCGCGCGCGCCGCGCATCGAGCCCGCGGAGCTGGTCGAACTCGGCGAGGCCTGGGCGCGCGCCAGCGGCTATCCGATCCAGTACCAGTGGACGCTGATCGAGGGCATCAACGACGGCGAGGACGAGATCGACGGCATCGTGCGCCTGCTTGCCGGTAAGTACGCGGTGATGAACATGATCCCGTTCAATACCGTCGATGGCCTGCGCTATCGACGCCCGAGCGCCGAGCGTGCGGCCGAGATCGCGCGCACGCTGCACCGCCGCGGCATCCTCACCAAGCTGCGCCAGTCCGCCGGGCAGGATGTCGACGCCGGCTGCGGCCAGCTGCGCGCCCGCGAGAGTCAGCTCGCCTTCGTGCGCCGGGACGAGAAGCGCGCGGCGCGCGCTTCGGCGGGCTGATCGTCGCGCCGCCCGCAGAGCCCGCTCAGTGGCTGGCGAACACTGCCGTGTTGCCCTCGGCGTCGAAGCTCACCACGTCATAGCGCTCGGCCGGGTAGGGGCCTTCCATGCCGGGCGAGCCGAGCGGCATGCCGGGCGCCGAGATGCCGCTGACGGCGGGCTTGTCGGTCAGCATGCGCTTGACGTCGGCGGCAGGGACATGCCCCTCGACCACGTAGCCGCCCACCTTGGCCGTGTGGCAGGAGCCGAGCGCCTGCGGCACTCCGGCCTCGCGCTTGATCACGCCCATCTGGCTGGTGGAGACCTCCTTGACCTTGAAGCCGTGCTCGCGCATGTGCTCGGCCCACTTGCCGCAGCAGCCGCAGTTGGGATCCTTGTACATGACGACTTCGTCCTCGGCGGCGAAGGCGGGGGCGAGGCTGGCGAGGCCGAGCAGCGCTGCCGCGACGAGGCCGCGCAGGCTGGGCCGATCTGATCGGGTGGGAAGCTTCATGTTGCAGACTCCTGAGGGGATCCATGAGGCGCGGCAAGCTGCCGCGCTGCGCCGCCAGCGACGGGCAGGCGCAGGGTGAAGGTGGTGGTGCCGGCGTGCGGCGCGGACGCGGCGGCGCTGCTCGCCCAGATCCGCCCGCCGTGCGCGTGCACGATCGAGCGCGTGATCGCCAGGCCGAGGCCGGCGCCTTCGCCGTGACGCCGGCGGTCGGCGCTGCCGCGGTGGAAGCGGTCGAAGATGCGCTCGAGCTGTTCGGGCGGAATCGGCTCGCCGTCGTTGTCGATCTGGACCTCGACCTCGCCGTCGTCGTGCCGCAGCCGGATGCGGATGCCGCCGCCGGCGGGCGTGTGGCGCAGCGCATTCGACAGCAGGTTGGACAGCGCACGGCGCAGCATCAGGCGGTCGCCGCGCACGCTGGCCGCACCCTCGACCGTGATGCGCACGCCCTGCGCCTCGGCGAGCGCGTCGTAGAACTCGATCAGCGCCGCGGCCTCGTCGGCGAGCACCACGGTTTCGCTTGCGCGCGGCAGGCGGCCGTCCTCGGCCTGGGCGAGGAACAGCATGTCGGCGACCATGCGCGCGATGCGCTCGTACTCTTCCATGTTGGAGGCCAGCACTTCGCGGTACTCGTCCGCGCTGCGGCTGCGCGCCAGCGCGACCTGGGTCTGTGTCATCAGGTTGGACACCGGCGTGCGCAGCTCATGCGCGATGTCGGCCGAGAAGTCGGATAGGCGCCGGAAGGACGCCTCCAGCCGTGCCAGCATGCCGTTGAAGGCCTCGACCAGCTCGCGCACCTCGGCTGGCGCGGCGTCCTCGACCAGGCGCTCGCCGAGACGCTCGGCCGACAGATGGCGGGCGGTGGCCGTGACCCGGCGCAGCGGCGCCAGCCCGCGGTGGGCGGCGAGCCAGCCGAGCAGGGCGGCGGCGATGGCGGCGAGCGAGATCGCCAGCCACAGGCCGCGCCGCAGCTCGTCGAGAAAGTGGATGTGGTGCGAGATGTCGAGCGCCACCAGCGCCGTCAGCGCCTCGCCTGCCGCACCTGTGCCGGCGGGCAGCTCGATGCGCGCCGTGCGGCCGATCACCTGGTGGCCGTCCTGCGCCCACTCCGTGCTGCCGATCGGCATCTGGGCGCCCGCAAGCTGGGCCGGCGTGAAGAAGCCGGGATGGATCGCATGCAGCACGCGTCCGTCGGTGGCCCGCAGCAGTACCGCGACCATGTCGTGGCCGGCGAAGGCGTCGTCCAGGCGCAGCAGGCGCTCGGCCAGCGGCAGCCCTGGGTCCGCGCCCTGCACGAGGTTGGCGACCAGGGTGAGCTTGCCCACCAGCTCATGCTCGTCCAGTTCCTGGAAGTGATGCTCCACCGCGCGGCCGATGACGACGCCGACCATGATCAGCAGGCTCGCCGTCAGCGCCGCGAACAGCAGCGCGAGGCGGGCGGTCAGCGACAGGCCGGGTGGCAGCCTCATGCTTCCTCCGCCGCCTCCAGCACGTAGCCCATGCCGCGCACGGTGCGGATCAGCTTGGGTTCGAAGGGGTCGTCCACCTTGGCGCGCAGCCGACGCACCGCGACCTCGATGACGTTGGTGTCGCTGTCGAAGTTCATGTCCCACACCTGGGAGGCGATCAGCGAGCGCGGCAGCACCTCGCCCTGGCGGCGCAGCAGCAGCTCGAGCAGGGCGAACTCCTTGGCGGTGAGCTCGATGCGCTGGCCGGCGCGGGTGGCGCGGCGGCGCAGCAGGTCGAGCTCGAGGTCGGCGGCGCGCAGCAGCTCGGGCTCCCTGCTGCGGCTGCGCCGCAGCAGGGTGCGGACGCGGGCGAGCAGCTCGGAGAAGGCGAAAGGCTTGACCAGATAGTCGTCGGCGCCGAGTTCGAGCCCGCGCACGCGGTCTTCCACCTGGTCGCGCGCGGTCAGGAACAGGACCGGCATCTCGCGCCCGTTGCGGCGCAGGGCCTGCAGCACCCCCCAGCCGTCCAGTGTGGGCAGCATGACGTCGAGCACGACCAGGTCGTAGTCGCCGTTAAGCCCCAGGTGCAGGCCGTCCAGCCCGTCACGGGCAAGATCGACGACGAAGCCGGCCTCGGCCAGGCCCTGGCGCAGGTAGTCGCCGGTCTTCGGTTCGTCTTCGACGATGAGGATCTTCATGGCCGGCATTGTGCCTCGCAGCGCCGGGTGCGGATGAAACTGACAGGAATGTAATGCTGGTGTCAGCTTGGTGTAGGCGGGCGCTACCCATACTGCGATCGCTGAGCGGTCATGGGCTTCGGTTTGTCGCGGGTGCCGTCTTCCCCGCGAGGCGGCTGCAGACCTTGGCCGGACACGCATTCACGGCGCGAGCCCGCGGCTTCAACAAGGAGAAGGACGATGCAGAACACCCCCAGGATCACCACGACCCACCCCGCCCATCGGGATCGCAATACCGCTTCCGCCCTGACTGCCGGCGCTGCCGCGAACGCCGCGGGCCGCCTGCGTGTCGGGGCGCTGACCCTGGCCTGCGCCGGTGCGCTCGCGCTGTGGATCGCCGCCGCGCCGGTGCAGGCCCAGCAGGGGCACGACGGCCATCACGCTCAGGGCGCCCCGGCTGCAGCGGCGGGGGCGGCCCAGTTCGCACCCTCCGAGGGCGAGGTCAAGCGTCTGGACAAGGCGGGCAAGCGGGTGACGATCGCCCATGGCCCGCTCGAGAACCTCGGCATGCCGCCGATGACGATGGCCTTCGAGGTCGAGGATGCTGCGGTGGTCGAAGCGCTCAAGGTCGGCGACCGCATCCGCTTCATCGCCGGCAAGGACGGGCGCCGCTACACCGCGCGCGACGTCGAGGTCATGCAGTAAGCACGCGGCCCAGGAAGATCCCATGAGCGCCTTCATGCGCCTGGCGAGCCTGCTTGCCTGCCTCGCCACCAGCAGCGTCGCGCTTGCCCAGCCGGCAGTGCCAGGCGCGGACGTCGACAGCCTGCTCGCGCTCGCCCGCCAGGACAACCCGGCCTTCGCTGCCGAGGGTTTCGAGACCCAGGCGGCGCGCGAGCGGGTGGGCGCGGCGGGCGCGCTGCCCGACCCCCGTTTCGAGCTCGAGCTGATGGACGCCACCAACACCATGAGCGGGGGCTCGACCTCGGTGCTGCCGGGCCAGGTCGGCGAGACCCGCTACCGCATCGTCCAGCCCCTGCCCGGTTGGGGCAAGCGCGCGCTCGAGACCGAGGCCGCCGTGGCCAGCGCAGCGCAGGCCGAGGCCGCGCGCGATGGCGCCTGGCGTACGCTGGAAGCCGCCGTGCGCTCGGCCTGGCTGCGCTACTACCAGGCCGAGCAGGAGCTGCAGTTCAGCCGCGAGCAGCAGACACTGCTGCGCGGCATCGAGGCGGCCGCGCTCGCGCGCTACCGCAGCGGCGAGGGCAGCCAGCAGGATGTGCTGCAGGCCCAGCGCGAGGCGAGCGCCCAGCGCCTGGACGTGCTCGCCATCGAGCAGCGCCGCCAGGCCGCGGTCGCCCAGCTCAATGCCCTGCTCGGGCGTGCGCCCGATGCGCCGCTCGCCGCGCCGCTGGCGCCGACGCCGCTGCCCGCCCGGCTCGAGTTCGCCACCCTGGTCGAGCGTGCGCGCCTGGCCCACCCCGAGGTGCGTGCGGAGGCGATCGGCGTCGACGCCGCGCGTATCGAGCGCGAACGCGCGCGCCGCGAGCGCCAGCCCGACTATGCAGTCGGCGTCACCTACAACCGCCCGCGCGAGGGCCGCGAGTCCTGGGACCTGATGTTCGAGATGATGATTCCCTTGCAGCAGGGCGTGCGCGACGCCCGTGAGCGCGAGACCGCGGCGCTTGGCCTGGCGGCCGAGGCCCGCCGGCGCGCGGCCGAGACGCGCATCGCCGGTGAGCTGGGGGCGGCGTGGTCGTCCTGGCGGGCGGCCAGTGACAGCCTGCAACTGTTGCGCACGACACTGCTGCCCCAGGCCGAGGCCGGGCGCGACGCGGCGCGCGCGGGCCTGGCCGGCAACCAGGTCGGTGTTGGCGAGGTATTGATGGCCGAAGGTCAGGTGCTCGACACCCGGCTGGCCCTGCTGCAGGCGGAGATCGAGGCGCGCATGGCGCTGATCGAGCTGCAGCGACTGTCTGGAGAGCTTGAGTGACCGATCACATGAAACCCGCTGCAGGACGAGCTGCGGCGGACGCAGGCGAGGCCAAGGCCGGGCGTGGCACGCTGCGCGTACTCGCCTTGTTGACGCTGCTGGCCGCAGTGGGGGTCGCGGGCTACTGGACGGGCAGCCGCGGCGCGGGCCCGGTCCATGGCAGCGCTGCGCCGGCCGGGACGGAAGCGGGCAGCGGCGTGGTGGCTGCCGCAGGGAATACCGGCGCCCCAGCCACTGGCGAGCGCCAGATCCTCTACTACCGCAACCCGATGGGCCTGCCCGACACCTCGCCGGTGCCCAAGAAGGACTCCATGGGCATGGACTACATCCCGGTCTATGCCGACGAGGCCAACGACGATGCCGGTGCGGTGCGGGTGAGCGCCGCGCGCATGCAGACCCTGGGCGTGCGCACGGCAACCGTGGCGCGTGGCACGCTCGACGCGGTGTTGCGTGCCAGCGGCCGGGTGGAGATCGACGAGCGCGCGCAGGTGGTGGTGGCGCCGCGCTTCGAGGGCTGGATCGAACGCCTGCATGTCAGCGCGGTGGGCGACGTCGTGCGCCGCGGCCAGCCGCTGCTGACGGCCTGGAGCCCGGCGCTGCAGTCGGCCGGTGACGAGGTCCGCATCGCCGAGCGCCTGGTGACCGACAGCGCTGCGGACCCCGAGGCCCGCGCTGCCGCCGTGCGACTGGCCGAGGCCGCGCGCGCGCGCCTGGCCAGCCTGCAGGTCGCCGGCCAGGCCGCACCGCGCCAGACCCTGCATGCGCCGGTCGACGGCATCGTGCTCGAGCGCACGGCGACCCAGGGCGCGCGCTTCATGGCGGGCGAGGCGCTGTTCCGCATCGCCGACCTGTCGCGCGTGTGGGTGATCGCCGATGTGTTCGAGCGTGACCTCGGCCGCGTGCAGGTGGGCGACCGGGTGGCGGTGAGCGTGGATGCGTTGCCCGGCCAGCGTCTGGAGGGCCGTATCGGCTACGTCTATCCGACCCTGGACGCCGGCACCCGCAGCACCCCGGTGCGCATCGAGCTCGACAACCGCGCGGGCCTGCTGCGCCCGGGCATGTTCGCGACCGTGGATCTGGCGCCGGGCGCTGCGCGCGAGCGCCTGCTGCTGCCGGCCTCGGCATTGATCGAGGACGGCGAGCGCCAGGTCGTGCTGCGCGCGCTTGGCGAAGGGCGCTTCCAGCCGCAGCCGGTGCGCATCGGCGACCGCGGCCGCGAGCAGGTCGAGGTGCTGGAGGGCGTCGCCGAGGGCGACCGGGTGGTGGTCTCGGCCAACTTCCTGATCGACTCGGAGAGCCAGCTGCGCGCCGCGCTCGCCGGCATGGGCGATGCGCCGCAGGACTACCCGAGCCACGACACCCGCGGCGTGTTCGAGGAGGCCTTCGAGGACGGCGTCAGCCTCAGCCACGAGGCCATCCCGGCGCTGGGCTGGCCGGCCATGACGATGGACTTCGGGCTGGCCGACCCGGGGCTGGTCGAGGGCCTGCAGCCGGGCACGCCGGTCCGCTTCAGCTTCGAGGACCGTGGCCCGGGCGAGTATGTGGTGACGCGTATCGAGCAGGTGGAAGGCGAGCATGCGGGACATTGACATGACGGACGCGCCGCGCGCGCCAGGGCAGGACGCGGGCGCCGTTGACGGGGCGCCAACCGGGGGCTGGCTCGACCGCCTGATCGACTGGTCGGCACGCAACGTCTTCCTGGTGCTGCTCGGCACCGTGTTCCTGATCGGCGCCGGCCTCTACGCCGTCAAGCAGACACCGCTGGACGCCTTGCCCGACCTGTCGGACGTGCAGGTCATCATCTACACCGACTACCCCGGCCAGGCGCCGCAGGTGGTGGAGGACCAGGTCACCTATCCGCTCACCACGGCGATGCTGGCCGTGCCGCAGGCGCGGGTGGTGCGCGGCTTCTCGATGTTCGGTGCGTCCTATGTGTATGTGATCTTCGAGGACGGCACCGACATCTACTGGGCGCGCTCGCGGGTGCTGGAGTACCTGAGCACCGCCGCCGCCCGCCTGCCCGCCGGCGTGGCGCCGCAGATCGGGCCGGACGCCACCGGCGTCGGCTGGGTGTACCAGTACGCGATCACCGGCAAGGAGCTGTCGCTGGCCGAGACGCGCAGCCTGCAGGACTGGTACGTGCGCTACCCGCTGACCCAGGCCCGCGGCGTCGCCGAAGTGGCCAGCCTGGGCGGCTTCGTACGCGAGTACCAGGTCACCGTCGATCCCTATCGCCTGGCCGGCTTCGGCATCGGCGTGGAAGAGGTGGGGCGCGCCATCCGCGAATCCAACCGGGATGTCGGCGGGCGCGTCATCGAACTGGCCGAGCGCGAGTTCATGGTGCGCGGCCGCGGTTATCTGCGCAGCGTGGCCGATATCGAGGACATCGTGCTGAAGGTCGACGGCGGCGGGCGCGGCACGCCGGTGCGGGTGGCCGACATCGGCCGTGTCGAGCTGGTGCCGGCCGAACGCCGCGGTATTGCCGAGCTCAACGGCGAGGGCGAGGTGGCCTCAGGCATCGTCATGGCACGCTTCGGCGAGAACGCGCTCGAGGTCATCAGAAACGTGCGCGAGCGCCTGGCCGAGATCGCCCCCGGCCTGCCCGCAGGCGCCGAGATCGTGCCGGTGTATGACCGCTCGACGCTGATCGAGCGCGCGATCGACAACCTCAAATGGACGCTGCTCGAAGAGAGCCTGATCGTCGCCGCGGTGTGCATCGTCTTCCTGCTCCATGTGCGCAGCGCCCTGGTGGCGATCGTGACCCTGCCGCTGGGCATCCTGGTCGCCTTCATGGGCATGAAGGCGCTCGGCATCGGCTCGAACATCATGAGCCTGGGCGGCATCGCGATCGCCATCGGCGCGATGGTCGATGCCTCGATCGTGATGATCGAAAACGCGCACAAGCGGCTCGAGACCCTGCGCGCCGACGCCACTGCCGCCGAGCGCGCCGAGGTGCTGATCGGCGCCTGCCGCGAGGTGGGGCCGGCGCTGTTCTTTTCGCTGCTGATCATCACCGTGTCCTTCCTGCCGGTGTTCACGCTCGAAGGCCAGGAGGGGCGGCTGTTTTCGCCGCTGGCATGGACCAAGACCTTCGCCATGGCGGGCGCGGCCTTCCTGTCGGTGACCCTGGTGCCGGTGCTGATGCTGTTCTTCGTGCGCGGGCGCATCGTCCCCGAGCAACGCAACCCGATCAACCGCCTGCTGGTGTGGCTGTACCGCCCGGTGATCGCGCTGGCGATGCGCTTCAAGCTCACCACCGTGCTGCTGGCCCTGGTGGCGATGGCGGTGACGCTGATCCCGGCGCGCCAGATCGGCAGCGAGTTCATGCCCACCCTCGACGAAGGCGCGATCTTCTACATGCCGGCCGGCCTGCCCGGCATGTCGGTGACCGAGGCCGGGCGCCTGCTCGCCACCACCAACCGCATCCTCAAGGGCTTCCCCGAGGTCGAGTCGGTGTATGGCAAGGCCGGCCGTGCCAACACCGCGACCGACCCGGCGCCGCTGGAGATGTTCGAGACCGTCATCAACCTCAAGCCGCGTTCGGAGTGGCGGCCGGGCATGACGGTGGATGCGCTGATCGGCGAGATGGATGCGGCGGTCAAGTTTCCCGGCCTGGCCAACTCATGGACCATGCCGATCAAGGCCCGCATCGACATGCTCAGCACCGGCATCCGCACGCCGGTGGGGGTGAAGGTGTTCGGCCAGGACCTGGAGACCCTGGAGCGGGTGGCGAAGGAGGTCGAGGCCGTGGTGCGTAACGTGCCCGGCACCTCCAGCGCCTATGCCGAGCGCGTCGCCGGGGGCTACTACGTCGACATCGAACCGCGCCGCGACCAGCTCGCGCGTTACGGGCTCACCATCGACACGGTGCAGATGGCGGTGGCGACCGCGCTCGGCGGCGAGACGGTGACGACCACCGTCGAAGGCCTGGAGCGCTACAACGTCAGCGTGCGCTACCCGCGCGCGTTGCGCGAGGACCCGGCGCGCATCGCCGCCCAGGTGCTGGTGCCCACTGCCAGCGGCCCGGTGCCGCTCGGCCAGCTCGCCGAGGTCCGCCTGGCCCGCGGCGCGCCCGCCATCCGCACCGAGAACGCCGCGTTGGTGGCCTATGTGTATGTCGACACCCGCGAGGCCGACCTCGGCCGTTTCGTGCAGCGCGCGCAGCAGGCGGTGGCGGGGGAGGTGAGCTTCCCGCCCGGCTACTACGCTGCCTGGAGCGGGCAGTTCGAGAACATGGAGCGCGCCAAGGAAAAGCTCGCCGTGGTCGGCCCGCTCACGCTGGCGCTGATCTTCGTGCTGCTCTACCTCAACTTCCGCCGCCTGGCCGAGACCTTCATCGTCATGCTGTCGGTGCCCTTCGCGCTCATCGGCGGCGTGTGGCTGATGTGGTGGCTGGGCTACCAGATGAGCGTGGCGGTGGCGGTGGGCTTCATCGCGCTCGCCGGTGTCGCCGCGGAGACCGGCGTGATCATGCTCATCTACCTCGACCACGCCTGGCAGCGCATCCGCGCCGAGCGTGCCGCGCAAGGTGAAACGCCCAGCGTCGCCGACCTCTATGGCGCCGTGATGGAAGGCGCCGTCGAGCGTGTGCGCCCCAAGATGATGACCGTGATCACCATCATCCTCGGCCTGCTGCCGGTCATGCTCGGCACCGGCACCGGCAGCGAGGTCATGAGCCGCATCGCCGCGCCGATGGTGGGCGGCATGGTGTCCTCCACCGTGCTGACGCTGGCGGTGATCCCGGTGCTGTACGCGCTGGTGAAGCAGTGGGAGCTGAGGCGGGAGCGGGGCGGGCGGGCGTGATGGCCCTCGCGCTCGTTAGGGCGGGCGTCGCCGCCTTCAGGAGCGGCGCCAGCCGCAAGCTTTCGCGCTCTGGTAATGCGGCTTCGGTGTCGTGTATTGGTGCCGAGTTTAGTCCGGGATATCGATAGGTCGGAGACAAGGGGCCGCTCGTCCTATCATTCGATGAGACGAATGATCATCGAGCCATGATGGAAACCTATACCGTCAGCGACTTGCGCAATCGTACGGACGATCTGATCCGTGCAGCCGAAGCCGGCAAACTGTCCGTCATTACCAAGCATGGCCGGCCCGTCCTGGTTGCCGTGCCCTTCGATGAACTCATGCTGACTGAAGGTGCGGGAATTGCGATTGCCATTCATCTGTTTAATGAAGAGCGTATCTCGTTGAGCCGGGCCGCACGCATGGCCGGCCGTTCGGTCGGCGAGATGATTGATCTGCTTGGCAGCTATGGCATTCCGGTCATCCGCAGCACCGCAGAAGAACTCAAGCAGGAACTAGAGAATTTCGAGTGAAGGCGCGCTGCTCGCGTCCGGCCGACCGCACTTCCGGAGATTCCGGAGCACGCGCCTGTCGGCCACCAGCGACCGTGGCGCACCGACGTGGATGCGCACGAGATTGATGTGTGGCCTCAGCGTCGAGTTGCGGAAACCTTCATCACTCTTTCGCCTTGCCAAGCGATTGAACGACATAGGCGCCATCGATCTGGTCGACGGTAACCACGACCTTATCGCCTGGCTCGACCCCATCCAGCATGACTTGCTCCCTGACCGTGAACACCATCGTCATGGGGGGCATGTCCAGGTTGGGAATATGGCCATGCCTAAGGGTGAGCTTGCCCGCGTTGCGATCGACGCGACGCACTTCGGCGTCCACTGCGGCCAGGTGGCTATCCGCAAGGGCCGAAGCGGTGATCAGGCTTGTCGCCAGGATGGCTAGTAGATTCTTCATTGTCTTGTCTCGCTGATTGGGAGCCGCTTGGAAGCTCAGTAGGCGCGGAGCGCGCGCTTGCGCTACTGCACGGATTGGGACCGTTCGTGCTCACGACTGGCCAGCCGTGGCGACTCGACCACCACCTTCGCAATCATGCCCGCCTGGTAGTGGCCCGGCAGCAGGCATGCAAACTCGAATTCCCCGGCGCGATTGAAGGTCCAGATGATCTCGGCGGTCTCGCCGGGCGGGACGTGGGCCATGTAGGGCTCGTCGTGCTCCATGTTCGGGAAGCGCACCATCATCTCGGCGTGCTCCGCCAGCGCCTCACTGTCGCCGATGACCAGTTCGTGCATCATCTGACCCGCATTGCGCACCACGATGCGCAGCGTCTCGCCTTCGCTGACCTTGACCGCGGCGGGGGTGAAGCGCATGTCGTCGGTCATCACCACCTCCAGGCTGCGGCTGACCTGTTCGGCATCGCCGGCGATGCCCCAGCCGGTCTGCTCCTTGACGACGGCCTGGCGCGGGCCGTGCTCCTTGCTGCCGTGTGCATGCAGGCCAAGGCTGGCCATGCCGAGCATCAGGCCGGCGACGATCGGGGTGAGCATTCTCGGGGTGAGCATTCGTTTTTTCATTCTGCTGAGACTCCTCTCTGGGTGGGGGGACGAACTCGACTGGGCCGCTCGTTGGCGGCCACTTTATTTAAGCAGACCGTTAGCGATCAATGCGGATGCTTGCCACTGCCCGGCTTGCGGACCTGCATCTCGAGCGCGGAGCGCCGCAGGCCGGGCACCTCGCCGGCATTGAGGCGTTCGGCGCTGAAACGGGCGGGCTCGGGCAGGTTGCCCTGCCACTCGAAAGCCTGGGTGCCAGGCGGCTGCGCATACCAGCCGGGGTCGGCGTAGTCACCCGGCTTCTGGTTGCGGCGCACCTTGAAGGTGGTGAACATGCCGCCCATGCCGATCGGGCCGTGGGGGCCGAAGCCGGCCATCATCGCCAGGGTCTGCTCGGGCAGCATCATCGGCATTTCCTTCATGTCGGCCATGCCGCGCTCGCCCATCAGCATGTACTCGGGGTCGAGCTGCTGGATTCGCCCCACCAGCCCGCGGTGGTCGATGCCGATCATGGTCGGCACGTCATGGCCCATCGGATTCATGGTGTGATGGCTCTTGTGGCAATGGAAGGCCCAGTCGCCTTCCTCGTCGGCGATGAACTCGATCTGGCGCATCTGCCCCACCGCGATATCGGTGGTGACCTCCGGCCAGCGCGAAGCGGGCGGCGTGGGGCCGCCGTCGGTGCCGGTGACCTCGAACTCGTGGCCGTGGAGGTGGATCGGGTGGTTGGTCATGGTCAGGTTGCCGACGCGGATGCGCACCCGGTCGCCCAGGCGCACGTTCATCGAGTCGATGCCTGGAAACGCGCGGCTGTTGAAGGTCCACAGGTTGAAGTCGAGCATGGTGTTGATCTTCGGCACCAGGCTACCGGGGTCGATGTCGTAGGCGTTGAGCAGGAAGCAGAAATCGCGTTGCACCTCGTTGATGAGCGGGTTGCGGGTGCGCGGATGGGTCACCCAGAAGCCCATCATGCCCATCGCCATCTGGACCATTTCGTCGGCATGGGGGTGGTACATGAAGGTGCCGGGCCGGCGCGCGATGAACTCGTACACATAGGTCTTGCCGACCGGAATTGCGCGCTGGTTGAGCCCGACCACGCCATCCATGCCATTGGGCAGGCGCTGGCCGTGCCAGTGGATGGAGGTCGCCTCGGGCAAGCGGTTGGTCACGAACAGGCGTACGCGGTCGCCTTCCACCACCTCGATGGTGGGGCCGGGGCTCTGCCCGTTGTATCCCCACAGGCGGGCGACCATGCCGGGCGCGATCTCGCGCTCCACCGGTTCGGCGACCAGATGGAACTCCTTGACCCCGTTGTTCATGCGCCAGGGGGCGGTCCAGCCGTTGAGCGTGACCACCGGGTTGTACGGGCGGCCGGTTGGCGGCATCAGCGGCGGCGCAGTGTCGGGCGAGGTCTGGATGACCGGCTCGGGCAAGGCGGCGAGGGCGGCCTTGCTCACGCTGGCGGCGGCGACTGCCCCCACGGCGGCACGGCTGATGAATTGTCGTCTGTCCATGCTCAATGCCCTCCCGCTGCTTTCTTGCCCGCCGGCTGCGCGACCCCGTCGGCGCCCGGATAGTCTGCGCCCGCCAGCACCGCCTGCAGATTCACATGCGCCCGCCAGAAGTCGCGCAGCGCCTGCGCCGCGGTGGTTTCGGCAGCGAGCCGTTCGCGGGCGGCGTCGAGCAGATCCCAGGTGCTCTTGAGCATGCCGTTGTAGCGCAGCAGGGCTTCCTCCTGCTTTGCGACCTGCAGGTCCTGGCGGCTGAGCGCCTGGGTGGCGAGATCGTGGGCGATGCGGTAGTTGATGTAGGCCTCGCGCACCTGCGAGCGCACGCTCACGGCCAGGCTTTCGGCGTCGGCGACCCTGCCGAAGGCATGGGGCGTATCCTGCCCCACGGCGGCGCGCCGGAGGTCGATCACGGCCGCGGTGCCAGGCGGACGGCTCAATACGGCGCCATCGTCAGCGCGTCCGCCCAGCAGGCGTTCCACGGCCTCTGCGCCGAGTGTCTGCCAGCGCGCCTGCGCGCCCCGTCCTTGCGACTGGAGGGCGCGCTCGGCGTCCTGCGTTGCCAAGCTCAGCATGGGATGACGCGACAAGGCCAGCGCTTCCAGCCCGGCGCCTTCGAGGGCGTCGGCCGGCAGTGCGGGCAGGCTCGCCGGCAGCGTGAAGTGCACCGCCTCACCCCATAAGCCGGTCATCCGCGCCAGGGCTTCGCGCGCGCGGCTTGCTTCCTGGCGGGCAGCGATCAGGCCGACGCCCGCGTCCTTGAGCGAGAGCTGCTCGCTCAGCAGGCGATCCTGCGCCCAATTGCCGACACGGGTCATCCGGCTCGCCAGCTCCGCGCCGGTCTCTGCCGCGCCATAGGCCTTGCCGGCGTTCGTCAGGGCCGTCTCGGCTGCGACCGCGCTCACCCAGGCGCGCAGCACATCGCGGGAGAACGCTGCGGCGGCAATGTCGGCGCGGGCGCGCTCGGCCGGGCTCATCGACGTGGTCGCCAACAGGTCGGGCCGCGCGGCAAGGGCCAGGCGGAGCGATTCGGAGGCGCCGATCAGGGCGCCCGCGGGGGTGGGCTCCGTCTGCCCGCTTGCGGGATTCTCGCTTTCCCAGCGCAGGACATCGATATGCCCACGGGTGAACTGCCCGACGGTGTCATTGGCCTGGCGCCAATCGATCTCGCCCAGTTGCGGCGTGGTGTCGAGCAAGGGAAGCGGCACGTAGCGTGGCGCGGGAACCGGCGCAGCCGGCTCATAGGGCGGGGCGGCGTGGACGGCCATGGGCAGCAAGCCGACCGCCAGCCAGCCCGCCAGGTGGCGTTTGCGGGTCAAGTTCCGACTCCTTCTCTCTCGTTGGATGCGTCCACGCTTGTATATGCGTGGTAGGCCAGGCACTTCGCGCGCACGCGAGAAGGCCTCGGGGCAAATGATGCTGCCAGCGTCCTTACCGGATGCTGAGCCGCGGATTACAAAGCTGTAATCCGCGATGGGGTGTGAAAAGCCGTCGTCCTGCGCTCAGCTACCGGCGTAGAGCTCCGCAAATCGGCGACGCTCTTCCTCGGTCATCGGCAGCGAGGGCCGTGGCGAGCTGTCTGCCGCCTTGCCGACCTGCGTCGGGGGCACCCAGCTGACCTCGCCACCCACGTAACGCCAGCCGTCCGCGCCGACTGGATTGGCGCGGAATGCACGCAGTTCCTGGAGGACCTCGGCGCGGCTCTTGGTCGAGGGCATGGCGTGGAAGTCGTATCCAGGCTCCCCACCAATCCAGCGCATGCCACTGTCGGCACTCGCAAACGGAACGGCGAGGACGCCGAAGGAAATGGCGATGATGGTTTTCTTGATCGTCATGGTGTTGCTCCTTGTCGTTCTTTGGACGTGATGCGTTGTGTGCGTCACGGATTCCATGATAGGGAGCCACCCATGACAGCAGCCTGATGCGGGCATTACGTCGACGTCAGCAACATGACGATGCGGAGGAGGCGGGCGTTCAGGTGCGCCGTTTCTACTCGACGCGGGGTACGGGTAACCGTCTGCAGCTCAACTTCCGAAATCATCGCAAGATCGTGATTGTCGATGGCCACGCGGGTTGGCTGGGCGGGCTGAACGTCGGCGACGAGTAACTGGGGCGCGACAAGAGGATCGGCGCCTGGCGCGACACGCACTTGCTCGGCCCGGATGAGGCGTGATCAGTGCGCTCGAGCTGGCCGCGCTGCGCGGCGTGGAATGAAGGCGGGCGTCGAGTCCATGTAGGCGCGGTATGCGTCACCGAACTCGGCCAGCGAGTCTTGCTCCTCGCGCCTGGCAAGCCGTGCATAGACCACCAGCAGGATCGGGAACATCACGACGGTGATCAGCGTCGGCCATTGCAGCAGAAAGCCGAACATGATCGCGATGAAACCGACGTACTGCGGGTGGCGGATCCGGGCATAGGGACCGGTATGCGCGACGCGGTGCTCGCGCTGGGCCTCGTACAGCACCGGCCACGACTTCGCGAGCAGCCAGAAGCCAGCGACGATGAAGGCGGTGCTGAGGAGGTGGAAGGGGCCGAAGTGCGGGTTCGCCTCCCATCCAAACATCATCTCGAGCAGATGGCCTGCATCGTGCGACAGCCAGTCGACGCCCGGGAAGCGTGAGGACAGCCATCCCGAAAGCAGGTAGATCGTCAGCGGAAACCCGTACATCTCGGTGAATAGCGCAACGACAAACGCCGAGTAGGCCCCGAACGAGCGCCAGTCGCGCGTCGTGCGGGGCCGGGCAAAGCTGAACGCGAAGACGATGAAGATCAGCGAGTTCAACACAACGAGCGACCACAGGCCGTAATCGGAAGGGAGTGTCATGGGTGATCTGCCCCGTCACGATGGTCCCGGTGCTGTTCATGGGCGCGGCGGTCGTGCCCGTGCTTGCCATGACCACGATGCATGAAGAGGTGCATGACAAGGCAGGCGGCGAGCAGCAGCCAGGGAAGGATGACATTCAGGTGCAGGCGATGCTCGAACAGCAGCAGCCCGGCGATGAGCGCCAGAAAGGCGGGGATGGCCCACTTGAGTGGTTTCGGCAGGGGTTGCGACGCCGCGTTCGGGTCCGCCGACCTGAGCTTGCGCGGGGCTTCGTTGTGGCAGGGCATGGTGGCCTCCTTCGCTTTCCAGTCGTTACAGGCTGTCAGATGCCGATGCGGGCACGCCGCAGCAACAGCGAGTTGCCGATCACCGACAGCGAACTGGCGGTCATCGCGACGACGCCGATCATCGGGTGCAGCAGTCCGAGCGCGGCGATCGGGATCGCCGCGACGTTGTAGAACCAGGCCCAGAACAGGTTCTGCACAATCTTCGAGAAGGTCGCTTTGGAGAGCCGGATGGCCTCGACGACCTTGGTCAGTTCGCCCTTGACCAGCGTCACGTCGGCGGCTTCGATGGCGACATCTGCCCCGGCACCGATCGCGATGCCCACGTTGGCCTGCTTGAGCGCCGGCGCGTCGTTGATGCCATCGCCGACCATCGCGACATGATCGCCGTACTGTTGCTGAAGCCGCCGGATCGCCTCGACCTTGCCCTCTGGCAATACGCCGGCCATGACCTCATCTACGCCGACCTGGGCGGCGACATGGCGCGCGGTGCGTTCGTTGTCGCCGGTGACCATCACCACATGGATGCCGTGCGCATGGAGCGCGGCGATTGCGGATCTCGAGTCGGCCTTGACGGTATCGGCCACGGCGACGATGCCCGCGGCGCGATCGTCGATTGCGACCAGCATGGCGGTCTTGCCCTCGTTCTCGAGGCGCGTGAGCGCCGCATCGAGTGCGCCGTAGGCGATGCCGGCCTCATCCAGCATGCGGCGGCTGCCGACGCGCACCAGGCGCCCGTCGACCTCGCCTTGCACGCCGCGTGCCGTGACGGCCCTGAACGACTGGACCGCGGGAACGGCGATGCCACGCGCTCGCGCGCTGGCGACGATGGCCTGCCCGAGGGGATGCTCCGAGCCCGCCTCGATCGCCGCGGCAGCACGCAACAGGACGGTCTCGTCGATGCCCGCGGTCGGGACGACGTCGGTCAGGGCCGGCTTGCCTTCGGTGATGGTGCCGGTCTTGTCGAGCACGACGACCTTGATGTCCTTCAGCGTCTGGATCGCCTCGCCGGAGCGGATCAGCACGCCGCGTTCGGCGCCGATGCCGGAGCCGACCATCAACGCCGTCGGCGTGGCCAGGCCCAGCGCACAGGGGCAGGCGATCACCAGCACGGCCACTGCAGACAGGGTGCCGACGATGAGCGGGGTGCGGCTCGCGTCCACCCACGGCAGGAAGCCCGCGCCCCAGTCGAGCACCGGTTGCAGGCTCGCGCCGATCGCCAGCCACATCGCGAAGCTCGCCAGGCTGACGAGGATCACTGCCGGCACGAAGCGGCCGGTGACGCGGTCGGCGAACTCCTGGATCGGCACCTTCGAGCCCTGTGCCTGTTCGACCAGACGGATCACCTGCGACAGGAAGGTGTCAGCGCCAACCCGGGTCGCACGGACCCTGAGCAAGCCCTCCTTGTTGATGGTCGCGCCGATTACCGCCTCGCCCGGCCCCTTCTCGACCGGTACCGACTCGCCGGTCGCGATCGATTCGTCGAGGTGGCTGGTGCCTTCGACGATTTCTCCATCGGTCGGCACCTTCGCGCCGGGGCGCACGACCATCACGTCGCCGACCGCGAGTTCGGCGACCGGCACTTCCACCTCGCGGCCGTCGCGCAGTACCGACGCGGTCTTGGCGCCGAGCGTGACGAGCTTTCTGATCGCCTGCGAGGCGCGCCCCTTGGCGCGCGTCTCCAGGTAACGGCCCAGCAGGTGGAAGGTCATGATGGTCGCGGCCATCTCGATGAAGGAGGTCATCGGGTAGATGAAGCCGATCAGCCCGATCAGATAGGGCGGGATGCTGCCCAGCGAGATCAGGACGTCCATGTTGGCGGTGCGATTCTTCAGCGAGCGCCAGGCCGAACGATGCGTCGCCCACCCGCCGTGGGTGAACACCACCGGAAACGCAAGGACTGCGACGATGAGCAGATAGCCCGGAATCGGCTGCCAGAACATGTGCGGCACCATCAGCAGCATGATCAGGGATGCGGGCACAGCAGCGATCCACAGCCGCCGCGTCGCCAGTGCGAGGTAGCGTTCTTCGGCGTCGCTCGCCTGCTGTCCGCGCGAGGGGCTTTCGGGATCGACGCCAGCGACGCCATCGACCTCATAGCCGGCGCGCTCGATCGCGGCACGAATCGCATCCGGCTGCGTGCGCATCGAGTCGAAGCGCACCGTTACGCGATGGTTGGCGATATTGGTCTCGACGGCTTCGATGCCGTCCACCCTGCCGATGGACGTCGATACCAGGCCTGCGCAGTGATTGCTGCCCATGCCCGGCACGGTGAAGAGCGCCGTTTTCGTCGCGGTGGTGGGGGCGTTCATGGCCTTGTGCCTCCTGTCGATCATGGTTGCAGCATGACCGACTGCGGCTGTCCGCCCGATGGCAGCCCGATTACGGTTTCGTCAGGATGGTCGCTGTGCGGCGATATGCGGATCCGCTGGGCGGAGAGGTTGACACCCGAGCCCAGCCGTCAAGGGGCGTGGGCGCCCTCAACAGCCCGTCAAAAACGGGATCGCTCAGCGAATTCCGACCCGGCGCTGGTGCATGCGGATGTAGGCGGTGATGTGGGCAACGTCATCGGGCGTCAGGCCTTCGACCGGCGGCATGTCGCCGAACTGCCAGTGATGGGCGCGAACGCCCTGCGCCACCGCCATCTGAAAGGCGGCATCGCTGTGATGCGACGGTTCGTAGATCTTGTGCAGCAGCGGGGGGGCGGAGTCGGTGCCATTGAGGCCACCGCCGTGGCAGGACGCGCAGTGCGCCTCGTACAGCGGCTTGCCTACATTTGGGTTGGGCATCAAGCCGGGGCTGGGCTGCGGCGGCGGTTGCCAGCTCTGTGCGGCGATGCCCGTCGTGGTCAGACACAGCAACATGGCGACACCCCAGCGGGCCGCGCTCGATGCGGTCCCCCGGGGCTGCAACTCGAGATTGCGCTTCATCCCTTCTTACTCATGGTGTCCATGCGCTTGGCGGGCCGGGGACGGTCATTGGGCGCGCTTCTCGATCGCGTCCATGCGTTTCTCCATCGCCTCCATGCGCTGGTGCATGGCTTCCGGGCCGCGACCCTGACCACCCATCATGCCGGGCATGCCGCTGCCCATCATGCCGCCTTTCATCATGCCCGGTCCCATGGGCCGGTCGCCGGACATCATCGGACAATCCGCGGGCATCGCCTGCATCATGCCCTCCATGTCGGCCATCTGCTCCTCCATCAAGCGCATGCGCTCGGCTGGATCACGCATCTGCCGCATTTGCTCCATGCGTTCCCGCATCGCCGTGATTCGTGCCGCCGGTGGCGCTGCGGGCGCGGCTTCGGTGGCCGCGACGTCAGCCGGGTGATGGGCCGCGTGATCATCAGACTGCTGCGCAAACGATGGGCCAAAGAGCAGACTGCCGCCAATCAGGGTCGCGAACAGCAGCGGGATGCGAGTGTGAGTCATCGTGCTCATGGCAAACCTCCTTGGGTCAGCGGATTCGTCGTATCGACTTGCATCCACTCTAGGTTGCCCACACCGACACCCCGCTGACGGGGGGATTACATCTTCGTAATCTCACCCAGCGTGATGGCCGCTCACGGGATCTGCTTGACCTTCCCATGTTGGCAAGGTTTAAAGTTGGCTCGTCGATACCCACCGGAGCAGGTCGCATCATGAACATCCCTATAACCCTACCCCCTGAGGGCGCGGTGCGCAGCCTCAACATCGCCGGCATGACCTGCGCGTCCTGCGTGGCGCATGTCGAGCGGGCCTTGCTGAAGGTCGAGGGCGTGCAGGCGGCAAGTGTCAACCTGGCCACGGAGACGGCGACCGTTACCGCGCCGGCCTCGGTGCCGCTGTCGGCGCTGATCGAGGCGGTGGCCAAGGCCGGCTACGAGGTGCGGCGCGAGGCGCTCAAGCTCGACATCGAGGGCATGAGCTGCGCGGCCTGCGTGGGCCGGGTCGAGAAGGTGCTGCAAAGGGTGCCGGGCGTGGTGAGCGCAAACGTGAACCTGGCGGCGCGCAAGGCGCATGTGGAGCTCGCCGGCAGCGTGCCGACGGCGGCGCTGGTCGCCGCGGTGCAAAAGGCCGGCTTTGGCGCGCGCCCGGCCAGCGAGCTGAGCGAAGGCGCGCGCGAGGCCGACGCTGCAGCCGAGGAGGCGGCGCTGCAGCGCGCGGTGTGGGTGGCGGTGGCGCTCACGCTGCCAGTGTTCGTGCTCGAGATGGGTGCGCACCTGATCCCGGGCATGCACGACTGGGTGATGGCCACGATTGGCCACCGCGAGAGCTGGCTGCTGCAGTTCGTGCTCACCAGTGCGGTGATGTTCGGGCCGGGACTGCGCTTTTTCCGCAAGGGCGTGCCGGCGCTGCTGCGCGGCGCGCCGGACATGAATGCGCTGGTGGCGGTGGGCACCTCGGCGGCGTGGGCGTATTCGGTGGTGGCGGTGTTCGCGCCTGGGCTGCTGCCAGAAGGCACGGTCAATGTCTATTTCGAAGCCGCGGCGGTGATCATCACGCTGATCCTGATCGGGCGCCTGCTCGAGGCGCGCGCGCGCGGCCGCACCAGCGAAGCCATCCGCAGTCTGATGCGCATCCAGCCGCGTAGCGCGCGCGTGCGCCGCGGCGGCGAGGTGGTCGAGTTGCCGATCGCCGAGCTGGCGGTGGGCGACGTCGTGGAGGTGCGCCCGGGCGAGAAGGTGGCGGTCGATGGCGAGGTGGTCGAGGGCGCGTCCTTCGTCGATGAGTCGATGATCACCGGCGAGCCGGTGCCGGTGGAGAAGGGCGTGGGCGCGACGGTGGTCGGCGGCACCTTGAACACCCGCGGCGCCTTCGCCTTCCGCGCCACTCGGGTGGGGGCGGACACGGTGCTGGCGCAGATCATCCGCATGGTGGAGGCGGCGCAGGGCGCCAAGCTGCCGATCCAGGCGCTGGTGGACAAGGTGACGATGGTGTTCGTGCCGGTGGTGATGGCGGTGGCGGCGCTGACCTTCCTCGCCTGGCTGGTCTTCGGCGGTGGCGCGCTGCCGGCCGACATGCCGGTGCTCAGCTTCGCGCTGGTGTGCGCGGTGGCGGTGCTGATCGTCGCCTGCCCGTGCGCGATGGGGTTGGCGACGCCGACCTCGATCATGGTTGCCACCGGGCGCGCGGCGCAGATGGGCGTGCTGTTCCGCAAGGGCGACGCGCTGCAGTTGCTGCGCGAAGCCGAGGTGGTGGCGGTGGACAAGACCGGCACGCTCACCGTGGGCAAGCCGCAGCTCACCGACCTGGTGGTGGCCGCGGGCTTCGAGCGCGACGAGGTGCTGGCGCGGGTGGCGGCGGTGGAGCGTGGCTCCGAGCATCCGATCGCCGAGGCCATCGTCGCCGCGGCGCGCGCGGACGGGCTGGCGGTTGCCAGCGCCGCAGGCTTCGAGGCCGAGGCCGGCTATGGCGTGCGCGCGCTGGTGGACGGCCAGCGCGTCGAGGTCGGTGCCGACCGCCTGATGCGCCGCCTGGGGCTGGACGTCGATGTCTTCGCCGACACCGCGGCGCGCCTCGCCGACGAGGGCAAGTCGCCGCTGTACGCCGCCATCGACGGCCGCCTGGCAGCGATCATCGCGGTCGCCGACCCGCTCAAGCCGACCTCGGTGGCGGCCGTCAAGGCGCTCCATGACATGGGGCTGAAGGTGGCGATGATCACCGGCGACAACGCCCGCACTGCGCGCGCGATCGCGCGCCAGGCCGGGATCGACGAGGTCATCGCCGAGGTGCTGCCCGACGGCAAGGTGGCGGCGCTGAAGCGGCTGGCAGGGGGCGAGGACGGCAAGGTGGGCGAGGGTGAAGGGCGCCGCCGCGTCGCCTTCGTCGGCGACGGCATCAACGACGCGCCGGCGCTCGCCGAGGCCGACGTGGGGATCGCGATCGGCACCGGCACCGACGTCGCGATCGAGAGCGCCGACGTGGTGCTGATGTCGGGCGACCTGATGGGCGTGCCGCGCGCGATCGCGCTGTCGCGCGCGACCATGCGCAACATCGGCCAGAACCTGTTCTGGGCCTTCGCCTACAACACGGCGCTGATCCCGCTCGCCGCGGGGGTCTTCTATCCGGCTTTCGGCCTGCTGCTGTCGCCGGTGTTTGCCGCGGCGGCGATGTCGATGTCGAGCGTGTTCGTGCTCGGCAACGCGCTGCGCCTGCGCCGCTTCGGCGCCAACCCGGTGCCGGTGGCGGGCTGAGGGGGCGCACCATGATGAACATCGGCAAGGCCGCCACCGCCTCGGGCGTGTCGGCGAAGATGATCCGCTACTACGAGTCGATCGGCCTGCTGCCGGCGGCGCGGCGCACGGATTCGGGCTACCGCTTCTATTCAGACGAGGACGTGCACATGCTGCGCTTCATCCGTCGCGCGCGCGACCTCGGCTTTACGGTGGCCGACATCGGCGAGCTGCTCGCGCTGTGGCGCGACCAGGGTCGGGCCAGTGCGGAGGTGAAGCGGATTGCGCTCGAGCACGTCGCCGCACTCGAGCGCAAGATCGCCGAACTGCAGGGCATGGCGGGGACGCTGCGCATGCTGGCCGAGCATTGCCATGGCGATGCGCGCCCGGATTGCCCGATCCTCGAGGACCTCGACGCCGGCGGCGGGCGCTAGCAGGCCGTTGCTCACTGGCCACGGCCTGGCCTGCGGCAGAAGGATTCACCCTCGGTACCCGGGGGCGCAGCGCCTGCTCATGATCGCTTCGCGCTCGGGGTCAGCGCGCTGCGATCGCGCTCGTGCTTGGCCCAGTACTCCTGGGTCAGACGGACCACGACGGGCGAGAGCAGCAGCAGCGAGACCAGGTTGGGCAGGGCCATGAAGGCGTTCAGCGTATCGGCGACCAGCCACACGAAGTCGAGCTGGGTCACCGCGCCGACCAGCACGAAGAGCGTCCACACCACGCGGTAGGGAACTTCCACCGCGGTGCCGACCAGGTATGCCCAGCACTTTTCGCCGTAATAGGCCCAGCCGAGGATGGTGGTGAAGGCGAAGGTGGTGATGGCGATGGCCAGGAACTGCCCGCCGAAGCCGGGGAAGGCGGCGTCGAAGCCGGCGGCCGTTAGGGCTGCGCCCTTGAGGCCGCCATTCCAGACACCGGTGACGATCAGCACGAGGGCGGTCATCGTGCACACGATGATGGTGTCGATGAAGGTGCCCATCATGCCCACCAGTCCGGACTCGACCGGGTTCTTGGTCTGGCCGGCGGCCTGGGCGATGCCGGCGGTGCCGAGGCCGGCTTCGTTGGAGAAGATGCCGCGGGCAACGCCGTAGCGGATCGCCATCATCAACGCGGCGCCAGCAAAGCCGCCGGTGGCTGCGACCGGATTGAAGGCACTGTCGATGATCAGGGCGAAGGCGGCGGGAATCTGGTCGGCATAGATGCCGAGCACGATCAGCGAGGCGACGACATAGCCGACACACATGAAGGGAACGAGCTTCTCGGCCACTGCGCCGATGCGCTTGACGCCGCCGAGCAGCACGAAGCCGGTGAAGACGGCCATGACGATGCCGGAAACCCAGGGGTCGATGCCGAACGCACCATCGAGCGCGCCGGCAATGCTGTTCGACTGGACCATGTTGCCGATGCCGAAGCCGGCCAGACCGCCGAAGATGGCAAAGGCGGCGCCGAGCCAGCGCCAGTGCCTGCCGAGGCCGTTCTTGATCGCGTACATCGGGCCGCCGACCTGCTCGCCGCGGTCATCGGTCTCGCGGTAGTGCACCGCAAGCAGCACCTCGGCGTACTTGGTGGCCATGCCGACCAGGGCCGTCATCCACATCCAGAACACGGCGCCCGGGCCGCCGATGGCGATGGCCGTGGCCACACCGGCGATGTTGCCGGTGCCGACCGTTGCCGCCAGGGCCGTCATCAGCGCGGCATACGGGGTGATCTCGCCCGGCGCACCGGGCACCGCCTTGCGGCCCCGCCAGACCATCGCGAAGCCGGCGCAGATCTTGGTCAGCGGCATGCATTTCAGGCGCAGTTGCAGGAACAGGCCGGTGCCGAGAATGGCGACCAGCATGGGCGGTCCCCAGACGATGTCGTTGATCGCCGTGATGAATTGAGTCAGTGTCTCCAAGATCCTCTCCTTGTATGGTTCTGGTTGTTTTTAGGCAGCAATACGGGCGACGACCTCGATCTCGACCAGGACGTCGCGCGGCAGGCGCGCCACCTGCACGGTCGAGCGCGCCGGCTTGTGGCTGCCGAATCGCCGCTCGTACACGGCATTCAGGCGAGCGAAGTCGTTCAGGTCCTGGACGAAGACGGTGGTCTTGACCACCTGCGTCAGCGACCCGCCAGCCGCCGCAAGGACGGCGACCAGGTTGTCGAACACCTGTTCGGTCTGGCTTTCGATGTCGCTGCCAGACAGCTGGCCGGCTGCGGTGAGCGGAATCTGCCCGGATGTGAACAGCCAGCCGTCAGCCACGATGGCCTGGGCATAGGGGCCGATTGCGGCGGGCGCCTCGTTTGTCGAGATGACGTGCATGAAAGAACCTCCTTGCTTGTAGTTGGATACTGCGGTTGTCGAGATCAGGCGTAGCGGGCGACACCAAGGTCGTCCAGACTGATCTCGGGGGTCCTGCCGGAAACCAGGTCGGCGACGACACGCCCGGTTCCGGTGGCCATCGTCCAGCCGAGCGTGCCGTGGCCGGTGCTCAGCGTTAGGTTGCCGTAGCGGGTCTTGCCGATGATCGGCGTGCCGTCCGGCGTCATCGGCCGCAGGCCGGTCCAGAACTCGGCGCGGGAAACATCACCGCCCTGCGGGAAGAGATCGCCGACGACGAACTCCAGGGTCTTGCGCCGCCCGGCGTCGAGGCGCAGATCGAAGCCGGAAAGCTGGGCCGTGCCGCCGACGCGGATGCGGTCGCCGAGACGGGTCACCGCGACCTTGTGCGTCTCGTCCATGATCGTGGACTCCGGCGCCATGGCCGCGTTGGTGATCGGTACCGTGATCGAGAAGCCCTTGACTGGATAGACCGGGATGTCGATACCGAGCGGCTTCAGCAACTGCGTCGAATAACTGCCCAGCGCCAGCACGTAGTGATCGGCGCTCAGGGTGCCGGCATCGGTGCGCACGCCGGTGATGCGCTGGGCATCGCGGTCGATGCCGACGATGGTGGTGCCGAAGCGGAAGCTGACACCCAGTGCCTCGGCCATCTTCGCCAGGTTCTGGGTGAACTTGTAGCAATCGCCGGTCTCGTCACCGGGCAGGCGCAAGGCGCCGATGAACTTGTCCTTGACGAGGGACAGCGCCGGCTCGTATTCGAGGTAACCGGCGCGATCGAGCACCTGGAAGGGAACGCCGAAGCTCTTGAGAATGGCGACATCCTTGCCGATGCCGTCAAGCTGCTTCTGGGTACGGAACAACTGCAGCGTGCCCTGGCTGCGCTCGTCGTAGGTGATGCCGGTCTCGGCGCGCAGTTGCTTGAGGCAGTCGCGGCTGTATTCGGCCACCCGTACCATGCGGCTCTTGTTGATCTTGTAGGCGGACTCGGTGCAGTTGCGCAGCGTGGCCAGCCCCCAGCGCCACATCGCCGGATCGAGCATGGGCTTGATGACCAGCGGGCTGTGGTGCATCAGCATCCACTTGATCGCCTTGAGCGGCACGCCGGGACCGGCCCACGGCGCTGAATAGCCGGGCGAGACCTCGCCGGCATTGGCAAAGCTGGTTTCCATGGCTGGCCCCGGCTGGCGGTCGACCACGGTGACCTTGTGACCGGCCCTGGCCAGGTAGTAGGCGATGGTGGTGCCGATGACTCCGCTGCCGAGAACGAGGACGTGCATGGGAATGCTCCTTCACGAAAAGGGGCTCTGCTGCCCTGGATGAAGACGGTTAAGCGATTTCCGTGCCACCTATTTAAATGCAAGAAAAACAGTGGGTTAGACGAACTCTCGGCACCAAGGCAAGATCGTCTGTAACGATTTCATTACAAAGCATGCCGAAAAATGTCTGAAAGCCTCTGCTTTCCTTTACTTTTCATTTGCTTGCAAGAATCGTATTGGTTTTGATACGGTGTAACGATTACTTTACGGATGACAGGCATGCGCATCGATGTCTTCTTTGCCGACCGCGTCGGCATCGCCCAGGAAGTCCTCGCCGAGCTGGCGCGGCGCAGCCTCAACGTGACTGCCGTCGAAGTCGATCCGCCGCATATCTTCATCGAGGCGCCGGCGCTCGAGCAGGCGGGGCTGGACGCCTTGCGCGCCCAGCTGATGGAGGTCAGCGGCGTGCGCAGCGTCGAGCCGGTCGGCATGCTGCCGGGCGCGCAGCGCCGCCTGTACCTCGACGCGCTGCTCGCCTCACAACCCGATCCGATTTTCGCGGTCGATGAAGCAGGTTGCGTCGTGCTCGCCAACAATGCCGCGATCCTCGCCAGCGGTCTCGATGAGGCCGACCTCATCGGCAGCCCGATGCAGGAGCTGATCGGCAATCCGAAGCTGCTCAGCGAACTGGTGGACGGCGGTTACCACCTGCCGGTGTGCGAGATCGTCATCAATCGCGAGCCTTACATGCTGGAAACCATGCCGCTGCACGAGGCGGGCGGTCGCGTCGCCGGCGCGGTGATGACCCTGCACGCCCCCAGCCGCATGGGCGGACGCATGAGCGCGCTGCAGAACTACGACGCCGGCGGCTTCGAGGCCATTCTGGGCAGTTCGCCGGAGATCGTTCAGCTCAAGCAGCGTGCGGCACGCATGGCGATCGTCGACGCCCCGTTGCTGATCACCGGCGAGACCGGTACCGGCAAGGAGCTCCTCGCCCACGCCTGCCATGCCGGCAGCAGCCGCAGCAGTCAGCCCTTCTTCGCCCTCAATTGCGCTGCCCTGCCGGAAAGCCTGGCTGAAAGCGAACTATTCGGCTACGCCGCCGGGGCCTTCACCGGCGCCCTGCGGGGCGGCAAGCCCGGCCTGCTCGAAATGGCCGATGGCGGCACCGTCTTTCTCGACGAGGTCGGCGAAATGTCGCCCTACCTGCAGGCCAAGCTGCTGCGCTTTCTCAACGACGGCAGCTTTCGGCGCGTCGGCGGTGAGCGCGAGCTGCGCATGAACGTGCGCATCATCAGCGCGACCCACCGTGCGCTCGAAGAGATGGTGAGGAGCGGCCATTTTCGCCAGGATCTGCTGTTTCGCCTGAACGTGCTCAATCTGCACGTGCCGCCCCTGCGTGAGCGCCCGGGCGACATCCTGCCGCTCGCCCAGTTCTTTCTCGCCCGCGCCTGCGCTCAGGCCTCGCGGCCACCGATGCGGCTGTCGCAGGCCGCTTGCGCGGCCATGCTGGCCAACCCCTGGGTCGGCAACATCCGGCAGTTGCAGAACGTGATCTTCCGTGCCGTCACGATGACCGAGGGCAGCATCATCAATGTCGGCGAGCTCGAGCTGGCCCAGGAAGCCACGCCGGCCCTGGCTGGTGAAAGCGGCGACGTTGCCAGCCTCGAGCAGGCCGTCGCCGACTTCGAAAAATCGCTGCTGCAGCGCCTGTACCGTGAATATCCCTCGAGCCGCCGGCTGGCGAAGCGGCTCAGCACCTCACACTCGGCCATCGCCAAGCGCCTGCGCCGCTACGGCATTTCGTGATCCCGCAGTCCGGCTGCGCGGCGAAGGAAAATCGGCGCCGCTGCGCCGCCAACCCGGCGGTTGGTAGCGCAGCGGCGCCGACCTGGCGCCTGAAAGGGGGCTGGCGTAGTGCGTGCCTGCAGGCCTTGGCGGCTCAGGCGAGCTGGTCGAGTGCCTTTTCCAGGGTGGCGACGCTGCGCCCGACATTGTGCAGCTTGTCGAGACCGAAGAGACCGATGCGGAAGCTCTTGTAGTCGGGGCGCTCATCGCACGCCAGCGGCACGCCGGCGGCCACCTGCAGGCCGGCCGCGGCGAACTTGGCGCCGGTCTTGATGCCGTCGTCGGTGGTGTAGCTGACGACCACGCCCGGTGCCTGGAAGCCGGGCGCCGCCACGCTCGGGAAACCGCGCGCCTCGAGCAGGGCACGCACGCGGCGGCCGAGCTCGAGCTGCTCTTCCTTGACCTTGTCGAAGCCATAGGCCTCGGTCTCGCGCATCACGTTGCGCAGGGTGACCAGGCCGTCGGTGGGCATGGTGGCGTGGTAGGCGTGGGCGCCGCCTTCGTAGGTCTCCATGATCTGCAACCACTTCTTGAGGTCGCAGGCGAAGCTGGTGCTGGTGGTGCCCTCGATGCGCTCGCGCGCGGCGGCGCTCAGCATCACCATCGCGCAGCAGGGGGAGGCCGTCCAGCCCTTCTGCGGCGCACTCACCAGCACGTCGACGCCGGTGGCGGACATGTCCACCCAGATGGTGCCCGAGGCGATGCAGTCGAGCACGAACAGGCCGCCGACCTCGTGGGTGGCGTCGGCCACCGCGCGCAGGTAGTCGTCGGGCAGGATCATGCCGGCCGAGGTCTCGACGTGCGGCGCGAACACCACGTCGGGACGCTGGTTGCGGATTGTCGCCACGACCTCTTCGATCGGCGCCGGGGCGAAGGGCGCCTGGGCCTCGTCGGCGAGCTGGCGGGCCTTGAGGACGATCGATTCGCTGGGGATGTGCCCCATCTCGAAGATCTGGGTCCAGCGGTAGCTGAACCAGCCGTTGCGGATCACCAGGGTCTTCCTGCCGGTGGCGAACTGGCGCGCGACTGCTTCCATGCCGAAGGTGCCGCTACCGGGCACGATGGCGACGGACTGGGCGTGATAGACCTTCTTCAGCGTGGTCGACAGCTCGCGCATGACGCCCTGGAAGGCCTGCGACATGTGGTTGAGCGAGCGGTCGGTATAGACCACGGAGTATTCGAGCAGGCCATCGGGATCGACATTGGGCAACAGACCGGACATGGACGCCTCCAGGGATTCGGGAATTGGCCGAGCCTCGCCCTTGCACTGCGATGGCGCATGCGGGGCTCGCAGGAGAAGCGGGGATTGTATCGACTTGGCCGAAGCCCCGCTTTCGCACTGCAGCATCAGCGCGGTGAACCTGCAGGGCGCACGCAGGGGTGCTTGCCGTCGAGCCTCAGTCGGTGGGCGAGGCGACGTCCAGCGCGTCGAGCGTCATCTCGTCGGGGTCGAAGCCCGGCGGCGGCGTGCGCGGCTGCAGGTTGAGTGCCTGCGCGACGAAGACGGTCTGCGAGCGCAAGACATCGGCGTTGAGCGCGTTCTGATGGGCCACGAAAAGCAGGGCCGTCATGAAGAAGACGTGGTTGGCGATCTGCAGCAGATCGGTACGCTCGGCGGTCGGCTTGCGTGTGCTCATGGTCGGCATCCTGTGCTTGCGGAGGGCTGTCTGTAGGTTTGGGACGTGCAGGCGGCGCGATGGTTCATCCGAGGCCGGCCTTGCGCCGCAGGCTGTGCACATAGGCCGCACCGTCGGGCGGCGTGCCCTGGCGCTGGGCTTCGAACAGCATCTCGCCGAGCGACTCGAGTGCATCGTGCAGGGCATCGTGGCGTTCGCCACGGCGCTGACAGGCGGCGTCGAAGGCGGCGCGGATGCCGGGCGGCTGGTCGATCGAGAGCTGCTCCTCGATCGCCAAGTGCAGCGACAGGTGCAGGAAGGGGTTGATCTGGCCGGCTTCGGGCGGAAAGTCGCGGTCGATCGCGTCCGGGTCCTCGACGATCGCGTGGTATTCCGGATGCATCGCAATGATGTCGGCGGCGATCGTCTCCATCGGCGTCAGCACTTCCTTGGCGCGGGCCTTGCGCCAAGTGTCGATGAAGAAGCTGCGTACCTGGTCGCGACTGGGGTTGTACATGGCGGTTCTCGGCTAGGTGGGTTGGTCGCGCGCTTCAGTCGGTCTTGTCGCGGAACAGGCACAGGTCGCGCACGCTGCACTGGCCGCAGCGGGGGCTGCGCGCGGTGCACACGTAGCGGCCGTGCAGGATCAGCCAGTGGTGGGCGTCGAGCAGGTAGTCCTTGGGCACGCGACGCATCAGGGCCTTCTCGACTTCGACCACGTCCTTGCCGGGGGCGAGGCCGCTGCGGTTGGCGAGGCGGAAGATGTGGGTATCCACCGCCATCACCGGCTGGCGGAACACGGTGTTGAGCACCACGTTGGCGGTCTTGCGTCCGACGCCGGGCAGGGCCTCGAGGGCTTCGCGCACGGCCGGCACCTCGCCGCCGTGGCGCTCGAGCAGCAGGCGCGACAGCGCCAGCGTGTTCTTCGCCTTGTTGCGGAACAGGCCGATGGTCTTGATGCAGTCGGCGATGCCTTCCTCACCCAGCGAGACCATGGCTTCGGGGGTGGGCGCAAGCGCGAACAGCTTGCGCGTGGCGATATTGACGCTGCGGTCGGTCGCCTGCGCCGACAGCACGACGGCAACCAGCAACTGGTAGGGGGAGGCGTATTCGAGCTCGGTCTGCGGGTTCGGGTTGGCCTCGTGCAGGCGACGGAAGAACTCGCGGATCGCCTCGCGCTTCATCAGGGCCATGCGCTCAGCCTGCCGCCGCCGGCTCGGCCTCGCCTTCGGTCCTGGGCGCGGGCGCCGCGGGTGGTGGGCTGCGGCGTGCCCTCGCGGCAAGGCGGGCGTTGATCATGTTGAACACCGCGATCAGCACGCCCAGCGCGAAGAAGGCGCCGGGCGGCAGGATGGCGACGAGGAAGCCGGGGTAGTCGTCGCCGAACACCGACCACGCCTGGGCGCCCGGGATGATCATGTCGATGCCCGAGAACAGGGTGCCGGCGCCGAGCAGCTCGCG
The DNA here is from genome assembly GCF_047806685.1 of Thauera sp. WH-1. Classification (NCBI taxonomy): domain Bacteria; kingdom Pseudomonadati; phylum Pseudomonadota; class Betaproteobacteria; order Rhodocyclales; family Zoogloeaceae; genus Thauera; species Thauera sp. WH-1. The sequence continues at coordinate 81,873 of NZ_JBLQGP010000015.1, forward strand.
GATGCCGCCGAGCACGCCCAGCACCCATACCAGGCCGATGCCCATCATGACCCCGTCCACGGTGGACGTGAGCGGGTCGTTCTTGGCCGCATAGGCCTCGACGCGGGCGAGCACGATGCAGTTGGTGACGATGAGCGGGATGAAGATGCCCAGCACCAGGTAGAGGTCGTGGAAATAGGCGTTGAAGCCCAGGTCGACCATCGTCACCAGCGAAGCGATGATGAGGATGAAGACCGGGATGCGGATCTCGTAGGGGATGAAGTTGCGCAGCGCCGACACCGCCAGGTTGGCCACCATCATCACCAGCACGGTGGCGATGCCCAGGCTCACCGCATTGACCAGGGTGGTGCTGACGGCGAGGATGGGGCACAGGCCGAGCAACTGGGCGAGCCCGGGGTTCTGCTTCCACAGGCCGTTCCAGGAAATGTCGCGAAACTGTTGCGGGCTCATGAGTCGTCTCCGAGCAGGCTGCCGGCAGGGGCAGCGAAGAGCGCGTCCATGCGCTCTGCGGCAAAGGCGGTGCTGCGGCCGACGGCGCGGGTGACGGCGCGCGCGCTGATGGTGGCGCCGGCGCGGTAGTCGAAGCTGCCGCCATCCTTGCGCACCGTCCATTCGGCGGTGTTGACCGCGGCCCAGCTGGCGCCGGCGAACTGGGCGATCCAGGGCGAATCCTTGCGGCGGTCCTTCCGCGGGTCGATGTAGTCGCCCAGGCCGGGGGTCTCCTTGTGCTCGGTCACGCGCACGCCGGACAGGCGGCCGTCGCGGCTCACCGCAACCACCAGGCCGATGCGACCGGCGTAGCCGTCGGGGGCCGCACCCTCGATGATCAGCGCCACCGGTTCGCCCGCCTTGCGCGCGCGCCATACGCGCCCGCCGGCCTCCATGCCGATCTCGGGTGCCGGGCCGAAGCGCACGACGTCCTCGAGCAGGGCGTTGTCGTAGCTGCCCGGTGGCAGCACCTCGGCGAGCAGGCGCATCTGCGCGTCCTGCTTCGAGGCCTCGATGGCGGGGCGGGTGACGCGATAGGTCGAGGACATCAACGCGGTGAACAGCAGCGTGAACAGCACCATGATGGCGCCGGTGCGCAGCGAGGTGCGGGTGGCGGTGTAGCGGCCGCTCATTTGCCCGCCTCCCCGGCCTCGTCGCGATGGCCGAAGACCCGCGGCTGTGTCTTCATGTCGAGCAGGGGCACGCACATGTTCATCAGCAGCACCGCGAAGGCGATGCCGTCGGGATAGGCGCCGAAGCTGCGGATGAGCCACACGATGAGGGCGATGCCGGCGGCAAAGACGAGCTTGCCGCGCGGCGTGGTGGCGCCCGACACCGGGTCGGTGACGATGAAGAAGGCCGCGAGCAGGGCGCCACCGCTGGCGATGTGGAACAGCGGCGAGGCGAAGTGGGCGGGTTCGATGAGCCAGAACACCCCGGCAATGGCGGCCAGCGTGCCGAGGAAGCCGACCGGCATGTGCCAGGTGATGATGCGGGTGGCGAGCAGGAAGAGGCCGCCGACCAGGTAGCCGAGCCCGACCCATTCCCATTCGCGCCCCCCCATCAGGCCAAAGGCACTGCCCTGCATCACCGAACCCACGCTGGCGCCGTCGGCGCGCAGCCCGGTGCGCAGCGCGTCGAGCGCGGTGGCACCGGTGATGGCGTCCAGGTCGCGTGCGCCGCCGAGGATGAGATCGAGCTGGGAGGCGAAGTCGAGCTGGCCGGGCGCCGGCCACTGCGACATCAGCGCCGGGAAGGCAACGATCATCGTGCAGTAGGCGACCATCGCCGGGTTGAAGGGGTTCTGCCCCAGCCCGCCGTAGAGGTGCTTGACGGCGACAATGGCCACCAGTACGGCCGATATCGTGAGCCACCACGGCGCGATGCTCGGCAGGCTGAGCGCGACCAGCCAGGCGGTGACGACGGCGGAGAGATCGCCGAGGGCGATGGCGACCGGCCGCCGCCGCAGCCACAGCACGAGCGCCTCGGCGAGCAGCGCGGCGAGGGTGGCGAGCGCGAGGTTGACGAGGATGCCGGTGCCGATCTTCCACGCGTAGGCGGCGATGCCGGGCAGCAGGGCGAGCAATACGAGGCCCATCGTGCGCTGCACGCTGACCGGTTTGCGGACGTAGGGTGAATGGATCATTGAGAGCTCAGGGTCGGGGCTCGTCAGCGGCCGCGGCGGCCGCGGCCGGGCCCGCATCGGCGCGCGGGGCCGCCACACCGTCGGCGCCGGCCAGCGCCTTGCGGCGTGCCTCGATGTCCGCGATCTCGGCCTGCGTCTCGGGGCTGAGGTTGTCGGTGTTCTGCGGCGTGACCTCGGCCTTCTGGGCCTTGGCACGCGCCAGGGCGGCCGCGATCAGGGCCTTCTTGGGGTCTTCGGCAGCCGGCGCGGCATCGGCGGCTGCGGCATCGCTTCCCGCCTCGGCGAGCTTGGCGCGGGTCTCGGCGGCCTTGGCGGCGAGCTTGGCGGCCTTCTCGGCCTTCTCGCGCTCCTGGCGGTAGTTACGGAACTCGAAGCGCTCGCGCGCCTGGTCGGCGGCGGCCTTGTCGCGCTCGCGTGCCCAGATCTCGCTCTTGGAGAAGCGGAAGTAATCGACCAGTGGGATGTGCGAGGGGCACACGTAGGCGCAGCAGCCGCATTCGATGCAGTCGAAGAGGTGGTATTCCTGCGCCTTGCCGAAGTTCTTCGAGCGCCCGAACCAGTACAGCTCGAAGGGCTGCAGTTCGGCCGGGCAGGCCTTGGCGCATTCGGTGCAGCGGATGCAGGGTTGCTCGGGCGGCGGTGGCGGAAAGAGCTTTGGCGAGGCGGCGATGATGCAGTTGCTGCCCTTGACGATGGGGACGTCCAGGCGCGGCAGCGCGAAGCCCATCATCGGGCCGCCCATGATGCGGCGGTCGGTGTCGGGCTTCGGGCGCGCCAGCGGCAGCAGCTCCTCGATCGGGGTGCCGATCAGCACCTCCCAGTTGCCGGCGTCCTCGACGTTGCCGGTGAGGGTGACGATGCGGCTCAGCAGCGGCTCGCCGTGCGCGATGGCGCGATACACCGCGTGCGCGGTGCCGACGTTGAAGCACTGCACGCCGAAGTCGGCGCCGAGCTTGCCGTAGGGGATCTCGATGCCGGTGAGCACGCGGATGAGCTGCTTCTCGCCGCCGGCCGGATACAGCGAGGGGATGGGCACGATGCGCACGCTGTGGCCGGAAGCGGCTGCGGCTTCCTGCATCGCGGCGATCGCCTCGGGCTTGTTGTCCTCGATGCCGACCACCATCTCGCGCGCGCCGATGAGCTCGCGCAGGATCACCGCGCCGGCCAGGATGTCGGCTGCGCGCTCGCGCATGAGGCGGTCGTCGCAAGTGATCCAGGGCTCGCATTCGCCGCCGTTGAGGATCAGGGTCTCGATGCCGGCGCCCTTGCCGAGCTTGACGTGGCTGGGGAAGCTGGCGCCGCCCAGGCCGACGATGCCGCACTCGCGCAGCCAGGCGAGCGAGGCCTCGCGGCTGGCGCCGTGGTAGTCGAAGGGTGCGTGCTCGATCCAGCGCTCCTCGCCGTCGGGCTCGATCACCACGCAACGCGTCTGCAGGCCGGAGGCGTGAGCCATGGTGTAGGGGCCGAAGTCGACCACGGTGCCCGAGGTCGGCGCGTGCACCGCGGTGCCGAGGAGGCCGTCGGGTTCGCCGATGCGCTGCCCCTTGAGCACCTTCTGGCCGACCTCGACGATGCAGCCGGCCGTGGCGCGCGTGCTCTGGCGCAGCGGCACGATCAGCCGCGAGGGCAGGGGCGCGCGGCGGATCGGGGCGTTGGCCGACTCGTCCTTGTGGGCCGCGGGCTTGATACCGCCATGGAACTTGAACAGGCGCCCGATCATGCCGCCTTCCTGATTTCGACCACCGGGTATTTCCATTTCCAGGTCTGTACGGTCTCGGCCACCGGCACCATGGCGATGCAATCGACCGGACAGGGGGCGACACAGAGCTCGCAGCCGGTGCACAGGGGCTCGACCACGGTGTGCATCTGCTTGGCGGCACCGACGATGGCATCGACCGGGCAGGCCTGGATGCACAGCGTGCAGCCGATGCAGGTCTGCTCGTCGATGACGGCGACCGACTTGGGCTTCTCGACGCCGTGCTCTTCGGACAGCGGCTTGAACTCGCGGCCGAGCAGGTCGGCCAGCTTGCGCACGCCTTCATCGCCGCCCGGTGGGCACTGGTTGATGTCGGCCTCGCCGTTGGCGATGGCCTGGGCATACGGTTTGCAGCCGGGAAAACCGCACTGGCCGCACTGGGTCTGCGGCAGGATGGCGTCGATCTTCTCGACCAGTGGGTCGCCTTCGACGCGAAAGCGGATCGCGGCGTAGCCGAGCGCGGCACCGAGCACGATGGCGATGGCGGCCATGACGAGGAGGGCAGTGAGCATGCGCGTGCGATCCTCAGTGGAAGCGGTCGAGGCCGGCAAATCCCATGAAGGCCAGGCTCATGAAGCCGGCGGTGATCATGGCGATGGCCGTACCCTTGAAGGGCAGCGGCACGTCGGCGCCGTCCAGGCGCTCGCGGATGCCGGCGAACAGCACCAGCGCCAGCGTGAAGCCGACCGAGGAGCCGAAACCGAACAGCAGCGACTCGAGCAGGTTGTGGCGCATGCCGACGTTGAGTAGCGGCACCCCGAGCACCGCGCAGTTGGTGGTGATGAGCGGCAGGTAGATGCCCAGCACCTGGTGCAGCAAGGGGCTGGTCTTCTGGATGACGAGCTCGGTGAGTTGGACGATCGCGGCAATGACGACGATGAAGGACAGCGTGCGCAGGTAGCCCAGCTCGAAGGGCTGCAGCAGGTAGTGGTCGATCAGGTAGCTGGTGCCCGCGCCCAGCGTCAGCACGAAGGTGGTGGCCGCACCCATGCCGATCGCCGTCTCGAGCTTCTTGGACACGCCCATGAAGGGGCACAGCCCGAGAATGCGGACGAGGACGACGTTGTTCACCAGAACGGCGCTGATGACGACGAATATGTAGCTGGTCATGATCCGCAGGCGGGAAGGAATCCCGAGATTATCCTCTGCACGGCAGGGGGGCTCAACCCTGATGCCTGCATAGTCTTGAAGAGTGTTGCGGCATTGCAGCAATCAGCGCCAATCCGGCGGCGGCGGGCCGAGGCTGGCGGTGTGCACCTGCCAGTGGCCGGTGCGACGGTCGGCGAAGAAATGACGCAGGCTCATGGAGATCGAGCGGAACGCGATCTGCTCCCAGGGGATGTCCTCCTCGCGGAACAGCGCGACTTCGAGCGACTCCTCGCCCGGGCGAAAATCCAGGTCGAGCAGGCGGGCTCGATAGACGATGTGCACCTGGCTGATGTGCGGCACGTCGATCAGCGTGTACAACTCGCCGACCTCGATGCGCGCGCAGGCTTCTTCCAGGGTCTCGCGTGCGGCCGCCTGGGCGGTCGTTTCCTCGTTTTCCATGAATCCGGCGGGCAGGGTCCACATGCCGTAGCGTGGCTCGATGGCACGCCGGCACAGCAGCACGCGATCCTCCCACACCGGCAGGGCGCCGACGACGACCTTCGGGTTCTGGTAATGGATCGTGCCGCAGTGTTCGCAAACATGGCGCGGCAGAGTGTCGCCCGGCGGGATGCGGAAGGCGACGGCGCCGCCGCAGGTGGAACAGAATTTCATGGCGGGTAACGTGAGGTTTTCCGAGATTCTAGCCTGCTTTCGCTTGCCCTCCTGTGCGCCAGCGTTAAAGAATCCCGCCTCGCCGCCGTTATCAAGACGATACCTCGTCGTGTGCGCGCAGGGCCGACAGGGAGTCAACAGACCACATTGGGGAGTGCATGGCACAGCCGATCGACATGAAGCGCTTTGCGCAGCTCAAGACCGCGGGGGATCTGCCGTCGCCGCGCGGCGTTGCGATCGCGATCATTCGCCTGACGCAGTCGCCCGACGTGTCGATGGCCGAACTCGGCCGCGTGATCAAGGGCGACCCGGCCTTCGTTGGCCGCCTGATCAAGGCGGCCAACGGACTGGTGGCGGAGAACCGGCGCGCCGTGGTGTCGGTGCAGGAGGCGCTGATGGTCATGGGCCTGCCCGCGGTGCGTACGATGGCGCTGGGCTTTTCCCTGCTGTCGCACTACCGCAAGGGCGGTTGCACGGGCTTCGACTACCCGCGTTTCTGGTCGTCGTCCTTGCTCATGGCGCTGGCAATGCAGGCACTGATGCAGCGCGTGCGTGTCGCCGCGCCCGACGAGGCCTTCAGCCTGGGGCTGCTGGCGCGGGTGGGCGAGCTCGCGCTCGCCACCCTCTATCCCGATGCGTTCTCGCGTCTGCTCGCCGACATCACGCGTGACCCCGCCCTTCAGCAGGTGGCGCTCGAGGATCAGGCCTTCGCCATGAACCACCGCGAGCTCGGCGCTGCCATGCTGCTCGACTGGGGCCTGCCCGAGGCGCTGGTGCAGCCGGTGCGCTTTCACGAGAGCCCCGAACTGGCGGGCTACGCCGAGGGTTCGCGCGAGTCCGGGTTGATGCAGTGCCTGGTGCTGTCGCGCGCGATCGCGCAGTTGTGCCTTGCGCCGGTCGCCGAGCAGGAACGCCTGATGCCCGTGATGCTGCGCCTGTCGAGCCGGCTCGGCCTCGGCCGTGGCGAGTTCATCAACCTGTGCGAGCGCGTCGGTCGCGATTGGGGCGAATGGGGCAAGCTGCTGCAGATTCGCACCGAGGCCGTGCCCCGCTTCGGCGAACTCGGCGGCGATGCCGCGCTGGCCGATGCCACCGGGGCGGACGAGACGGGCGCCGGCGAGCCGGGTGCCGCCGTGATGCCGGCCCTGGTGGTGGTACGCGACGCCGCCGCGCGTGCGGTCTTGAGCGCCGAGTTGAAGGCGGCAGGGCTGACGCTGTTTGAAGCTGCCTCGGCGCAAGCGGCGCTCGAGCTCGCCATCGACGTGCAGCCGCAGATGGTGCTCGTGGACTGGGTCTCGCCTTCGGGCAGCGAGGGCGAGAAGCTGGTGCGGGGCTTGCGCGATCTGCGCCTCGGGCGCTGCATGCACATCCTGGCCATCCTGCCGCGGGAGGACGATGCGCTGCTGCTGGCGGCGGCCGCGGCCGGTGCCGACGACTTCGCCGTGCTGCCCCTGCGCGGTGCGGCGCTCGGCGTGCGCCTGCGGTCCTGTCTGCGCATGCTGGCCCTGCAGCACGAGCTCGAGCATGAGCGCGAGGAGCTGCGCAACTTCGCCGCCGAGCTCGCGATCTCGAATCGCCGCCTGCAGGAGGCCGCCCTGACCGACCCGCTCACCGGTCTGCCCAACCGTCGCCATGCCCTCGAGTCCATGCAGATGGAGTGGGCCGCGGCGGCGCGGCACGGTCGCCCGCTGGCGGCCATGGTCATCGACCTCGATGGGTTCAAGGCGATCAACGACACCTATGGCCACGATGTCGGCGACATCGCCCTGCGTCAGTCGGCCGAATTGCTGCGCGAGGCGGTGCGGGCGCAGGACGTGATCTGCCGCACCGGCGGCGACGAGTTCCTCGTCATCTGCCCCGATACCGATCTGCGTGCGGCGCTGACCGTCGCCGAGCGCCTGCGTGTGGCGGCCGAGTCACGGCTGATCGACACCGGTGGGCCGCAGCTGGAGATGACGGTGAGCATCGGCATTGCCGAGCGCGAGGCGGAGATGGCCAATGTCGATGCGCTGATCAAGGTGGCCGACCAGGGCGCTTACGTGGCCAAGCAGCGGGGCCGCAATCGCGTCGTTGCGCTCCAGGCCGGCAGGGCGGCCACGTGATGCGATTCGCGCCGGGTGATGCGCTGGCACTGCCCGAGCGTGGCTCGACGCCGCGCGTGCTGATCGTCGACGACTGTGAGGACGATGCGCTGCTGGTCGAGGCCGAACTGGGCCGCCGTGGCATGCGATTGTCGTGGATGCGGGTCGACAATGCGATCGACATGGCGGCCGCGCTCGCGACGACGGCGTGGGACCTCGTCCTGTGCGATCACGTCCTGCAGGGCTTCGACTGCCGGCGCGCGCTGGCGGTCTTGCAACGCAGCGGCAGAGATCTGCCCTTCATCTTGCACTCGGGCCGCATGACGCCCGGCGAGGGTGTCGGGGCGATGTACGAAGGGGCGCGGGATTTCGTCTTCAAGGGCGACCATGCGCGCCTGCTCGCGGTCATCGAGCGCGAACTGCTCGCCCAGGCCGACCGTGCCGCCGTGCGCCGGGCGGAGGATCGAATTCGCGCGTTGAGCCTGTTCGACGGACTCAGCCAGTTGTCCAATCAGGCCCATTTCTGTGCCCGGGTCGCCGACTGGCTCGAATGCCGCGAGCGCAGCGGCCGCACGACCGGCGCGATCCTGATCGTGTTCGACCTCGATCGCTTCATGCGGGTCAACGTCGGCTTCGGCTATCAGGTCGGCACCGAGGTCCTGCGCGAGCTCGGCCGGCGGCTGGTGGAGGTCGTGCCGCCGAGCGCGATGCTGGCACGGCTGTGCGGCGACCGCTTCGGCGTGTTCGTGCCGGGCGTGGTCGACGAGGGCCAGGCCGAGCTGCTGGCGCGCTGCCTGCTGCGCGTCCCCGAGCGACCCTTCGCCAGCGTGCCCGGTGGCCTGACGCTGAATGCGAGCGTCGGCGTCGCGCTGCTCGACGCCGGCCACGTCCCTGCCGTCGATGCGCTGATGCAGGCCGAAGTCGCGTTGGCCGAGGCCAAGCGCGCGGGTGGCAACTGCGTGCGCATTCATCGTGAAGCCCAGAGCCGGGCGTCGGCCTTCGCGCTGGCGCTCGAGCGGGATCTGCGCTCGGCGCTTGCCCACAACGAACTGCGCCTGCACTACCAGCCCATCGTCGGTGCCGCGAGCTGTCACGCCCGTGGCGCCGAGGCCCTGCTGCGCTGGCAGCACCCTGTGCACGGCTTGCTCGGTCCCGACCGCTTCATTGCGCTGGCGGACGAGACCGGCCTCATCGCGGACATCGGCGCATGGGTGCTGGCCGAGGCCTGCATGCAGGGCAAGCGCTGGCACCGTGCGGGGCTGGCGGATTTCGAGATGTCGGTGAATGTGTCCGCGGTGCAGTTTGCGCAACCTGGCCTTTACGCTCAGGTGGAGGCGGCGCTGGCGCGAAGTGGCTTCCCGGCCTCGTGTCTCGTGCTCGAGATCACCGAGAGCTCGCTGATGAGCGATTGCGCGCACGCGGCGCGCTGCCTGCGTGCCTTGAAGGCCCTGGGCCTGCGCATCGCGATCGACGACTTTGGCACCGGCTATTCCTCGCTCGCCTACCTGCGCCGGCTGCCGATCGATGTGATCAAGATCGATCGCGCCCTGGTGAGCGACGTCGATCGCGACGCCGACGCCAGCGCGATCGTGCGCGCAGCCCTCGCGATGGCGCACAGTCTGCGCCTGCGGGTAGTGGCCGAGGGGGTGGAGACGGCCGCGCAGGAGATGCTGCTACAGGCCTCGCACTGCGACGCGCTGCAGGGATTCCGCTATGGCCGACCGCTGGTCGCCGAGGCGTTCCGCTTCGGCTCGCTGACGCCCGACCGGTGACTGTTGTTTCCGGCTTCGGTCGGGTGCTGTTGCTGCAAGGCCACAGCTGCTGTGGCAAAAAGCACGGTTCCGGTGATTCTGTAACTTGCCGTTGCTGAGAATTTACTTTAACTTCAGTGTCATTGATCCCTGAAGGGGATTGGAAACCATGGACCGTCCAGACTTTCAGGCCGAAATTCGCGAACTGAATCTCGCCTACCTGATGCTCGCCCAGCAGATGCTCCGCAGTGACCGGGCGACGGCTCTGTTCCGGCTCGGCATCAGTGACGGCCTGGCCGATCTGATCCAGTCCATGTCGCCGGCGAAGCTGGTGCGCATGGCGAGCAGCGAGATGTTGATCCCCTGCTTTCGTTTCGACGACGCGCAATTGGCCCGGCTGATGGCGGGTGAGGGGCGCGACGCCACCAGCGCAAGCCTGCACGCCGCGATCCTCGCTGCGGGCAAGGCAGCTGAAGAAGCGGCCTGAGGAGGCCCCCCATGAAGAACAAGACCGTCATCGCAGAGGCAGAGGACGTTCGGCTCGCAGTCGAAATGGTCCAGCTCGGCGCGCGCATGCAGATGCTCGAGGTCGAGACGCGCCTCAGTCGCGAGAAGTTGCTCAAGGTCTACAAGGAAGTGCGAGGCGTCTCGCCGCCCAAGGGCATGCTGCCGTTCTCGACCGACTGGTTCATGACCTGGCAGCCCAATGTGCATTCCTCGCTGTTCATGGGTTTCCATCGCTTCTTCACCGGTCGCGGCGGGGTGCAGGGCCTGGAGGCGACGTTGAAGTCCTACCACCTCTACCTCGATCACATCGAGGGTGCGGCGATGGAGCCGGTGCTCAGCCTGACCCGGGCATGGACCCTTGTGCGCTTCTTCGATGCCGACCTGCTGCAGTTGAGCGCCTGCACCTGCTGTGGCGGGCAGTTCGTCGCTCACGCCCACGACCCGGTGCATGCCTACGTGTGTGGCTTGTGCAACATGCCCTCGCGTGCCGGCTCCGCGCGCAAGAAGACCGCACGCAAGGCGGTGTCGCGCACCCGGCAGCGAGTGCCGGCCTGAGACCGGCGCGACGCAAGCCACGCTCCCAATCGCCTGACATGGGCCGCACTGGAAACAGCGCGGCCCATGTCATTTTGGCTCCCCGGGCGCGGGCGATGGGCGGGGTTCAAGTTTTGCCGGGGCCGGTCGTTAAGACCGTCAGATGCCGCAGCTCCGCGGCCTGCTGCGTGGCAGGCCGGTTTCGCGGCCGACCCTTCTGGAGTCACTGGTGTTCCTGATCATTGGTTACGTTATCGTGCTGCTGGCGTCGCTGGGTACCTATGCGATGCACGGCAGCCTGCTGGCCCTGTGGGTGCCGCTCGAGTACGTCGCGATCTTCGGCCTGATGATCGGCGGTTTCGTCGCCGGCAACGGGCCGAAGGCGATCAAGGCAACCCTCAAGGGCCTGCCGATGGCGCTCAAGGGCTCGCGCTACAACAAGGCCTTGTACGTCGATCTGCTCGCGCTGCTGTTCGAGATCCTGGCCAAGGTGCGCAAGGAAGGATTGATGTCGATCGAGAACGACATCGAGAACCCGGATGCCAGCCCGATCTTCTCCAAATACCCGAGCGTGACGGCCGACCACCATGCGGTGGAGTTCATGACCGACTACCTGCGCATGATGGTTGGCGGCAACCTGAACGCGTTCGAGATCGAGAACCTGATGGACATGGAGATCGAGACCCATCATCAGGAGGCGCATCAGGCGCCGCACATCGTGGCCAAGGTCGCCGACGCCGTGCCCGCGTTCGGCATCGTGGTCGCCGTGATGGGGGTGGTGAACGTGATGGGATCGGTCGGCCAGCCGCCGGCCGTGCTGGGCAAGATGATCGGCGGCGCGCTGGTCGGTACCTTCCTCGGCATTCTGGTCTCCTACGGTTTCGTCTCCCCGCTGGCCAGCCAGCTCGAGCAGAAGGTGGAGGAGAGCGGCAAGATCTACCAGGTGATCAAGGTCGTGCTGCTGGCGAGCATGAACGGCTACGCGCCGCAGGTTGCGGTCGAGTTCGGGCGCAAGGTGCTGTACGCCACCGACCGCCCGGGCTTTGCCGAGCTCGAGCAGGAAATCAAGAACCGCAAGGGTTGAGGCGCGCATGAAGCCAGTTCGAGCGACCCTTCTTGCGGCTGAGCCGACGCGACCCGGCGGGACAGGGAGGAGCGCGCCGTGAGCGACGACACCCAGCAGCCGATTGTCGTCAAGCGCATCAAGAAGGGCGGCGGCGGCCACCATGGCGGTGCGTGGAAGATCGCTTACGCCGACTTCGTGACGGCGATGATGGCCTTCTTCCTGCTGATGTGGCTGCTTGGCTCGACGGCGCAAGGCGACCTCGAGGGCATTGCCGACTATTTTCAGAACCCGCTCAAGATGACGCTCGAAGGCGGCAGTGGCACCGGCGACAGCTCGAGCATCATCAAGGGCGGTGGCGAGGACCTGACGCGTTCGGTGGGGCAGGTCAAGCGTGGCGACGTGCCGAGCACGCGCGCGATCAACTTCGAGGCCGCCTCGCGTGGGGCGCAGAACGTCGACGAGATGGACCTTGCGCGCATCGCCCAGCGCCGCGAGCGGGCGCGCCTGATCGACCTCAAGGGCAAGCTCGAGGCGATCATCGAGGCCAATCCTTCGCTGCGCCAGTTCAAGAACCAGATCCTGCTCGACATCATCAGCGAGGGCCTGCGCATCCAGCTCATCGATGCGCAGAACCGGCCGATGTTCACCTCGGCGAGCGCCGACCTGCGCCCCTACACACGCGAGCTGTTGCGCGAGATCGCCCGTGCGCTCAATGACGTCGACAACCGCATCAGCATGTCCGGGCACACCGACTCGGCGCAGTACGCCGGGGGCGAGCGCGGCTTTTCCAACTGGGAGCTGTCGTCCAACCGGGCCAATGCCGCGCGCCGCGAGCTGGTCGCGGGCGGGCTCGAGCCCGGCAAGCTGCTGCGCGTGCTCGGCCTCGCCGACACCGCGCACCTGAACGCGGACGACCCGCTCGATCCGGCCAACCGCCGCATCAGCATCGTGGTGCTCAACCGGCAGGCGGAAGAGGCCATGCGCAACCCGGGCCGGCCGATCGACGTCGGCGGGGCGGGGGCGCCCGCTGGCGATGAGCCGCCGGGCGAGGGCAGGCCGGCGGTGAGTGACCTCTTCGGCGCGCCGGTGCGCTGAACATCGGTGCTCAAGTAGGGGCGTCGGCGGCCGATATTGATTCCATGGCGCCGAATCGGTGCGCCCGCACACGACCGCGAAGCGGAATACAACATGTCCGAACTACTCAAGAACATCGACGCCCGCACCCGGCTGGCAGGCACGAACAAGCTCGAGATCCTGCTGTTCACGCTCGGCGCCGATCCGCGCACAGGTCGGCGAGAGACCTTTGGCATCAACGTCTTCAAGGTGCGCGAGGTGATGCGTACGCCGCCGATCACCGCCGCGCCCGAGATGCCTGCCGCGGTGCAGGGCATGGTCAGCCTGCGCGGCGCCCTGGTGCCGGTGGTCGATCTGGGCCGCTACGTCGGCATTGGTGACGACAGCCCGCGCGACATCATGATCGTCACCGAGTACAACGGCCATACCCAGGGCTTCCTGGTCGAGGCGGTCGACACCATCCTGCGCCTGGACTGGTCGCAGATGCGGGTGCCGCCGGAGATGCTGTCGGCCAAGCTCGGTGGCCTGGTGACGGCCGTCACCGAACTGGCCGACGCGCGCCTGGTGATGATGCTCGACGTCGAAAAGGTGTTGTCCGAAACGTCCAACTACGACGATGAGTTCCTGTTTCGCGACATCACGCCTGTGCCTGGCGCCGACGAGCATGTGGTGTATTTTGCCGACGACTCCTCGGTGGCGCGGCGGCAGATCGTGCAGACCCTGGACGCGATGGGCTTGCGCCACGTCGGCGCGGTCAATGGCCGCCAGGCCTGGGACGAGCTGCGCAAGGTCGCCGCGCATGCCGATGCGACTGGGCGCAAGGTGTCCGACTTCGTCAGCCTCGTGCTGACCGACGTCGAGATGCCGGAAATGGACGGCTACATGCTCACCCGCCAGATCAAGGCCGACCGGCGCTTTGCCGACATCCCGGTGATCATGCATTCCTCGCTGTCGGGGATGTCGAACCAGCAACTCGGCCGCTCGGTCGGGGTGGACGAATACGTGCCGAAGTTCGAGCCGCAACGCCTGGCACAGACGCTGGTGCGCCGCCTGGGCGCGCACGGCAGCGAGCAAGGCGGCTGAGGAGGCCCGCATGCACAACACACAGCACGAAGAAAGCGCCCTGTTCGACTCCGTCGAGGGCCGCGCCACGCTGGCCGGCTCGAACCGCATGGAGATCCTGCTGTTCTCGCTCGGCACGCGCGAGAACTTCGGCATCAACGTGTTCAAGGTGCGCGAGGTATCGAAGACCCCGTTCATCACCCGTACTCCAAACATGCCGGTCGGCGTCGAGGGCCTGATCTCGCTGCGCGGCAACGTCATCCCGGTGCTCGCCCTGGGCCGCATCCTCGATCTCGTGCCGCCTGACGCGCCGCTGGGCGGGGCGATGATGGTGACCGAATACAGCAAGCGCACGCTCGGCTTCCTGGTCGACTCGGTCGACCGCATCATCCGTGTGGATTGGGACAGGGTGAGGGCGCCCGAGAACGTCTCCCCCGGCACGCAGAGCTTCATCACCGCGATCACCGAGCTGCCCGACGGTCGCCTGGTGTCCATCCTCGACGTCGAGACCATCCTTGCCAATACCTTTGGTGACGCGGTGGTCGGCAACATTGCGCCGCTCGGCAACGGCCACGAGGTCAACGTCTTCTTCGTCGACGACTCGGCGGTGGCGCGGCGCAAGATCGCCGAAGTGCTCGACAAGCTCGGCGTGCGTCACAAGCATGCGCAGAACGGGCTCGAGGCCTGGAACCGGCTCGACAGCATCGCCACCCATGCCGAGCAGGGCGGGCGGCACGTGATCGACGAGATTGACCTGATCATGGTCGATGCCGAGATGCCCGAGATGGATGGTTATGTACTGACCCGCAACATCAAGGCCGACCCCCGCTTCAGCGGCATTCCCGTCGTCATGCACTCTTCGCTGTCGTCCGAGGCCAACCGCGCCATGGGCAAGCGCGTCGGAGTGGATGCCTACGTGGCAAAATTCGACGGCGACGTGCTCGCCGAGACGATTCGGCCCATGTTGCAGCGAGGCCGGCGCGCACCCTGAGCGGCGCGGGCAAGGAAATCCGGAGAACAGAGAAAATGGCCGACCCCAAGATGAAGTTCCTCATCGTCGATGATTTTTCGACCATGCGTCGCATCGTCCGCAATCTGCTCAAGGAGCTGGGCTATGCGAACGTCGATGAGGCCGAGGATGGCGCGATCGCGCTGCAGAAATTGAACAGTGCGCCCTTCGATTTCGTCGTCACCGACTGGAACATGCCGAACATGGACGGGCTGGCCCTGCTCCAGACGATCCGGCGCACGCCGCACCTGAAGCACCTGCCGGTGCTGATGATCACCGCCGAGGCGAAGAAGGAGAACATCATCGCCGCGGCGCAGGCCGGGGCGAGCGGCTATGTGGTCAAGCCCTTCACCGCAGCGACGCTGGCGGAGAAGCTGGAAAAGATCTTCGAGAGGATGGGTCGCAGTCCGGCCTGAGTGCCGCTGCCGACGAAATACGGAGCAGGAACATGAGCAAGAGGCCGAAGTTCGACGAGTCCGGAGACTCGGACGAGTTGCAAGCGCTGTTCGACAGCATCGCCGCCGAGCCGGTCGCCGGCCGGCGGCCGCCCCTGGCCGAGCTGGCCGTCCTGCCCGGCGGCCCTGCGAGCGACGACGCATCCGATGACAATGACGAGCTGCAGGCCTTGTTCGACGCCGTTGCGATGGAGTCCGGTCAGTTCGGGGACGGGCCAGCGATGATGGCGGCGTCCAGCGCCGCCGTGCAGGCACCGGCCGCCGCCGGCGCGGACGAGCACGCCGACTCGGGGGTGGTGTTCAACCGCCTCGGTCACCTCACCCGCCAGGTGCATGACACGCTGCGCGAGCTCGGTCTCGAGGCCACCTTGCAGGAGGCGGCGGAAGCCATTCCCGATGCCCGCCAGCGCTTGCACTACATCGCCCGCATGACCGAGCAGGCCGCCAGCCGCGTACTCAACGCCACGGACGTCGCCCGTCCCATTCAGGACGAGCTCGCCAGCGGCGCCGATGCGCTGGCCGCGCGCTGGGATCGGCTGTATGCCGGCCAGTTGTCGCCGGAGGCGTTTCGTGAGCTGAGCGCCGACACGCGCGGTTTCATCGGCGAGGTCGCCAGTGGCAGCCGTGCCACCAGCGCGCAGCTGCACGAGATCATGATGGCGCAGGACTTTCAGGATCTCACCGGGCAGGTCATCAAGCGCGTGGTGGAGCTGGCGCAGATGCTCGAGAGCCAGTTGTTGCAGGTGCTGCTCGAAGCGGCGCCGCCTGCGGTCCGCAGCGAGCGCCATTCCAGCCTGCTCAACGGCCCGGTGATCGATGGCGGCGGCGGGGACGTCCTCAACAACCAGGCCCAGGTCGATGACCTGCTGGAGAGCCTCGGATTCTGAGCCCGCCACGACGGGTGCAGTGCATCGAGCGCACGGTCAGGCAGGACCTGACCGTCGCGCGGTCAGGAGCAAGGTGAGTCATGAGTGATTTTGCTGGGATGGAAGAACTGCTGCAGGACTTCCTGGTCGAGGCGGGGGATCTTCTGTCCGGGGTCGACAACAAGCTGGTCGATCTCGAGCGTTCGCCCGATGACCGCAACCTGCTGAACGACATCTTCCGCGGCTTCCACACCATCAAGGGCGGTGCGGGCTTTCTCAGTGCCACCGAGCTGGTCACGCTCTGCCACCTGACCGAGAGCCTGTTCGACCGCCTGCGCAACGCCGAGCTGCGCGTGACGCCGGAGCGCATGGACGTGATCCTGGCGGCGACGGCGGCGGTGCGCGAGATGTTCGTCGATCTCGAGCGCGCCACCCAGCCCGGCCCGGCCGATCCCGGCCTGATCGCGAGCCTGCGCGCAGCGATTGCGGGTGACAGGGCCGAGGATGAAGCGGCGGCGGTGGCCACGGGGCAGAAGGTCGATGCCACGCCCGCCACGACCAGTGCGCCTGCCGGCGACGCGCTGGAGGTGCCGCGCCCGGGCGAGCCCGACTGGGAAGCGCTGTTTGTCGCGGTCACCGGTGGGACGATCGCGTCCGCTGCGCCTGCGCTTGCCGCGCCGGCTGCCGCGGTGATCGTCCACGCCGCGCAGGCGCAGCAGCCGGGCGCCGACGCCAGGGGCGACACGAGCCGCCCGGCCCCAGCGGCGCCCGCGCCCTCCGAGGCGAACGACCCCATCGTCAAGGCTGCACTCGGCCGCCGTGCCACCGACCTGCCCGGCGCCAGCGGGCCCACCGGACGGCGCGACAGCGAGCGTCAGCGCGACAACTCCATCCGCGTCGATACCGCGCGCCTGGATCAGGTGCTGAACCTGTCGGGCGAGATCGGGCTGACCAAGAACCGCCTGAACGCGCTGCGCAGCGACATCCTCAACGGCCGCACCGATACCGAGACGCTGCATGCGCTCGACGTCGCGGTGAGCCAGCTCGACCTGCTCGTCTCCGATCTGCAGAACGCGGTCATGAAGACGCGCATGCAGCCGATCGGCCGCCTGTTCCAGAAGTACCCGCGCATTGCCCGTGACCTTGCCCGCAGCCTGGGCAAGGACGTCGAGCTGGTGCTGGTCGGCGAGGAGACCGAGATCGACAAGACCATGATCGAGGATCTGTCCGACCCGATCATCCATCTCATCCGCAACGCGGTCGACCACGGCATCGAGGATGCCGCCGCGCGCGCGGCCGCGGGCAAGCCGCAGAAGTCGCTGGTGCGCCTGGAGGCGCGCCAGGAAGGCGACCACATCGTCATCATGGTGGCCGACGACGGGCGTGGCATGGATGCCGAGCGGCTGCGCGCGAAGGCGCTCGCCAAGGGCCTCATCAGTGATGAGGAGGCGAGCACGATGGACGATCGCCAGAGCTACAACCTCATCTTCCTGCCCGGGTTCTCGATGGCGGAGAAGGTGTCGGATGTGTCCGGCCGTGGGGTGGGCATGGACGTGGTGCGCACCAACATCCAGAAGCTCAACGGCTCGATCGAGATCAAGTCTCAGCTCGGCAAGGGCACGACCCTGCTGATCAACCTGCCGCTGACCTTGGCGATCCTGCCGGTGCTGCTGGTGCGCCTGGGCGAGCAGCCCTTTGCGGTGCCGCTGTCCATGGTGCGCGAGATCCTGCCGATCGTGCCCGAGTCGATCCAGGACGTGGGCGGGCGGGCGACCATGGTGGTGCGCGGCGAGGTGCTGCCGATCGTGCCCTTGTCGTCCCTGCTCGGCTGGCCGCGCGAGCGCGTGCCGCAGTACGGGGTGCTGATGCAGGCCGCCGAATGGTCCTTCATCCTCGCCGTCGACAGCTTCGCCGGGCGTGAGGATGCGGTGATCAAGTCGCTCGACGACTTCCGCCCGAAGGGCGTGGCCGGCGTCACGACCCTGTCGAACGGCCAGATCGTGCTGATCCTCGACATGAAGGAGCTGCTCGACACCGGCAGCGAGCAGCGCAGCGTGTCACGCGACGCCCTGGTCGGGGCCGACGCACCCGCCCTGTCCTGAGGAGGGCGGGCGTGGGACTCAGGCGGTGAGCTCGAGCAGGGCGGCGAAGGCCTGCTCGAACTGCACGAGTCCTTCTTGCTGCAGGCGCTTGCCAACCGCCTCGAGGTCGATGCCCAGTGCGGCGAGCGCGGCGAACTGGGCCTGCCCGAGGTCGACATCGCGCGCCAGCGTGGCCTCGACCCGGCCATGGTCGCGCAGGGCGTCCAGGGTGGCGTCGGGCAGGGTGTTGACCGTCTCCGCGCCGATCAGCGGCTCGACGTAAAGCAGATCGCTGTAGGCCGGATTTTTGGTGCCGGTGCTGGCCCACAGCATGTACTGGGGGCGGGCACCTGCCGCGCGCAGGCTGGCGAAGCCCTCGCCGTGAAAGCGCGCGAGGTAGCGCTGGTAGGCGAGCCGGGCGAGCGCCACCGCGGTCTGGCCGCGCAGCGCCAGGGCCGCGCCGCCCGCCTGCTCGAGCTGCTTGTCCACCAGCGTGTCCACGCGTGACAGGAACAGGCTGGCCACCGACATCACGCTCGTGACCTCGCCACCGCCGGCGCGCAGCCGCTCCAGCCCGCGCACATAGGCGGCGGCGACCGCATCGACGTGGCCGAGCGAGAACATCAGCGTGACATTGACGCTGATGCCGGCGCCGATCAGGCCCTCGATCGCCTCCAGGCCAGCAGCCGTGGCCGGCACCTTGATCAGCAGGTTGGGGCGGGCAACCGCGGCCTTCAGCCGCAGGCCGGCCGCGATCGTGGCGGCAGCGTCGTGGGCGAGCGCGGGCGAGACCTCGAGGCTGACGTAGCCCGCGGATCCGCCGCTCTGCGCATGCTGGGGGGCAAGCAGGTCGCAGGCGCGCTGCACATCGGGAATCACCAGCGCCTCGTAGCGCGCCTCGGCGCTCATGGGCTGCTGCTTGAGGCGGGCGAGGTCGTCCTCGTAATAACGCCCGCCGGCGATCGCCTTATGGAAGATGGACGGATTGGTGGTGACCCCGGCCACGCCGTCATCGACGATGAAACGGGCGAGATGGCCGTCGTTGAGCAGCGTGCGGGAGAGATTGTCGAGCCAGATCTGCTGGCCGTGCTGGCGTACCTGGAGCAGCGGATTCATCGATATACCTGGGTGATCGTGAGCGCGCGAGCGCATGAAAGAGTTGCGGCCCGGGCGGCGTCCCCGGGGCGGGCAGCATGGCGAGCGGCAATTGTGCCCTGAAATCGTGCCACCGTGGAGGCGGGCCGGCCGCTCGGGCTGCCGTTGGCGCAGGCGCCGGGCGTCAGCCGTCGATGCAGTCGGGATCCCAGCCGAGGGCGCGCATCAGGTCGATGAAATCCCTTGCGGGCGGCGCCTCGATGCGCAGCGTGACACCGCTCAGCGGGTGCGCGAAGCTGAGCCGGGTGCAGGCGAGGAGCAGCCGCTGGCTGCCGAACAGGGCCTGGAACAGGCGATTGTGGCGGCCCTTGCCATAGGTCGCGTCGCCGATGATGGGGTGGGCGATGTGCTTGAGGTGGCGGCGCAACTGATGGCGACGCCCGGTCTCGGGGATGAGTTCGACCAGCGCGTAGCGGCTGCTCGGGTAGCGGTCGACGGCGTAGGGCAGTTCGACGGTAGCAAGGCGGCGAAAGCGGGTGCGGGCTGCCTGGGCGAGCGCCTGGTCGCGGTCGGCGCGGTCGCCGTCCCCGGGCTCGTCGATGTCCTCGGGCAGGGCGTCGCGGGCGCCGGCGCCGCGTCCGTGGCGCAGCTCGATCGGGTCGAGCCGGCGCACCAACGGGTGATCGATGACACCGCTCGCGGCCGGATGACCGCGCACGACCGCCAGGTATCGCTTTTCTACTGCCTGCGACTCGAAGCGGCCCGCGAGCGTCCGCGCAACCTCGCGGTCGAGCGCGAACAGCAGCACGCCCGAGGTGCCACGGTCGAGGCGATGGGCGGGAAACACGCGGCGGCCGAGCTGGTCGCGCAGCAACTGCACCGCGAAACGCTGCTCGTGCGCGGCGATCGGGCTGCGATGGACGAGCAGTCCCGAGGGCTTGTGGATCGCAACCAGCCAGTCGTCGCGGTAGAGGATGTCGAGCATGCGTCGCCCCGTGTGCGCGGACTTTCCCGGCGGGAGTGGGAGCTGGGCCGGAAAGCACGAAAGCGACCGCGCGGGTCGCTTTCGCGAGGCAGTGGCCGGTCGGTGCCGGCCGCGGGCGTCAGGCGGGTCTCAGGCGAAGTTCTTCGCCGCGAAGTCCCAGTTGGCGAGCTTGTCGAGGAAGGTGGCGACGAAGTCCGGGCGACGGTTGCGGTAGTCGATGTAGTAGGCGTGTTCCCACACGTCGATACAGAGCAGCGCGGTGTCACCGGTCGTCAGCGGGGTACCGGCGGCACCCATGTTGACGATGTCGACGGAACCGTCGGCCTTCTTCACCAGCCAGGTCCAGCCGGAGCCGAAGTTGCCGACCGCAGAGGCCTGGAAGGCCTTCTTGAAGTCGTCGAACGAGCCCCACTTGGCCTTGATCGCGTCGGCCAGCGCGCCGCTCGGCTCGCCGCCACCGTTGGGCGCCATGCTGTTCCAGAAGAAGGTGTGGTTCCAGACCTGGGCCGAGTTGTTGTAGATGCCGCCGGCCGGCGCCTTCTTGACGATGGCTTCGAGGTCGAGATTTTCGTACTCGGTGCCCTTGATCAGGTTGTTCAGGTTGGTGACGTAAGCCTGGTGGTGCTTGCCGTAGTGGAACTCGAGCGTCTCCGCGGAGATGTGCGGGGCGAGGGCGTCCTTGGCGTAGGGCAGGGCGGGCAGCGTGTGTTCCATGCGGATTCTCCTGAATTCGATTTGTCGATCGGTGGATTGAAAGCAGGACCATTCTAGTCTTGATTCAATGCCACCGGCAATGCTGGGCCCCGAATGTTAAGCCTATCCGCTGGATTGCGAAACAGGCAGCACGACATGCAGCTTCACTGGCGCCGCCCGCGCTGCGGGTGTCGATCGGGGGCTGCTGGGGTGCGATGGACGGGCCGTCCATCGACATGGCGCGAGATTTGGACTGTGTTCAGTGTTCGAGGTGCCCGACGACCCGCGTATCCAGTGAACCGTCGGCCAGCTGCACGCTGACCGCGGCGCCGGGTGCCACGGCTTCGGCGCGGCGCAGCACCTTGCCGTGCTCGTCACGGGCGATCGCATAGCCGCGCGCGAGAACCTGCTGCGGCGCCAGGTGCTCGAGGTGGGTGGCCAGCGCCAGCAGATGCGTGCGGCGGCGCTCCAGGAAGTGGTCGGCGGCAAGCTGCAGGCGTTGCTGCAGCGTATCCACACGGCTGCGCAGGAGGCCGGGGCGGGGCGCGCTGCCGTGCAGGCGGCTTTCGGCGTGTGCGCAGCGCATGCCGGCGCGCTCGAGGCGGCGCTGCATGGCGGTGTTCAGGCGCTGGGAGAGGCGGGCGAGTTGCTGATGCTCGCGCAGCAGGCGCTCGCGCGGGTGCACCAGGCGCAGCGTGGCCCGGTCCAGCCGCTGCGCGAGGCCCTCGAGTCGACGCTCCAGGGCGCGCCCCAGGCGCGCGTGCAGGGATGGCAGCTCGGTGCGCACGCCGAGCCAGCCGGCGCTCGCAAGCTCCGCGGCGCCGGTCGGCGTCGCCGCGCGCAGGTCGGCTGCGAAGTCGGCGATGGTGACGTCGGTTTCGTGCCCGACACCGCATACCACCGGCAGCGGGCAGGCTCGCAGCGTGCGCGCCAAAGTCTCGTCGTTGAAGGGCCAGAGGTCCTCCAGGCTGCCCCCGCCACGCACCAGCAACAGCAGTTCGATGCCGTCGGCCTGTGCGCGCCGGCCGGCGCTGCGGACGGCGGCGACGAGGCGGCCAGCGGCCTCCGCCCCCTGCACCGGGGCGGGGTAGAGCACCACCGGCAGATGCGGGGCGCGGCGCTGCAGCGTGACGAGCACGTCGTGCAGGGCGGCGGCCTGCGCCGAAGTGACGATGCCGATGCCGCGCGGCAGGCGCGGCAGCGGGCGCCGTCCGGCGGGGTCGAACAGGCCCTCGGCAGCGAGCTTGTCCTTCAGTCGGGTGAAGGCCTCGAAGAGGTTGCCGATGCCGGCCGGCCGCAGGGCTTCGACGTTGAGCTGATAGTCGCCGCGCGCCTCGTACAGCGTGACCAGCGCACGCGCCTCGACGCGCATGCCGTCCCCGGGGCGAAAGGGCAGCAGTTGCGCGCGGTTGCGCCACATCGCACAACGCACCTGCGCATTGGCATCCTTGAGGGTGAAATAGAGGTGACCCGAGGCAGCACGGGTGAGGTTGGAGATCTCGCCCCCGACCCAGAGCAGTGGCAGCGCCCGTTCGAGCGCTTCACGCGCGAGCCGGTTGAGCGCGGAGACGCTGACGATCTGGTTGGTTGTGGCGGTGCCGTCGGGGCGTGGGTCGTGGCTTTGCGGGGCTGAGGACATGGCTGGATTGTAGCGGAATCCACAGGCGGGGAATCCTGTCAAGGACCTTGTCGCAAGTCCTTGATCGGAAAGGGGGGAGTGTTAAGTTATTGAATTAATTGAGTTTAAATTGTTGCACAATTTTGCATCGGAGTGACCGAATGCTTGTGGCGACGGGCTTCCCGGGCAACTTCTCGATTCCATCCACAAACTTATCCACAGCTTCTGTGGATTCATCGCGGCAGACCCCGTGGATGCTGGCAATGCGTTCCGGGTCTCGTCTGGCGCGCCAATTCGGCTTGCCGCGCCAGGCCGTCAGCGCTAGAGTCCCGCCTTTGCCCCGTAGAGGTCGTCCCGCGTGTTCGCGATCATCCAGGCCGTCGGCTGGCCGATCTGGCCCCTGATTCTCGCTTCGGTCATCGCGGTTGCGCTGATCATCGAGCGCTCGATCACCTTGCGGCGCGTGCGCGTGGTGCCCCCCGGCCTGCTCGATCAGGTCCTGAGCGACCTGCGCTTGCACGGCGCATCGGCAGAGATGATCGAGCGCGTGGCTGCCCACTCCTCGCTTGGGCGGGTGCTTGCCGCCGGCTTGCGCAATGTGAACAGCTCGCGCGAGGTGATGAAGGAGTCGATCGAGGAAACCGGCCGTGCCGTGGTTCATGAGCTCGAGCGTTTTCTCACCACGCTCGGCACCATCGCCGCGATCAGCCCGCTGCTGGGCCTGCTCGGTACCATCATCGGCATGATCGACATCTTCGCGTCGCAGGGCGTGAGCGGGGCCAACCCGGCGCAACTGGCGCAGGGTATCTCGATTGCGCTGTATACGACGGGCCTGGGCCTGCTCATCGCCATCCCGGCGATGATCTTCTGGCGTCATTTTCGCGCGCTGATCGACAGCTTCGTGATCGACATGGAGCAGCAGGCGATCAAGCTGGTCGAAGTCGCCCACGGCGAACGCCGCGCCTGAAGGGCCGAGGGCATGAACTTTCGCCGCGGCAGCCGCCACGAGGAGCCGGAGATCAACATGATCCCGCTCATCGACGTGGTGCTGGTGATCATCATCTTCCTGATGCTGACGACCACTTTTTCCAAGGTGTCGGGGCTGGAGATCAACCTGCCGACGGCTGCAGCCGACGCCAGTGAGGCCGTTGCCGACGAGATCGTCGTGGCGGTCACCGCGGCGGGCGAGGTGCTGGTAGACCGCCAACCAGTCGGTGATCGCAGCATCGATGCGATTGCCGCGGCCCTTGCCAGGGCCGTGCCTGCGGATGCGGACGATGTGCCGGTGATCGTGATCAGCGCCGACGCCAAGGCGACCCACCAGAGCGTGATCGACGTCATGCAGGCGGCCCAGCGTGTCGGCCTGCCGCACATCACCTTCGCCACCCAGGCGGTGGTCGAGTGATGCCCTGAAATGGCCGCGCGCGCGCCTGCGTTCTGGCAGCGTCGCGGGCCTGTGGCGCAGCTCCTGTTCCCGCTTTCGGTCCTGTTTGGCATGCTTGTCAGTCGGCGCAGGGCGCGGCTGAGGCCGCAGCGCCTGCCGGTTCCCGTGATCGTGGTCGGCAACATCGCAGTGGGCGGCAGCGGCAAGACGCCTGTTGTGGATTGGCTCGTGGGCGTGCTGCGCGCCGCCGGCTGGCGCCCGGGCATCATCAGCCGCGGCCATGGTGGTCGGGTCGCAGGTTGCGCATTCGTGCCCGCCGACGGCGCGCCCGCCGACTACGGTGACGAACCGGTGCTGCTGGCTCGCATCACGGCTTGTCCGCTGGTGGTGGGGCGGGACCGGCCCGAAGCCGCACGCGAACTGCTGCGCCGCCATCCCAGCTGTGATGTGATCATCGCCGACGACGGCATGCAGCATTACCGGCTCGGGCGGGCGCTGGAGATTGCCGTGGTCGACGAGGCCACCCTGGGCAATCATTGGCTGTTACCAGCGGGGCCCTTGCGTGAGCCACTCGGCCGCCTCGCCGAGGTCGACCTCGTCATTGCGCATGGCGCCTTGTCGCCCTCGACCCGGGCGGCGACAGCCAAGGTGCCGGTGTTCGACATGCGGCTCGAGGGCAGCCTGTTGCGTGCCGTGGGTGATCCCGCGCGCACGCGTCCGCTGGGCGATTTTCGTGGTCAGCGCGTGCATGCGGTGGCCGGAATCGGCCGCCCTGAGCGGTTCTTTGCCCAGCTCGAGGCGGCCGGAATCGAGGTCGTGCCGCATGCTTTCGGCGATCACCACGCGTTTGCCGCCGCCGATCTCGCATTCGGCGATGCATTGCCGATCCTGATGACCGCGAAGGATGCGGTAAAATGCGTCGCTTTCGCGCCAGCCGACTGCTGGGAGTTCCCGGTCAGGGCCAGCATCGGCACAGGCGCGGCCGAACGCATCCTGGAGAAACTCGAAGATGGACGCACGACTGCTTGAGATCCTCGTCTGCCCGCTGTGCAAGGGGCCGCTCGACTACCTGAAGGACAAGCAGGAGCTGGTGTGCAAGGCCGACCGCCTGGCCTACCCGATCCGGGACGGGATCCCGGTGATGCTGGACGAGGAGGCGCGCACGCTCAGCGCCGAAGAAGTGGACGCGCTGCGCAAGTGAGCGCGATGAAGACGCCCGCCCGATTTCGCATCGTCATTCCCGCGCGCTACGCGTCCACCCGGCTGCCGGCCAAGCCGCTCGCAGACATCGCCGGCAAGCCGATGATCGTGCGCGTGGTCGAGCGTGTGCGGGATGCGGGGGCGAGCGAGGTCTGGGTGGCGACCGACCATGAAGAGGTACGTGCCGCGGTGAGCGCGGCCGGCGGCGCGGTGGTGATGACGCGCGCCGATCACCCCAGCGGCACCGATCGCCTGGCCGAGGTTGCGGCACTGCGCGGCTGGGCCGACGAGGACATCGTCGTCAACGTGCAGGGCGACGAGCCGCTGATCGATCCCGCCATCGTCGTCGCCGTGGCCGAGGCGCTGGCGGCGGATGCCGAAGCGGCGATCGCCACCGCTGCCCACGCCATCGGCGATGCCGCCGAGGCCTTCAACCCCAATGTGGTCAAGGTCGTGTGCGACGCCGCTGGACGCGCGCTGTACTTCTCGCGCGCGCCGATTCCATGGGCGCGCGATGCCTGGGCCGTGCAGCGCGATGCGCTGCCTGCCGGCCTGCCAATCCTGCGCCACGTCGGCCTGTATGCCTATCGGGTCGGATTCCTGCGCCGCTACGCCGGGCTCGCGCCCTCACCGCTGGAGGACTGGGAGGCGCTCGAGCAGTTGCGCGCGCTGTGGCATGGCTATCGTATCCGCGTGCTCGAGCTCGCCGAGGCGCCGGCGGCCGGTGTCGACACGCCGCAGGATCTCGAGCGCGTGCGCGCGCTGTTCGCCGCTGGAGGGGTTTGACCACCCGGTGTGCGTCGGTTAAGTTTCCGCTGTTTATTCAATAAGGAAAACGGTCATATTCGATGGCCGTCCATTTTTGGGAGGGTGTATGCGACTGATTCTTTTGGGACCGCCGGGCGCCGGCAAGGGCACGCAAGCCAACTTCATCAAGGAGAAGTTCGGCATCCCGCAGATCTCCACCGGCGACATGCTGCGCGCGGCGGTCAAGGCGGGCACCCCGCTCGGCATCGAGGCCAAGAAGGTGATGGATGCGGGCGGCCTCGTGTCCGACGACATCATCATCGGTCTGGTCAAGGATCGCCTGCAGCAGGACGACTGCAAGGCCGGCTACATGTTCGACGGCTTTCCGCGCACCATCCCGCAGGCCGATGCGATGAAGGACGCCGGCGTGGCGATCGATTTCGTGCTCGAGATCGACGTACCCGACGCCGAGATCGTCGAGCGCATGAGCGGTCGCCGTGCCCACCTGGCGTCGGGCCGTACCTATCACGTCAAGTACAACCCGCCGAAGGTCGAGGGCAAGGACGACGTCACCGGTGAGGACCTGGTCCAGCGCGACGACGACAGGGAAGAGACGGTCAAGAAGCGTCTCGACGTCTACCATGCGCAGACCAAGCCGCTGGTCGAGTACTACAGCTCCTGGGCCGCCTCGGGCGACGCCAAGGCGCCCAGGGTGCGCAAGATCTCCGGCCTGGGGCCGGTCGAGGAGATCACGGCGAACGCCTTCGCCGCCCTGAAGTAATTCGTCTCGCACCCGGCCGGGCCCAGCGCGTGCCCGGCCCGTCGCGCCCCGCGGCCGCTCCGGAAACGGTGGCGGCCGCGTTTGTTTTCATGCCCTCATGGTGCAATGCGCGGTCTCCCGCTTGAACGAGGAAGCATGCGATGGCCTGCAACAACCTGCTCTACGCCCATTCCGGTGGTGTGACCGCCGTCATCAACGCCACGGCCGCCGCGGTGATCGAGACGGCGCGCGCGCAGCCGCAGCAGATCGGTCGTGTGTTTGCCGCCCATCGCGGCATTGGCGGCGTGCTCGCCGAGGACTTGATCGACACCGGCGCACTCGATGGCGACGCGCTCGCGCGCCTGGCGCGCACCCCCGGGGGGGCGTTCGGCTCGTGCCGCTTCGATCTGCCGCGCGACGACGGCGGGGTGGTGATGGACAGGTTGTTTGCCGTGTTCGACGCCCATCAGATCGGCTACCTGTTGTACAACGGCGGCAACGGCTCGATGGACGCCGTCGCCCGGCTACAGGCCGAGGCAGCGCGGCGCGGCCATCCGCTGCAGTGCGTCGGCGTGCCGAAGACGGTGGACAACGACATCGTCGGCAC
Source organism: Thauera sp. WH-1 (assembly GCF_047806685.1). Classification (NCBI taxonomy): domain Bacteria; kingdom Pseudomonadati; phylum Pseudomonadota; class Betaproteobacteria; order Rhodocyclales; family Zoogloeaceae; genus Thauera; species Thauera sp. WH-1. The sequence goes on from NZ_JBLQGP010000015.1 coordinate 109,099, forward strand.
CGACTGCTGCCCCGGGTTCGGCTCGGCAGCGAAGTATCTGGCGACCTCGATGCTGGAGGCGGGGCTCGACATCGCGTCCATGGTCGGGCCCAAGGGCAGTGTGTTCGTGCTCGAGGTCATGGGTCGCAATACCGGCTGGCTCGCCGCGGCGACGGCGCTGGCGGCCGACGGCGACCCCGACTGCCCGCCACACATCGTGCTGGTGCCCGAGGTGGCCTTCGACGAGGCGGCCTTTCTGCAGCGCGTGCGGGCGGTGACCGAGCGCCTGGGCTATTGCACGGTGACGGTGTCCGAGGGCATTCGCCGTGCCGACGGCAGCCTGGTCATGGAGAAGTCCCACGACGCGCGCGGTTACGTGCAGCTTGGTGGCGCCGGCCTCGCCGTGGCGCGCCTGATTCACGAGCGCCTGGGCTACAAGCATCACTGGGCGATTCCGGATTACCTGCAGCGCGCCTCGGGCCACTGGCTGTCGGCGACCGATCGCGAGCAGGCGATGGCGGTGGGGCGCGCGGCCGTCGCCCGCGCGCTGGAGGGCGGCGGCGGCATGATGCTGGCAATCCGTCGTCTGCAGGATGCCCCCTACCGATGGGACGTGGTGCCGGTGGCGGCGGCGCCGATCGCCAATCTCGAGCGTACCCTGCCGGCGGACTTCATCCAGGCCGACGGCATGCACGTCACGCCCGCCGCCTGCGACTATATCCGGCCTTTCATCGAAGGCGAGTTGGTGCAGCCGATACGCGGCGGCTTGCCGGATTACCGCGCCTTTGCGCTGCCCCGGGTGGCCCGGCTGCTGCCGGCCTGGCCGGCCTGAGCGCCCGCCGCCAGCCGTGGCCGGTCGCAAACGGACGGCAGCGGGGCGGTGAGGCGGCCGGCGTCGGGCGCGCCGCCTCAGCCTAAGTGCCGAACATCATCAGGAAACATTCGTGTCACGAACCATCAATCTCATCATCGCCGTGTCCCTTTTCATCGGCGTCAACCTGTGGCTGGAACCAAGTCTGGGTGCTGCCGGCGGCGGCCTCGCGCTGGTCGCCACGATCGCGTGGCTGTGGATGAGCGAGGCGCTGCATGTGAGCGTCACCGCGCTGCTGGTGCCCTTGCTGGCGGCCGTGAGCGGCGTGCTGGCGTTTGACCAGGCCCTGCTGCAGTTTGCCGACCCGGTGATCTTCCTCTTCCTGGGTGGCTTTGCGCTGGCGGCTGGCCTGCAGCGGCAGGGGCTGGACCGCTGGATGGCCGGGCAGGTCATGCGGCGCGCGGGGGCGCATTTCGGCCGCGCCGTGCGCTGGCTGTTCTGGCTCACCGCCTTCATGTCGATGTGGATCAGCAACACGGCCACCGCAGCGATGATGCTGCCGCTGGCGCTCGGGCTGCTCGCGCCGCTGCCGGTGGAGCAGTTCCGCCGCACCTGGATGTATGTGCTGCTGGGGGTGGCGTTCTCCGCCAACATCGGTGGCATCGGCACCCTGGTCGGCAGTCCGCCGAACGCGATCGCCGCCTCGAACGTGGGACTCAGCTTTGCCGGCTGGCTGGCCTGGGGACTGCCGCTGGTGATCGTGCTGATGCCACTGATGGAGTACGCGCTGCGCTGGGCGCTGAAGCCGCAGTTCGACATCATGGTGACGCCGCCCCCGCCGCCGGGGGCGTGGACCGGGGCGCAGAAGCAGATGCTGGCGGTGTTCGGCCTGACCGTGGTGCTTTGGATCTCCGGCGCACCGCTGGGCGAGGCGCTCGGTCTGGTGCGCGGCTACGATGCGGCGGTGGCGATCCTGGCGCTGGTGTTACTGCACGGACTCAAGCTCGCAAGCTGGCGCGATGTCGAGCGCAGCACCGAGTGGGGCGTGCTGCTGCTGTTCGGCGGCGGGCTCACCCTGAGCAAGGCGCTCGCCGACAGCGGCGCGGCGGCCTGGCTTGCGGCGCAACTCGGCGGGCCGTTCGCGAGCATGCCGGTGCTGCTGTGCGTGGCGTTGATGGTGCTGTTCGCGCTGATTCTGACCGAAGTCACCAGCAATACCGCCAGTGCCGCGCTGCTGATTCCGCTGTTCCTCGGCCTCGCGCCGCATGTCGACAGCGTACCGCTGGCCGTGCTGGTGGCGGTGGGCACGTCCTGCGCCTTCCTGCTGCCGGTCGCGACGCCGCCCAACGCGATCGTGTTCGGCAGCGGCCACGTGCCGCAAAGGGTGATGATCGCCGGCGGCCTGCGCGTGACCCTGCTCGTCTATCCGGTGCTGGTGCTGGCCGCGGCGATCGCGCTGGCGCTGTATTGAGGCGCGTTCAGGACTGGGGCTGCAGCGCCACCACCGTGCCGGGCGCGACCTTGCGCTCCGGCATGTAGGCGGCAATCTGGCACAGGATGGCGGCGAAGTAGGGGATGCACTGCAGTAACAGGATGCCGACCCAGAGCTGCGTCTCGAGGTTGTCGGCGCCACGCTGGGCAACCAGGGTGGCAGCCCCCATCAGCAGGGCCACGAGCATGCCGATTTCTTCCCGGATCGGGTTGAAGAAGGCAAGCGCCCCGCCGCCGCGCCAGCCCTTGGGCGTGACCACGAAGACGCCCTTCTTCTTCACCAGACCGGCGAACACGCCGCGTGCGATCGCGTGCGCCAGGCCCACCGACAGGATCGAGGCGCCGAGGATGTCCTTCCATGGGCAGTCCATCGTGCGGCGGTAGAGAATGGGGCCGAGCGCGGCCTTGAAGGCCATGAAGCCGAGGATCGGCAGCGCGAGCGCGATTACCGGCAGGCCGAAGGCCTTCGGGAACAGCAGGATGCCCAGGGTCCACAACAGGCTGCCGAAGGCGAACACGAGCTGCAGCGCGTCGCCCAGCCAGGCGAACCAGCCGGTCAGGAAGTGGTAACGCTGCGCGAGGTTCAGGCTGCTGCGCCCCACCATCTGCGGCAGGTGCGCCTTGAGGATCTGCATCGCGCCGAAGGCCCAGCGGAAGCGCTGGCTCTTGATCGCGGCGAAGCCCGAGGGCGTCAGGCCGCGACCGAGGATGTGGTCGACATAGCGCGTGTCGTAGCCCTTCTCGATCAGGCGCAGGCCGAGCTCGGTGTCTTCGCAGATGCACCACTCCGACCAGCCACCGACCTCTTCCAGCGCGAGGCGGCGCACCAGGGTCATGGTGCCGTGCTGGATCAGCGCGTTGCGCTCGTTGCGGTGGTGCATGCCGATGCGGAAGAAGCCGTCGAACTCCCAGTTGCACATGCGCTTGAAGGGCTGGGTCTCCCAGTCGCGGTGGGCCTGCGGCGCCTGCACCACGGCGACGTCGGGCTGGTCGAAGTGGGGGATCAGGCACGCCAGCCAGTCGGGGTCGACCACGTAGTCGGCATCGACCACGCCGACGACCTCGGCGCGCGGGTCGGTGACCTTGAGGCCGTAGTTCAATGCCCCGGCCTTGAAGCCGGGCCAGTTGGCGAGGTGAAAGAAGCGGAAGCGCGGGCCGAGCTCGGCGCAGCGGCGCTCGAGCGGCTTCCACAGCGCCTCGTCGCGGGTGTTGTTGTCGAGCACGAGGACTTCAAAGTTCTCATAGTTCATCCTCGCCAGGCTGTCGATGGTGGCGATCACCATCTCGGGCGGCTCGTTGTAGCAGGCGAGGTGGATCGACACGAAGGGCTGCTGGTCGGGTGCGTGCGGCGGCAGCGGCATGAAGCGGCGCGCCCACTTCTTCTTGAACAAAACCTCGCCGAATTCGAAGCCGTGCGACAGCAGCACCGCCGCGGTCAAGCAGGTCGCGCCGATCAGCAGCACCAGGCCGATGAGGTCGCGCTGGGTGAGGTAGTACTCAACGGGCACGTTGATGCCGATGATCAGCGTCGACACGCAGGCCTGAATCAGGCCGGCGAGGAAGAGGCGGCCGAACACACTCCAGCCTGGCAGGAAGAACGCTGCCAGCAGCATCGGGATGAAGGCCAGCGCGGCGGCGTTGCTCGCTTTCTGCGACCAGTAGGGGTCGCGCTCGACGAGGCCCTCGAGGGCGTACTTGAGCTCGCGGTCGGCATTGAACATGCCCCAGTAGGGGCCGGCCCAGCCTTCCACGTCGACCTTCCAGGGCTGGTCGATCGCTTCCATCAGGAAGTAGTCGACGCGTGCGGTGCGGGGGTGGGCGAGGAACTCGCGCACGAAGCGCGCCTGGTTGTCCAGTGACGGGACGGAAGCACCGATAGTGGGGCCACGGCTCGGCCAGCCGACTTCACCGACGACAATCTTCTTGCGCGGATGCGCCTTGGCCACCTCGTCGTAGCGCTGGAAGGCGTACTCGACCGCCTCCTCGACCGGCAGTCCCTCGTGGTAGGGGAGCAGGTGCACGGTGATGTAATCGACATGCTTGGCGAGCTCCGGGTAGCGCAGCCACACGTGCCAGGGTTCGGCGGTGGACACCGGCTTGCGGATGGTCTTGCGCACCTGGTCGAGGTAGACGATCAGCTCCTCGACGCTCAGGTCGCCGCGCAGGATGGCCTCGTTGCCGACCATCACCCGCTCGATGTGGCGCATACGGCGAGCGGCGTCGATGAGGGCATCGATCTCGCGTGCGTTCTTGTCCTTGTCGGCGTCCAGCCAGGCGCCGGCGGTGACCATCATGTCGCGCTCGCCGGCGAGCGCCAGCAGATCAGGCAGGTCGTTGACACCATAGGTGCGCAGGCCGTCCGACATGCGTCCGAGCAGATCAAGGTCGGAGGCGACCTCGGCGCGGGTCGGATAGGTGCCGCGCAGCGGGCTCTGGTCGCGCTGGAAGCCGTTGTAGGCGAAGCCCTTGATGCTCTGGTTGGTGCCGATGAATTCGGCGCCACGGTTGAACTGCTGCCAGATCCAGTACTGAGCGAAGGCAACCGCGGCAGCGATCGCGATTGCGATTGCCAGCCGGACTGTAAGGGTGGCGGCTTGTTTCATGTTTTTCGTCCCGTGCCTTGCCGTGCTTGTGCAGTGCGTTTGCGTTGCAGGTGCCTTGTGAGCTTCATGCCGGGCGGTGAGGGGATGGGGCGTCGCGCGCATATCGCCTGCCCCATGCACTATGACACAATGCGCGCAACTCCAGCGGGCGCCCTTCGATCAGCCTGGCGGGGCGCATTTTATGCACGATTTCAGTCTCTTACGAGAACGGCTCGGTGCGAATTTGCAACAGCAGATGTTCGCTCCTGCGCGCTGCTGATTATTAAGGGAAAGCGGCAAATGAGGTCAAAGAATTCGGGGAAACATGTCATCGTCTGGCCGCTGCTTGCCGCGCTGGCACTGGGCGCATGCGTCCTCTGGCTGCGCCACGGCGTGCTTGAAGCCGGTCTGTTGCCGAGAGACTGCGCGGCCCCTGGCAGTCCGCAGGGCCTCTGCCTGGTGAAGGATGCTTTGATACAGACTTTTCTGCACCAGCGTATTGGCTGGCTGAGCCTGGCCTTCGGCGTGCTTGCCTTTGTGCGCGACAGTCGGCGCCTGGCATGGGGGGCGTGGCTGAGCGGCGTGGCCGGCCTGGTGCTGTACAGCTACGATCCGGCGGCGGTCGGCGCGCTGCTAGCGCTGCTCGTGCTGGTGCGCACGCACGAGCAGCACCGGCAGGGCGAGCGCCAGTCCGGTCAGCAGCCAGGCGATGGCCTGGGGGTTGGTCATCTCCGTTGACCAGCGCCCGATCACGCCGATCGCGATGACCGCCGCGCAACTTCGCTCGGTCGCCGTGATGCCGCTGCGCCACCAGCCGATCACGCCGAACACCAGCGCCGGGCCGAGATAGAGCAGGGTGGGGAAATCGCGATAGCGCGGGTCGACCCACAGCAGCAGCGCCGCCACCGCGGCGGAGAAGAGCAGCAGGCCGCGCAGCAGCCCGAGCGAGGGCGCCTTCGAACGCAGGCGGGTGTGGGTCCACAGGATGTGACGCGCGCGCGCGGCGTCGGGAATGGGCTCGCCGTGCCAGCGCGCCAGCACCAGCGGCACCAGGCCGGACAGCGCTGCGACGCCGCCGAGCAGGCTCCATTCGAGTGCATCGCGGTAGGCGAGGTGGGCGTGTTCCCAGTGCAGGACCGCGATGACGCCGCCGACGGCCCCGGTCGCGGTGAGTGCGCTCACGCGCAGGAGGTGGGTGCGCCGCCCGGTCGCGGCGAGCAGGCAGGCGAGCAGGCCGCCGATCAGCGCGCCACCGATCGGTCCGAACAGGCTCTCGCGCTCGGCGACCGGGCCGGCGAGCGGAAACTTGGGATACAGGCTGTCCGCCTCGAGCATGCCCCAGTGGCCGCCGACCGTGCCTTCGAGGCGGCGCTTCCAGGGCTGGTCGATGGCTTCGATGAGGTTGTAGTCCCAGCCCTCGTCGTGGGCTCGATGCACGAACTCGCGGATGTAGCGCGCCTGGTTCACCCGTGACGGGCGCGCGTGCTCACGCTGGCGACCGGCGCTTGGCCAGCCCGTCTCGCCGATGAGTATGGGCTTGTCGCCGAAGTGGCGGGCGACGGTGCGGCGGGTGTCGGCGACGTGCGCGAGGGCGAGGTCGATATCGACCGGATCGTCCTCCCAGAAGGGCAGGATGTGCACGGTGACGAAATCGACCTCGGCGGCGAGGCTGTCGTGGCGCGTCCAGAATTCCCACACGTCGGCATAGGTGACCGGGACCTGCGAGCGGGCCTTGGCATGCCGGATAAGCGCCCGCATCTCATCCTCACTGCGTTCGCGGCGCAACAGCACCTCGTTGCCGACCACAAGGGCGCGCACGACGTCGGCGTGGGCGTTGGCGAGGGTGATGGCGCGTTCGAGCTCGACGGCGTTGATGGCCGTGTCGTAACCGATCCAGGCACCGAGCAAGACCTTGAGGCCGAGCGTGCGTGCGACTTCCGGGACCTGCTCCAGGCCCTGGTTGACCGAGTAAAGGCGCACGCAATCGGTGATCTCGGCCAGTGCGGCGAGGTCCGCGGCGATCTGTGCGCGCTCGATCCGCGTGTCTGCATCGAGCGGGGTCTGGCCCGGCCGGTGGTAAGGGGCGTACGAGACGCACTTGAGCTTCTCGCCTGCGGCGAGCTGCAGGTCGTGCATCGGCATCGGGCGGGACTGCTTGGCGAGGCCGTAAAAGAGAACGGCAAGCAGCGCGACACTGCTTGCAAGCAGGCTTAGCCAGAGGGCTCTGCGGTCGGTGCGTGGGGGAAGCATCTCGTTTGAGGTTTTGTTCGTTGTGGGCGGTTCCGGCGCCCATGATAGGGCCTCAGGGGAGGGTGCTGGGATTGGCGCGAGGGCGGACACGAAAAAGCCACGCCCTGAGGCGTGGCTTTCGGTGACACCGGGCGGAACAGGGCGCCGCCTTCAGCGCCCGTTCCCGGCGCTCATTCGGCGTAGTCGCTCATCGGCACGCAGGCGCAGAACAGGTTGCGGTCGCCATACACGTCGTCGACGCGATTGACGCTTGGCCAGAACTTGTTCTCGGCCACCCAGGGCAGTGGGAACACCGCCTGTTCGCGCGAGTAGGGGCGCTGCCAGTCGCCGATGAAGTCGGCCTGCGTGTGCGGCGCGTGCTTGAGCGGATTGTCCTCTGCCGACCAGGTTCCGGCCTCGATCTGGCGGATCTCGTCGCGAATGGCAATCATCGCGTCGATGAAGCGCTCGAGCTCGCCGAGATCTTCCGATTCGGTCGGCTCGACCATGATCGTGCCGGGCACCGGGAAGGACATCGTCGGCGCATGAAAGCCGTAGTCCATCAGACGCTTGGCAATGTCGACCTCCGAGACCCCGGTCGCCGCCTTGATCGGGCGGATGTCGAGGATGCACTCGTGCGCGACGCGGCCCTTGCTGCCGGTGTAGAGCACCGGGTAGTGAGCCTTGAGGCGCTCGGCGAGGTAGTTGGCGTTCAGGATCGCCACCTCGGTCGCACGCTTGAGGCCGTCGCCGCCCATCATGGTGATGTACATCCAGGAGATCGGCAGGATGCTGGCCGAGCCGAAGGGAGCGGCCGACACCGCGCCCTGACCGAGGTTGGGGCGGTCGGCATTGCCGGTGGGCTGCACGACGTGGTCGGCCATGAAGGGCGCGAGATGTGCCGCGAGGCCGATCGGACCCATGCCCGGACCGCCGCCGCCATGCGGGATGCAGAAGGTCTTGTGCAGGTTCATGTGCGAGACGTCCGCACCGATCGTGGCCGGCGAGGTGAGGCCGACCTGGGCGTTGAGGTTGGCACCATCCATGTACACCTGGCCGCCATGAGCATGGACGGTCTCGCAGATCTCGCGGATCGACTCCTCGAACACGCCGTGCGTCGACGGATAGGTGATCATCAGCGCGGCGAGCTGGGCGGCGTGCTTCTCGGCCTTGGCCTTGAGGTCGGCAACATCCACGTTGCCGTTGTCGTCGCATTCGACCACCACCACCTGCATGCCGCACATCTGTGCGGTGGCCGGGTTGGTGCCATGCGCCGACTTCGGGATCAGGCAGACGTTGCGCTGCGCCTCACCGCGGCTGGCGTGGTAGCGCGCAATCGCCACCAGGCCGGCGTACTCGCCCTGCGCACCGGAGTTGGGCTGCATGCAGATCGCCGGGAAGCCGGTGACCGCGCGCAGATAGTCGGCCAGGCCTTCGATCATCTCGAGGTAGCCGATGGCTTGCTCGCGCGGCGCGAAGGGGTGGATGTTGGCGAATTCCGGCCAGGTGACCGGGATCATCTCGCTGGTGGCGTTCAGCTTCATCGTGCACGAGCCGAGCGAGATCATCGAGTGGTCGAGCGCGAGGTCACGATTCTGCAGCTTCTTCAGGTAGCGCAGCATCTCGTGCTCGGTGTGGTGCGTGTTGAACACCGGGTGCGACAGGACGGCGTCCTCGCGCAGCAGGGCGGGCGCCAGGCGACCACCCGCCTCGGCGACCCGGGCGTCGAGCGTGGCGACGTCGTCCGTTGCACCGAAGCTGGCGAGCACACGGGCGACGTCTTCACGCGTTGTCGTCTCATCCACCGACAGGCCGAGCGTCGTCCCCGAGACGCTGCGCAGGTTGTAACCGGCATCGGCGGACGCGGCGAGGATGGCGGGCGCACGGGCGCCGACATCCACCTCAATGGTGTCGAAGAAGTGTTCGCCCTTCACCGTGAAGCCGGCATCACGCAGGCCTTCGGCGAGCACGGCCGCCAGGCGGTGGATGCGCGCGGCGATCGTGCGCAGCCCCTGCGGGCCGTGGTACACCGCATAGAAGCCCGACATGTTGGCGAGCAGCACCTGCGAGGTGCAGATGTTCGAGTTTGCCTTCTCGCGGCGGATGTGTTGCTCGCGGGTCTGCAGCGTCATGCGCAGCGCGGTCTTGCCGCGCGCATCCTTGGAGACGCCGATGATGCGGCCGGGCATCGAGCGCACGTAGGCTTCGCGGGTGGCGAAGAAGGCGGCATGCGGGCCGCCGAAACCCATCGGCACGCCGAAGCGCTGCGCCGAGCCGAACGCGATGTCGGCACCCAAGGAGCCCGGGCTCTTCAACAGCACCAGCGCCATCAGATCGGTCGCGACCGCAACGATGGTGCCCCTGGCCTTGAGTGCGGCAACCGGCGCCGTCAGGTCGATGACCTCGCCACGGGCGTTCGGGTACTGCAGCAGCGCGCCGAAGGCATCGTGAGAGGCGGCGTCCTCGGCCTTCCCGAACACCAGCTCATAGCCGAAGTAGTGGGCGCGCGTGCGCACCACATCGATCGTCTGCGGAAAGCAGGCTTCGTCGATGAAGAAGACGTTGGACTTCGACTTCGACACACGCCGCGCCATCGTCATCGCCTCGGCCGCCGCCGTCGCTTCATCGAGCAGCGAGGCGTTGGCGAGCTCCAGCCCGGTGAGGTCGATGACCATCTGCTGGTAGTTGAGCAAGGCCTCCAGACGGCCCTGGGCGATCTCGGCCTGGTAGGGCGTGTAGGCGGTGTACCAGCCGGGGTTCTCCATTACATTGCGCAGGATCACGGCCGGCGTGTGCGTGCCGTAGTAGCCGAGGCCGATCAGGGACTTCTTCACCACATTGTTGCTGGCAATCGTCTTCAGCTTGCCGAGTGCCTCGTGTTCGGGCATGGCAGGGGCGAGCGGCAGCGGCGCAGCGAGCCGAATACCTGCCGGCACGGTCTGCTCGATCAGCGCATCGATGTCGGCAACGCCGATGGCCGCGCACATGTGTGCGACCTCGCTGGCGTTGGGGCCGAGGTGACGATGGACAAAGGCGTCGCGCTGCTCGAGGCAGCCGAGCGGTGCGGAAAGCAGGGTATCTGTCATGTTCAGGCCTGTGCGATTTCCGCTTCGTAGCCGGCGGCGTCCATCAGGGCTGCCACGTCGTCTGCGTTGTCCGGCTTGAGCTTGAACAGCCAGTTCGCGTAGGGGTCTGCGTTGAGACTTTCGGGCGCGTCGACCGCGTCCTCGTTGGCGGCAAGGACTTCACCGCCGACAGGCGCATAGATATCGGAGGCGGCCTTGACTGATTCGATCACGGCGCAGGCCTCGCCCGCGCTCAGCTTGCGACCGGCTTCGGGCAACTCGAGGAAGACGATGTCGCCGAGCGCCTCCTGGGCGTGGTCGGTGACGCCGATGGTCAGCGTGCCATCCGCTTCGACGCGGATCCACTCGTGGGACTTGGTGTACTTCAGTTCGGCCGGAATCTTGCTCATGTTATTTCTCCAGATGAATGGGGCTGCGGTGTGGGGTGATGGGCGCGGCCGCGGTCGCCGCTCGGGGGCGCCACGGCGCGTTGGGTGCTCAGACCAGAATCTGGCCGTTGCGGACGAAGGGAAGCTTCACGGTGCGCGCCTTGAGCCGCTTGCCGCGGACCTCGACCTCGACAGCCTCGCCCGGCTGGGCCGCGAGGGGCAGGCGAACGAAGGCTATCGACTTTTCGAGGGTCGGCGAGAAGCTGCCGCTCGTCGTCTCGCCCTCGCCCGATGGCGCGACGACCGTCATGTGTGAGCGCAGCACCCCCTTGTCCTCGAGAATCAGGCCCAGCAGGCGTTGCTGCGCCGGTTTGCTCTGCAATGCCTTGCGGCCGACGAAGTCACGAGCCTCGTCCTTGAAGTCCACGGTCCATGACAGGCCGGCATCAAGTGGTGACACGGTGTCATCCATGTCCTGGCCGTACAGGTTCATGCCCGCCTCGAGGCGCAGCGTATCGCGCGCGCCGAGTCCGCAGGGCTTTACACCCGCGGCGAGCAAGCCGTTCCACATTGCCTCGGCGCGGCTCGCCGGCACGGCGATCTCCAGGCCGTCCTCGCCGGTATAGCCCGTGCGTGCGACGAGCAGGTCTGCAGCGCGCGCGCAGCTGAACGGAGAGGGAATCCCGCGCGCAGTCGCCAACTCGGGCAAGGCGGCGGCCGCACGCTCGAGCGCGCGCGGACCCTGCACGGCGATCATGGCCAGGTCGCGCCGCGCTTGCAGCGTCAAGTTGGCCCCGGTCGCGGCGATGCGCTGGCGCATCCAGGCCACATCCTTGTCGGCCGTGCCAGCGTTGACGACGATACGGTAATCGGCATCACTGAAGCGGTAGACAATCAGATCGTCGATCACGCCGCCCCGCTCGTTGAGCATGCAGCTGTACAAGGCCTTGCCGGGCTCCTTGAGCTTGACGACGTCGTTTGCCAGCAGCTTGCGCAGGAACGATGTCGCATCCGGGCCGGCAAGATCCAGCGCGAGCATGTGCGAAACATCGAACATGCCGGCATCCCTGCGCACGGCATGGTGCTCCTCGATCTGCGAGCCATAGTTGACCGGCATGTCCCAGCCGGCGAAATCGACCATGCGGGCAGCTGCGGCGACATGGGCGGCGTGAAGAGGAGTCTGCTTGGCAGCTGAATTCATTGGCGAGGATGCTCCGGCCGGTGAACGAAAAAGGGCGAACTCGGCCCCAGGCCCAGTTCGCCCCATCTGTCCCTTGTACCTGAGAGATTTCACGTCGCCTGACCCTATACATATATAGCAGCCCTGCTCGCGAGTGCCCCTTCGGTGGATACGGAGCGCCCCAGTTGGGCGCTCGTACCGCTCTCCAGACTTGTACCTTGCACGCGGTCCGTTGTGCCTGAGCGGTTCCGGGGGGTTACGCCTTCGGCGACTCCAGATGGTGGAGTTCTCTCCCGCGTGACGCGCGGACAATACCATTCGGCCGGGGAGGCGGCAACCGGGCCTTATCGGCGCTTGGTCATCGCTTATGAGTGCATAGATTTTCCGATTGTTTTTAGGTGTTGACGTTGTTTTTTGGGGGTCTATAATGCGCACCTCTTCAGCGCTGCGGCGGTTTCTTCGGAAGGCGATTCGGCGGTGGAGGGGGAGGC
>NZ_JBLQGP010000016.1:0-120696 GCF_047806685.1 Thauera sp. WH-1
CCCCCCCCCCCCCCCCCCCCCCCCCCCCCCCCGCTGCGGCAGTCGCGGCTGTCGTGGCCGGGGCGGCGCAGGATGTCCTGGTCGGTGGCGGCGACGCACAGGTGAAAGCTCGCCACGCCCGCGGCTTCGGTCGCGGGCGTGGTGTCGATGGCCCACAGTCCGGGCAGGCGCTTTGGCGCTTCGATGGGGGTGGGCGCCGCGAGCGCGGCCGCGCTGAACAAGGGGGCGACAAGTGCAACAGCAAGGCGCATGGCCGGTCTCCGGGGCAGGGAATCGGTAAGGGTGACGGGGCCTTGAAAGCATAGCAGCACGCCTGCGCCCGGCGCCTTGCGCCAGCGCAAATCGGCCTCCCTCAGAGCATGCCCATCTCCAGCCTGGCCGCCTCGCTCATCATCTCGCGGCTCCAGGGCGGATCCCACACCAGGCTCACCTCGGCCTCGGCCACGCCCGGGATGCCCAGCAGTTTTTCGCGTGCCTCGTCTGCGATCAGCGTGCCCATGCCGCAGCCGGGTGCGGTGAGCGTCATGTTCACCGCCAGCCGGTAGCGGCCGTCGCCGAGCGGCTCTGCGGTGCAGGCATAGACCAGGCCGAGATTGACGATGTCGATCGGGATCTCGGGGTCGAAGCAGGTGGCAAGCTGCGCCCAGGCGGCGCGCTCGACGCTATCGGCGTCGATCTCGCCCTCGGCCTGGGTCGGCAGCGCTGGCGGCAGTTGCGGCTCGAGGCCGAGGGCGTCGGCGTTGCGCTCGTCGATGCGATAGAGGTTGCCGCCGCTCATCACCGTAATCGAGCCGCCCAGGCGCTGGGTGATCAGCGCGTAGCTGCCTTCCTCCAGGGTCTCGGGTCGGCCCCAGGGCACGCTGACCGCTGCGCACTCGCGCTGCAGGATGCGGGAATCGGTTTCGCCATAACGTTCGCCCATGATGCGCTCCTTGCGTGCGTCCTATTCGGTGTGGGCGGTGTCGTGCGCGCCCGTGATCGCGTTGTGCAGCGTGTGCCAGGCCAGGGTGGCGCATTTCACCCGCGCGGGAAACTCGCGCACCCCCGCCAGCACCTCGAGCTTGCCGAAATCGCGGCGCGGTGCCTCGCCCTCCTGCGACGCGGTGAGCAGGGCATGGAAGTCGCGGAACAGCGCTTCCACCTCCTCGACCGGCCGGCCCTTCACGGCTTCGGTCATCAGCGAGGCCGAGGCGGTGGAGATGGCGCAGCCATGGCCGACGAAGCTGGCGTCCTGCACGACGCCGTCGGCGATGCGCAGATACACCGTGAGCTGGTCGCCGCACAGCGGGTTGTGGCCGTCGGCCTGGTGGTCGGCCTCGGCCATGGGATGGAAATTGCGCGGGTTGCGGTTGTGATCGAAGATCACCTCCTGGTACAGCTCGCGCAGCATGTCGTTCCGATCGCTCATCGCGGCCTCCGCGTGCCGAACATGTCCTGCGCCTTGCGGATCGCAGCCACCAGGGCGTCGATGTCGGCGAAGTCGTTGTACATCGCGAACGACGCGCGTGCGGTGCCCGGAATGCCCAAGCGCGCCATCAGCGGCATCGCGCAGTGGTGGCCGGCGCGGATCGCCACGCCTTCGCTGTCGAGGATGGTGCCGAGGTCGTGCGGATGGATGCCGTCGACCAGGAAGGACACGATGCCGGCCTTGTGGCGTGCGGTGCCGACGATGCGCAGGCCCGGGATGTCGCCCAGCGCGGCGGTGGCACGCAGCAGCAGCGCGTGTTCATGGGCGGCGATGCGCTCCAGGCCGACGCGGCCGACGTAGTCGATGGCGGCCGCCAGGCCGATGGCGCCGGCAATGTTGGGCGTGCCGGCCTCGAAGCGCTGCGGCGGCGGGGCAAAGGTGGTGCGCTCGAAGGCCACCGTGCGGATCATGTCGCCGCCACCTTGCCACGGCGGCATGTGCTGCAGCAGCCGGGCGCGGCCATAGAGCGCGCCGATGCCGGTCGGGGCATACAGCTTGTGACCGGAGAAGGCGTAGAAGTCGCAGCCGATCGCCTGTACGTCGACCTTGGTGTGTGCCACCGCCTGCGCGCCGTCGATGAGCACGATGGCGCCGGCGGCATGCGCCTTCGCCGTGAGCTCGGCGACCGGCGTGATCGTGCCGAGCGCATTCGAGACATGGGTGATCGCCACCAGCCGGGTGCGCTCGCCGAGCAGAGCGTTGAAGGTCGCCAGGTCGAGCTCGCCCTTGTCGTCGACCGCAGCCACCTTCAGCACGGCGCCGGTCTGCTCGCACAGCAGTTGCCAGGGCACGATGTTGGAGTGGTGCTCCATGTGGGTGATGAGGATCTCGTCACCCGCCGTCAGCCGCGGTCGCCCCCAGCTCTGCGCCACCAGGTTGATCGCCTCGGTGGTGCCGCGCGTGAAGACGATCTCGTCGGCGCTCGGCGCGTTGAGAAAGCGCTGCACGCTGGCGCGCGCGGCGTCGTAGAGCTCGGTCGCATGTTGCGACAGCCAATGCACGCCACGATGGATGTTGGCGTTCGATTCGCGGTAGAAGCGCCGCTCCGCCTCGATCACCGCGTCCGGCTTCTGTGTGGTCGCACCGTTGTCCAGGTAGGCCAGCCGCCGGCCATTGACCGGCCGCGACAGGATCGGGAAGTCGGCGGCGAGCTCGAGCAGCGGCGGGGCCGTGGTCGCTTCGGCCAAGGCAGTCAGGTCGTTCACTGCAGTTCCTCCAGTTGGGCGGCGCCGGGCAGGCGGGCAAGCAGGGCGCGGCGGCCGAGCGCCTGCAGCGGCGCGCAGGCGATGCGTTCGAGGACTTCGGCGGCGAAGGCGTAGGTGAGCAGTTCGCGCGCATGGCCGGCCTCGATGCCGCGCGCGCGCAGGTAGAACAGCGCGTCCTCGTCGATCTGGCCGACGGTGGCACCGTGGGCGCACTTGACGTCGTCGGCGTAGATCTCGAGCTCGGGGCGTGCATCGGCCTCGGCCAGGCGCGACAGCAGCAGGTTGTCGCAGCGCTGCAGCGCGTCGGTGCGCTGGGCGTCCTCCGCCACCACGATGCGGCCGGTGAACACGCCGCGCGCATTGCCGTCGAGGAGCCCCCGGTAGTACTCGCGGCTGGTGCCTTGCGGGCGGGCGTGGTCGATGCGGGTGTGGTGATCCACATGGCGCCGACCATCGGCATGGTAGAGGCCATTGAGCAGCGCCTCCGCACCTTCGCCCTGCAGGCGGGTGCGAATGTCGTTGCGCGCCAGGCGTGCGCCGAAGGACAGCGAATGCGAGGCCAGCACCGCGCCGCGGCTCTGCTCGGCCGAGATGGTGGCGAGGTGGATGGCGCTGGCGGCCTCCTGTTGCAGCTTGAGGTGGCTGATGTGGCTGTCCGGCCCGGCCTGGATGCGGGTGACCGCCGTGGTCAGCGTCGCCGTGTCGCTGCCGGCCGGATAGTGTTCGGCGATGGTTGCCTGGGCGCCGGCCTCGGCGACGATGAGGTTGCGCACATGGCGGTGGGCGCTGGCCTGGCCGATGAAGACCAGGTGCAGCGGCTTGTCCACCACCACGCCACGCCCGAGCCGGATCCAGGCGCCGTCGGCTGCCAGCGCCGCATTCAGCGCCGCCGGGCTGTCGCCGTCTTCGGCCGTGCCGAACGCGGCCTCGACCGCTTCCGGTTCGCGTTGCAGCGCGTCGGCCAGGCTGCCGACGCGGGCACCGGCCGGCAGCCCGCCGATGGCCGACAGGGCAGGCGCAAAGCGGCCATCGACGAAGACCAGCCAGTGGTCGTCCGGGGCGCCCGCGCGCGAGGCCGCGAGCACATCCTCGGCCGCAGGCGCTTGCCCTGCGGCGAGCGTGTGCTGGTCGAGAAAGGCGAGCGAGGTGTGGCGCCAGTTCTCTTGCCGCGAGCTTGGCCAACCCTCGTCGGCGAAGCGGGTGATGGCGCGCGCGCGCAAGCTCGCCAGCCAGGGCAGTGCGGTGCCGGGCAGGTGCGCGGCAGCGGACTGCTGCTGCGCCAGCCAGAAGTCGATTGCGCTCATGGCCGCGCTCCCGCCGCGGCGCCCGCGGGCTTGGCCTCGCCGATCCAGCCGTAGCCGTGCGCTTCCAGTTCGAGGGCGAGTTCGCGCCCGCCCGAGCGCACGATGCGGCCCTGCGACAGCACGTGCACCTTGTCCGGCACGATGTAGTCGAGCAGGCGCTGGTAGTGGGTGATGACGATCATCGAGCGCTCGGGCGAGCGCAGGCGGTTGACGCCCTCGGCGACGATCTTCAGCGCGTCGATGTCCAGGCCCGAGTCGGTCTCGTCGAGCACCGCGAGCTTGGGCTCGAGCAGCGCCATCTGCAGCACCTCGTTGCGCTTCTTCTCGCCGCCCGAGAAGCCTTCGTTGACCGAGCGGTAGAGGAACTCCTCCTTCATGCCGACGGCCTTCATCTCGGCCTTCACCCGCGCGAGGAAGTCCATGGCGTCGTATTCGGGCAGGCCGCGATGGCGGCGGATGGCGTTGACCGCGGCCTTGAGGAAGTAGGCGTTGGACACGCCGGGGATCTCGACCGGGTACTGGAAGGCGAGGAAGAGCCCGGCGCGCGCGCGCTCCTCGGCGGGCAGGGCGAGCAGGTCGGCACCGTCCCAGCTCACGCTGCCCTCGGTGACGGTGAAGGTCTCGCGCCCGGCGAGCACCTGGGCGAGCGTGCTCTTGCCCGAGCCGTTGGGGCCCATGATGGCGTGCACCTCGCCGTCGGCCACTTCGAGGCTCAGCCCGTTGAGGATCGCCTTGCCGTCGACCGCGGCGTGCAGGTTGTTGATTTTCAGCATGTTGATTCTCCCTTTACTCAGCCGACGCTGCCTTCGAGGCTCACGCCCAATAGTTTCTGTGCTTCCACCGCGAACTCCATCGGCAGCTCCTTGAACACCTCGCGGCAGAAGCCATTGACGATCATCGATACCGCGTCCTCGGCACTGATGCCGCGCTGCATCGCATAGAAAAGCTGGTCCTCGCCGATGCGCGAGGTGGTGGCCTCGTGCTCGACGTGCGCCGTGGGGTGGCGCACCTCGATGGTGGGGAAGGTGTGCGCGGCGCAGCGGTCGCCGATCAAGAGCGAATCGCACTGGGTGTAGTTGCGCGCGCCCTCGGCCTTGGGCGTGACCTTGACCAGGCCGCGGAAGGTGTTGCTGCCGCGCCCGGCCGAGATGCCCTTGCTGAGGATGGTGCTCTTCGTGTTGCGCCCCATGTGGATCATCTTGGTGCCGGTGTCGGCCTGCTGCAGGTTGTTGGTCAGCGCCACCGAGTGGAAGTCGCCCACCGAGTCGTCGCCGCGCAGGATCACGCTCGGGTACTTCCAGGTGATCGCCGAGCCGGTCTCGACCTGGGTCCATGAAATGTGCGAGCGCGCGCCGCGGCAGTCGCCACGCTTGGTGACGAAGTTGTAGATGCCGCCCTTGCCGTCCTTGTCGCCCGGGTACCAGTTCTGCACGGTGGAATACTTGATCTTGGCGTCGTCGAGCGCGATCAGCTCGACCACCGCGGCGTGGAGCTGGTTCTCGTCGCGCATCGGCGCGGTACAGCCTTCGAGGTAGCTGACCGAGGCGCCTTCCTCGGCGATGATCAGCGTGCGCTCGAACTGACCTGTGTCGCGGGCATTGATGCGGAAGTAGGTGGAGAGCTCCATCGGACACTTCACCCCCTTGGGGATGAAGACGAAGGAACCGTCGGAGAACACCGCCGAGTTGAGCGCGGCGTAGAAGTTGTCGCCCGGCGGCACCACCGTGCCGAGGTACTGGCGCACCAGTTCGGGATGATCCTTCACCGCTTCCGAGAACGAACAGAAGATGATGCCGTGCTCGCCCAGCTCCTTCTTGAAGGTGGTGGCCACGCTTACCGAGTCGAACACCGCATCCACTGCCACGCCGGCCAGGCGCGCGCGCTCGTGCAGCGGCACGCCGAGCTTCTCGAAGGTGCGCAGCAATTCCGGGTCGACCTCGTCCAGGCTCTTGGGGCCGTCCTTCTTGGACTTGGGCGCGGAGTAATAGACGATGTCCTGGAAGTCGACCGGCGGGAAGCTCACGGCCGCCCAGGTCGGCGGCGTCATCGTCAGCCAGTGGCGGTAGGCTTCGAGCCGCCATTGCAGCAGCCACTCGGGCTCGCCCTTGCGGGCCGAGATCATCTGGATGACCTCTTCGGACAGGCCTTTGGGCAGGCTGTCGCTGTCCAGCTGGGTTTCGAAGCCGGCGGTGTAATCCTGCTCGAGGAAAGCACCGATGGCGTCGCCGTGGGAGGGGGCGGGCGTCAGCGTGGGGGCGTTCATGATCGGTTCTCCTGGTCGTCGGTACGCGATGCGGGCAGGCAGGCGGTGGCGATGCGGCTGTCGAGGTGGGGCGGGCCGTGCAGGCGGTGCTCGGTGGCTGGCCCGCCTTGCTGCGGCACCAGGTCGGCCAGGGCGACCGCTTGCAGGGCGAGGCGGACCGCGCCGTTGATGCGCAGCCAGTGGTCACGGATGCGGCAGTCGTTCTCCATGCTGCACACGCCCGTGCTCGCACTGCATTCGGTGAGGCCGAAGGGTTGCTCCTCGAGGGCGTCGATGACCTCTGCTACGCTGATCTGTGAAGGCGGGCGGTTCAGCACGTAGCCGCCATGAGCGCCGCGCTGGCTGCTCACCAGCCCATGGCGACCGAGGGTCTTGAGCACCTTGCTGACCGTGGGCAGCCCGAGCCCGAGGGCCTCTGCCAGCCCGGCGGCGCTGTGCAGGCGGCCCGGGAAACCTGCCATATGGGCAAGGATCAGGGTGCCGTAGTCGGTGAGCTTGCTGATGCGCAGCATGTCTGTGTGCCTGTCGCCTGTCGGTGTGGCTAAAAAGTACTAAATTAGTACCGTATAGTCAAGGGGCGATGCCGAGGCGTTCGGCGAGCGGCCCAAGGGGGGCCGGCAGCGCGCCCGATCGCAGCGACTATCATGAAGACGGGACCGGACAGCGGGTGAAGGACTCACCCGAGCGGTGAGGAGAACGAGCGATGGACTGGCAGCGGGAGGCGATGGAACGGCAGTGCGAGGCGATGGAACGGCAGTGCGAGGCGACGGAAGGGCTGCGCGAGGCGAGGGGTTGCATGAGCGAAGCGCCCCGGGGAGAAGGCCGTGAATGATGCGCCACGCCGACTGGCGCTTGCCTATCCGGCTTCACTGATGGTGGCGGGGGCGGGCGTGCTGCTCGCCGCGTACGTGCTGGCGGCGACGGGCTTGCCGCAGTGGCTGGCGCTTGCGCTGATCGCTTGCGGCTTCGTGCTGTGGACCCTGCTCGAGTACCTGCTGCACCGCTTCGTGCTGCATCGGGTGGAGCCGTTCAAGGCCTGGCATGCCCATCACCATCGTGTGCCCGACGAGCCCATCCGGATCCCGTTGGCATTCAGCGTGCCCCTGGTGCTGGTGCTGTTGATCGCGCCCGCGCTGCTGCTGCGCAACGTGGCCTTCTCGGCGGCGCTGTCGCTGGGGTTGCTGGTGGGCGAGATGTTGCAGGAGGCGGTGCACGACCGTGTGCATCGCGGAGCGGGCGGTGGCCTGCTGGCGGCTCGGCGACGGCACCACGGCTTTCATCACACGCATGATGAGCGTCGCGGCTTTGGCACGCTGAGCGGTTTCTGGGACCGCTGCCTGGGGACTGCGCCACCGGGCTGACGGGGCAGGCCGGTGGCGCGGGGTGAGACGCCGGAATGCTCAGGCTGAGGGCTTCAGCCCAGCTGCTCGGTCTTCAGCACGGCGCGCACCGCAGGGCGGGCGCCCACACGTTCGTAGCAGGCGGCCAGGTTCGACCACTTCGAGATGTCGATGCCGATGAACTTCATCCAGCTCAAGACGGTGAAGAGATAGGCGTCGGCGACGCTGAAGTCCTCGCCCAGCAGGTAGGCTTTGCCTTCGAGCTGTTCATTGACGTAGGCGAGGCGGCGCTCGAGGTTGGCGGCGGCGATCTTCTTCCAGTCCTCGCCTGCGGCGGGGTTGAAGAAGGGGCTGCACGACTTGTGCAGTTCGGTCGCGATGAAGTTGAGCCAGGACTGCAGGCGGTAGCGCTCGATGCTGCCGTTGGCGGGCGCGAGCTTCTTCGCCGGCGCCTGGTCAGCGATGTACTGGATGATCGCCGGGCCTTCGGTGAGCAGCTCGCCGCTGTCGAGCAGCAGGGCGGGCACATAACCCTTGGGGTTGATCCGGGTGAAGTCCTCGCCGCTGCTGGTGCGCTTGGTCTTGAGGTCGACGGTCTCGGTCTCGTAGTCCAAACCCGACTCTTCGAGCACGATGTGGGGCGACAGCGAGCAGGCGCCGGGCTTCATGTAGAGCTTCATGGGATTCTCCGCTTGGGGGGTGGAAGGGCGGATTATGCCCGCTTTGCATGAAGAGCTTCATGGGATTCTCCGCTTGGGGGGTGGAAGGGCGGATTATGCCCGCGTTGCATGACGATCAGGCTGGGGGCGGATCTTCCGTTGCGACCGCCAGCCGGGCCGAGGCAAGTGCTCAGGGACGCCGCGCCGCGCACTGCAGCACCCGCCAGGCCAGCGCCAGCCAGCCGAGGATCATCAGGCTGCCGCCAACCGGCGTGACTGCCCCCAGCCAGCGCGGGCCGCCCAGCGCCATCGCGTACAAGGTGGCGGCGAAGATGACCGTGCCCGCCGCCAGCAGGGCGGCAGGCAGCAGGCTGCCGCGCAGGCGCAGCGCCGCCAGCGCAATCAGGCCGATCGCATGCCACATCTGGTATTGCACCGCGGTCTGCCACCAGGCGAGCGCGGTGGCATCGAGCAGGCTGCGCAGGCCATGGGCGCCGAAGGCCCCGAGGGCGACGCCGAGCGCTGCGAGCAGGGCGCCGGCCAGGAGGGGGAAGTGGGGAAGGTCGTCGGACATCTGGGCGGGACAGGCCTTGGTCGTTGAGGAATCGGTGAGTCGGGCGCCGCTCAGGCCGGCGGCGCCATGCGCAGCGGAATCGTCACCGGGCCGTCGTTGACCAGCTGCACCTTCATGTCGGCGGCGAAGCGGCCAGCCCGGACGCGCGGATGCGCGCTCCGTGCCTGGGCAACGAAGTGCTCGTACAGCGCGCGGCCCGTCTGCGGATCGGCGGCGTTGGTGAAGCTCGGGCGGTTCCCGCCCGCGGTGTCGGCGGCCAGTGTGAACTGGCTGACGATGAGCAGGCCGCCTGCCACATCCTGCACCGAGCGGCTCATCTTGCCGGCCCCGTCGGCAAAGATGCGCAGCTTCAGCATCTTGGCGAGCAGCTTGTCGGCCTCGGCCGTCGTGTCGCCGCGCTCGGCGCACACCAGCGCGAGCAGGCCGGGGCCGATCTCGCCGATGGTCTCGCCATCGACGATCACGCGCGCTTCGGAGACGCGTTGCAGGACTGCGAGCATTGGGGGTTCCTCCCGCGGGGCGTGGTCTGGCGGCCACTCGTCGCGTGATGGCGTTACTGGTAGTGATATCGGCAGGCAAGCACCACCAAGGCGCCGCCATCCACGCAGTACACGAGTCGGTGGCTGTCGTCGATGCGTCGCGACCAGAAACCCGAGAGGTTCTCCTTCAGGGGCTCGGGCTTGCCGATGCCTTCGAAGGGCTGACGCAGGCAATCCTTGACGAGGGCGTTGATGCGTTTGAGGGTCTTGCGGTCCTGGCCTTGCCAGTACTCGTAATCCTCCCAGGCGGCCAGGGTCCAGGTCAGCCTGAGCAGCTTCTCCTCAATCGGCATCGGCCAGATTCCGTTGGGTGACCTTGCCCTGACGATATTGCTCGATCGAGCGTGCCAGGTGGGCGGCGTTGGCGGGCGACTTCAGCAGATGGACGGTCTCCATCAGGCCGTTGAAGGTGTCAAGCGACATCACCACCGCATCGGGCGCGTCGCGGCGCGTGATGACCGTGTAGTCGGCATCGTCGATGACCTGATCGATCACCGTTTTGAGGCTGTTGCGGGCCTCGGAGAAGTTGACGACGCGCATTGCGATTGCCTCTCTAACTTGTACGATTAACTGACCAAGTTTACGGGCTTAGGCGTTTGGCTGCAAGGCAGGCGACAGGCAGGCGAAGTTTCAGAAATCGTGGTCTGTCCCCCGTTCGTTCGCCCGTTCCGTTCGAGCGGGCCTGTGAGCCCGTCAGCTCGCCCAAGGGTCGATGACTGCCAGGCCAGCCGCCTTGAACGGACTCGCGTCGCGCGTAGCGACCATCAGGCCGCGCGCGGCGGCGGTGGCCGCGATGTAGCCGTCTGCGTTGCCGATCGCAAGGCCCGCCGCCCGCGCTCGCGCCATCAGCTCGCCGTAGGCCTTCGAGGCGTCGAGATCAAAGGGTAGAACGCGCCCGGCGAATGCCGGCAGCACTTCGCGTTCCAGCCGCTCCTGATAGATCGTGCGGCGTTTGCCTTGGGGCATGGCAGCGACGCCAAAGCGCAGCTCGGCGACGGTAATGGCGGAGAGGAAGAGGGTTTCCACCACCTGGGCATCCATCCAGGCGAGAACCTTGGGATCGGGCGCGACCCGCCACAATTCCGACAGTACGTTGGTGTCGACGACGATCATTCGAAGCGCATCGGCTCGGCCGGGGTCTTGTCACGCGCGTTCTCGAAGAGCGCGAGCTCCTCGTCGGTCAGTCCGCCCGCCTCGCGGGCGATCGAAGCCAGCAAGGTCCCGAGCTTCAGGCGCCCCTGGGGCTTCGCCGCTTGCTCGAGAATGCTGCGCACCTCGGCTTCAGCACTGCGGCCGTGCATCGCAGCACGAACCCGGATGGCGCGATGCACCTCGTCAGGGATATTGCGCACGGTGATGGAAGGCATCTTGCAAAGCCTCGTCGTGATGGGAATGATTGCACTTTAGTGGAGTGCAATCAGCGGTGCAATGCCGGGTTTCCTGTGGGTGCGGATAATCTTGGTCTGTCCCCTATTCCTCCCTGCAGCTTGTCGGCCTCGGCCCTCGTGGCGCCGCGCTCGGCGCACACCAGCGCGAGCAGGCCGGGGCCGATCTCGCCGAGGGTCTCGCCATCGACGATCACGCGCGCTTCGGAGACGCGTTGCAGCATTGCGAGCATTCGGGCTCCTTTACAGGAAAGACGCCACCCGCAGGTGGCGTCAAGTGCGATTGCGGCCGTCGCGGGGGCGACGGCGGGTGGGATCAAACCGCCGCCAGCGCCTGCTCCAGGTCGGCGATGATGTCGTCGATGTGCTCGATGCCGATCGACAGCCGCACCATGTCGGGCGACACGCCAGCCTTGGCGAGTTCGGCCGGTGACAACTGACGATGCGTGGTCGACGCCGGGTGGCAGGCGAGCGACTTGGCGTCGCCGATGTTGACCAGGCGGGTGATGAGCTTCAACGCGTCCTGGAAGCGGCCACCGGCTTCGAAACCGCCCTTCACACCAAAGGACAGAATGCCCGAGGCGCGCCCGCCCATGTACTTCTGCACCAGGCCGTGGTCGGCGTGGTCGGGCAGGCCGGCGTAGTTCACCCACTCCACCTTGGCGTGCTGCTTCAGGTACTCGGCGACCTTGATCGTGTTGGTGCAGATGCGGTCCATGCGCAGCGCCAGGGTCTCGATGCCCTGCAGGATCAGGAAGCTGTTGAAGGGCGAGATCGCAGCGCCAGTGTTACGCAGCGGCACCACGCGCGCGCGGCCGATGAAGGCGGCGGCGCCCAGGGCCTCGGTATAGACCACGCCGTGGTAGGACACGTCCGGTTCGTTCAGGCGCCTGAAGCGTGCCTTGTGCTCGGCCCAGGGGAACTTGCCCGAATCGACGATCACGCCGCCGATCGAGTTGCCGTGGCCGCCCAGATACTTGGTGAGCGCATGCACCACGATGTCGGCGCCGTGCTCGAAGGGACGGCACAGGTAGGGCGAGGGCACGGTGTTGTCGACGATCAGCGGCACGCCGGCCTTGTGCGCGATCTCGGCGAGCCGCCCGATATCGGTGACGTTGCCGAGCGGGTTGCCCACCGATTCGCAGAAGATCGCCTTGGTGCGCGCGTCGATCAGCGCGGCGAAGCTGTCCGGGTCGCGGTAGTCGGCAAAGCGCACCTCGATGCCGAACTGCGGCAGGGTGTGGGCGAACAGGTTGTAGGTGCCGCCGTACAGCGTCGATGCCGAGACGATGTTGTCGCCCGCTTCGGCGATGGTCTGGATGGCGTAGGTGATCGCCGACATGCCCGAGGCCACGGCGAGCGCGCCGATGCCGCCTTCGAGTTCGGCGACGCGCTGCTCGAGCACCGCGGTGGTCGGGTTCATGATGCGGGTGTAGATGTTGCCCTGAACCTTGAGGTCGAACAGGTCCGCGCCGTGCTGGGTGTCGTCGAAGGCGTACGAGGTGGTCTGGTAGATCGGCACCGCGACGGCCTTGGTGGTGGGGTCGGGCGAATAGCCGCCATGCACGGCGATGGTTTCGAGCTTCATGGGTCAGGTCTCCCCTGCGGTGAAAGTGCGGGGGAGTATAGCCAGCGCGGGCGGGATGGCGAAATGACGGCCGGGCCCGCCACCGCGCGCGCGATCGCACTTCATTGCCATGCAGGGTCGAAGCGGCTCGGCGGCGCCTCGGCGAGCACGCTGTCGGCGTCCGTCAGCGGCTCGCCCTGCACCGTACGTAGCGGGATCACACCCGCCCACACCGGCCAGTCCAGATCCTCTTCATCGTCCTTGACGCCCCAGTCGCGCACCTTGGCGGAGACCTCTCCGAGCGGAATCCGCAGCAGCGTGGTGGCGTTCAGTTCCTTGTCGGTGATCGGGCGCAGCGAGTCCCAGCGCCCGGGGTAGAGGCCGTCGATGAAGGTGCGCAGGCTGGCCAGCTTGTACGCGGGGTCGGTCACCGCCTCGAAGCGGCCGTAGATCACCACCGAGCGGTAGTTCATCGAGTGGTGCATCGCCGAGCGCGCCAGCACCAGGCCGTCGGCGAGCGCGATCGTCACGCAGGCTTCGCCCGCCGTCAGCGCCTTGAGCATGCGCGAGGCCTTGGCGCCGTGGATGTAGAGGTGCTCGCCCTCGCGCCAATGGATGGTGGGGATGGCGTGGACGATGCCATCGACCTGGAAGGCGACAGTGCAGATCATCGCGGCGTCGACGATGGCGGCGACCGTGTCGGCCTCGTAGTGCGCGCGCTCGGGCATGCGGCGAATGCGGGTGCGCGGGGAGGGGGCGGGGGAGTGCGGCATGGCGAGGCGGCTCCGGAGGTTTTCGATCGCGCCATCCTAGGCTTCGAGTGGTACCTTTTGTAGTGCCATAAGAACAGGTTTGTATGGAGCCACGATGGAACTCGACTGGCTGCTCGCCCCACCCTTGCCCGCCGCCGTGCCGCGCCAGCGCCTGCTCTACCTGCGCCTGCGCGAAGCCATCCTGTGCGGCCGGCTGCCGGCCGACACGCGCCTGCCCGCGAGCCGCAGCCTCGCGGCGACGCTCGGCATCGCGCGCAACACGGTGCTGTTCGCCTACGAGCAACTCGTCGCCGAAGGTTGCCTGATCGCGGATCGCCAAGGCACCCGGGTTTCCCAACTGCCCCCCACGCCAGGCGCCTCGCCGCAGGCCCCGGGCGCAGCGGAGGCGCCACAGGCGCTGTCGGCGCGTGCTTCGGCAGCGTTGCAGCGTGAGCCGGCACGCGATGCCGAAGCCCTGCCGTTTTCGCCCGGCGTGCCGGATTTCGGTGCCTTCCCTTTCCGCGCCTGGCGCGCTTGTCTCGAGCGTGCATGGCGTGATGCGAGCTGGCGTCAGCTCGGCTATGTCGCGCAGGGAGGCGATCCCTCCTTGCGCGCCGCGCTCGCGGCCCATCTTGGCAGCGTGCGCGGCCTGGCGGTGGACCCCGCGCAGATCCTCATCACCAGCGGTACCCAGACGGCGCTCGACCTGTGCGCGCGCCTGCTCGCCGATCACGGCGACACGGTCTGGGTCGAGAACCCGGGCTACCTCGCCGCCCGTGTCGCCTTCGGCCTCGCCGGCCTGCAGGTGCACGACGTCGCGGTCGATGGCGAGGGCCTGGCCCCCACCGCCGACGACTGGCTGCGCCGCTGGCCGCGGCTGGTCATGGTTACGCCCTCGCACCAGTACCCCACCGGGCGGGTGATGTCGCTGCTGCGTCGGCTTGAGCTGATCGAGCGCGCCCGCGCGGCCGGCGCCTGGGTGGTCGAGGACGACTACGACAGCGAGTTCCGCCGCGCCGGCCCGGCGCCGCCGGCGCTGTTCGGCCTGAACGCCGACGCACCGGTGGTCTATGCCGGCACCTTCAGCAAGACGTTGTATCCAGGCCTGCGCCTGGGCTACCTGGTGTTGCCCCGGACGATCGCGGCGGATTTCATTCACGTCGCCGCGCTCGCCACCCGCGCCGGGCAGGGCATCGAACAGCGCGCGCTCGCCGACTTCATCGGACGCGGGCACTACACCACCCACGTCCGCCGCATGCGCGCCCGCTACAACGCCCGCCAGGCGGCGCTGCGCGCTGCCCTGCAGCAGGCCTTCGGGCCCGGCCTGGCACTCTCCGGCGGCGAGGCCGGGCTCCATCTGGTGATGTGGCTGCCGGATCAACTCGACGACACGGGCGTGGCCGAGCGCGCCGCGCAGCTGGGGCTGGGGGTACGCGCCCTGTCCGCCTACACCCGCCCGCCGGTGCGCTGCAACGGGCTGGTGCTCGGCTGCGGGAACCTGGACGAGGGGGCCGTCGAGGGGGCGGTGGCGCGGCTCAAGCGGGCGGTGGGCGGGTGATCCCGGCCCGGTCATCAGCCCTGCGTCCTCGCTCACGCAGCAAGGCTGCCGGCCCGGGAGGCGATGCGTTATCCTCGGGCGCCGCCCGCAAACCGGAGCGGACGCGCAGCGCGCGCGCCCGGCCAGCGGTCGCGGCTACAATGACATCAACATCGATTCGAACGACTCCCACCCATGCCCATCCTCGACTGGCTGAACAAGCGCCAGGCCCTGCAGGCCGCCGCGGCCGTACCTTACCGGCTGATCGACGTGGACGCCGTCCACGGCGACCCCGCGGCCGATAACTGGCTGATCCAGGGCGACAACCTGGACGCGCTCAAGGCGCTGCTGCCCTTCCATGCGGGCCGGGTCAAGTGCGTCTACATCGACCCGCCCTACAACACCCGCTCCGCCTTCGAGCACTACGACGACAACCTCGAGCACAGCCAGTGGCTGTCGATGATGGCGCCGCGGCTGGAGCTGCTGCGCGAGCTGCTCGCCGAGGACGGCAGCATCTGGGTGTCGATCGACGACAACGAGGGACACTACCTGAAGGTGTTGATGGACGAGGTGTTCGGGCGGGGGAATTTCGTGACGACGATAGCTTGGCAGCAACGAACAACTCGCGAGAATCGGAAGGTCTTTTCAGCGAACCACGAATATTTGCACGTCTTTGCAAAGGATTACGCGAAGTTCGCTGCAGCGCGAAATGACTTGCCGCTAACTGAGGAGGTTCGGGCGAGGTACAAGAATCCTGATGAGGATCCGCGAGGCGCGTGGCAGTCGGTGTCGGCGAATGCTCAGGCTGGTCATGCGACCCCGAGCCAGTTCTACGATTTGGTCGCGCCAAATGGGAAGCTGCATCGCCTGCCCAAGGGGCGCTGTTGGCTATACACGCGAGAGCGAATGGAAGAAGAAATTGCCAAGGGAAATATCTGGTTCGGTAGCAATGGGAACGGCGTGCCAAGGGTAAAGAAATTCTTGACGGAAGTTAATGCTGGCTTGACGCCTGACACGCTCTGGTCTGCGTCCGACGTAGGAACCAATGACCTTGCAAAGAAGCATCTCAAGGCACTCTTTGCGGACGGCGAGCTTTTCGATACGCCAAAGCCCGAGTCCCTAATCAAGCGCATTGTTGATATTTCCACCAACCCCGGCGACCTCGTGCTCGACAGCTTCCTCGGCTCCGGCACCACCGCGGCGGTCGCGCACAAGATGGGCCGGCGCTACATCGGCATCGAGATGGGCGAGCACGCCCACACCCACTGCCTGCCGCGCCTGCAGAAGGTGATCGCGGGCGAGCAGGGCGGGATCTCGAAGGCGGTGGATTGGCAGGGCGGCGGCGGGCTGCGCTTCGCCCGCCTCGGCGCGCCGGTGTTCCTGCCCGACGGCCAGGTCGACCCCGCTATCGGCTTCGCTACCCTGGCAGCGTGGATCTGGTACCAGGAGACGCGCACCCCCTGGCGGCCCGAGAGCGCCGACGCCCAGCCGGCCTCGCCGCTGCTCGGCGTGCATGAGGGCCGCGCCTACTTTCTGCTCTTCAACGGCGTGCTCGGCGACCGCCGGCCGCAGGGCGGCAACGTGCTGACCTCGGCGGTGGCGGCGCTGCTCGACGAGGCGGCCGCAGGCGCCGGGGTGGCGGCAGGCACGCCGCGGGTGGTGTTCGGCGAGGCCTGCCGGCTGTCCGAGATGCGCCGGCGCGCGCTCGGCATCGACTTCCGCCAGATTCCCTACGACATCCGCGCGCGGCAGGAGGCTCCGGCATGGCGCTGACCCTCAAGCGTTACCAGCGCGAGGCGCTCGCCGCGCTCGCGCGCTTCTTCGCCCTGGCCCGCGGCGCGCGCGACGAGGCGGCGCTCGACGCCGCCTTCCGCCAGACCCTGCTCGAACAGGAGCACGCGGCGGACACCATCCCGCCCTATCTGGCGCAGGGCTTCGTCAGCGACGAAGGGGCCACGCCCTACGTGTGCGTGCGCATCCCCACCGGCGGCGGCAAGACCCTGCTCGGCGCGCACGCGCTCGCCGCCGCGGCCCGCCACTACACCGGTCAGGACCGGCCGCTGGCGCTGTGGCTGGTGCCCACCAACGTGATCCGCCAGCAGACGCTCAGCGCGCTGAAGACTCCCGGCCACCCCTACCGCGAGGCGCTGGAGGCGCATTTCGGCGTGGACGGTGTGCGTGTGCTCGACATCGCCGACAGCGACCAGATCCGCCCGCAGGACATCGGCGCGCGCGCGCTGGTGATCGTCGGCACGCTGCAGACGCTGCGGGTGGACGACACCTCGGGGCGCGACGTCTATGCCTACAAGGAGGCCTTCGAGCCGCATTTCGAGCGCGCCCCCGAGCTGCCCGGCTTCGAGCGCGTGAGCGAGCGCGACCTCGAGGTCCAGCCCTACCTCGGTCGCGCCGACCTCGGCAAGGTCAAGCGCAGCTTCGCCAACCTGATGTACTGGCACCGCCCGGTGGTGATCATCGACGAGGCGCACAACGCGCGCACGCCGCTGAGCTACGACAGCTTCGCCCGCCTGCGCCCCGCGGCGCTGATCGAGATGACCGCCACCCCGGTGCGCCAGGGCCGCCACCGCAGCAACGTGCTCTACCACGTCTCGGCCGAGGAGCTCAAAGCCGAGGAGATGATCAAGCTGCCGATCGTGCTGAGCGCCCATCCCAACTGGGAGGAGGCGGTGCGCGACGCGCTGCTCACCCGCACCCGGCTCGCCGAGGAGGCCGCGCGCGAGCTGGCCGCGGGCGGCGACTACCTGCGTCCGATCCTACTGCTGCAGGCCGAGGACAAGCGCGGCGAGATGAACGTCGAGCGCCTGCGCGAGCATCTGATCGCACAGGAGAACATCGCGCCCGAGCGCATCGCCGTCGCCACCGGCACGCAGCGCGAACTGGACGGCGTGAACCTGTTCGACCCGGCCTGCCCGGTGGAGGTGGTGATCACCGTGGAGGCGCTCAAGGAGGGCTGGGACTGCTCCTTCGCCTATGTGTTCTGCAGCCTGCAGAACGTCGGCTCGAGCCGCGACATGGAGCAGTTGCTCGGCCGCGTGCTGCGCATGCCCTACGCCAGGCGGCGACGCAGCGAGCTGCTCAATCGCGCCTATGCCCACCTGGCGAGCGCCCAGAGCACGCGCGTGGCCGGGGAGCTCGCCGACCGCCTGGTGGCGATGGGTTTCGAGGAGCTGGAGGCGGTGCAGGCGGTGTTCCCGACCAGCCTGCCGCTGTTCGGTGATGCAAGCGCGGTGGGCGAACCGTCCGCCCCAGCCTTGCCTGCGCTGGAGCTGGTGCTGCCGGCGGCCGCGGCGGCCGACCTGTTCGCGCTCGAGGTGGGCGCGGCAACGCCGGCGCTGCGCATCGAGACCCGGCCGGATGGCGAACTGCGCGTGAGCCTGGACCAGCCGCCACCGCCCGCGCTGCGCGCCGCGCTGGTCGCGGCACTACCCGAGCGCAAGGCGCGCGAGGCCCTGACGCGCGAGCTCGACCGCTTCGAACTGCGCCACCGGACCTTCGCCTCGCCCTCCCAGCGTGGCGTGGACTTCCGCCCGCTACCCTTGCTGTGCGTGCGCGATGCGCAGGGCGAGCTGGAGCTGGCCGAGCGCGAGACCCTGCTCGATCTGGCCGGCTTCGTCCTCGCCGATCAGCCGCCCGAACTGCCCGGCTTCCGCCCCGACGAATCGCCGGGCGCCTACCTGGTGGATCTGGACCATGGCCGTCTGCGCATCGAGCAGGAACGCGGCGCTTATGCGGTGAACCTGGATCTGGTACCGACCACGGTGACCGAGGCCGACCTGCTGCACTGGCTGGATGCCCGCCTGCGCGAGCCCGGCACGCCGCAACCGCAGATGCTCGCCTGGCTCAGCCGCGTACTGCGCTGGCTGGAGCACCACGAGGGCCACACCCTGACCGCCCTGGTGCGCCACCGCAACCGGCTCGCCGACGCGCTCGCCGAACGTCTGCGCGTGCTGCGCGAGAAGGCGCAGCGCCAGGGCCTGCAGCGCGTGCTGACCGGTTTCGAGACGCCAGGCTGCATCAGCGCAGAGTACGTCTTCGTGTTCGGCCGCGGGCTGTATCCGGCGCGCCCGCCGTATTACACCGGCCGTCACCGCTTCGCGAAGCACTACTACGGGGTGATCGGCGATCTGCAGGAGGCGGGGGCGCGCCAGACCGACCATGAATATCACTGCGCCGTCGCGCTCGACGGTCTGCCGCAGGTCCGGCACTGGGTGCGCAACCTGGCGCGCTTTCCGGAGTTCTCGTTCTGGCTGCCGACCGCGAGCGACCGCTTCTATCCCGACTTCGTCGCCGAACTCGAAGATGGCCGCCTGCTGGTGGTCGAATACAAGGGCGAGGGCTACAAGAGCGCCGACGATGCGATCGAGAAGCGGCGCGTGGGCGAGCTGTGGGCGCGCCTGAGCGGCAACCTGTTCCTGCTCGCCGTGGCGCGCGACGTGCACGGGCGTGGCGTGGCCGAGCAGTTGCGCGCCTGCGTTGGCAGCGCTGCGATTGCGGAGCACGCCCGGGTGGTGGCGTTGGTCGACATCGCCTTCGACGGCGGCGTGGTGCCGGCCGGCAACCTGGGTACCGTGGTGTCGGTATATGACGAAGGTGCCGGCTATGCCGTCGAGTTCGGTGCAGTGGCGGGCGAGATGGGCGTGGTCTTCGCCGCTGCCGGCACGCTGCGCAGGGTGCCGTCGTGACCGGGGCGTGCAGGCTGCCGGGGGTGGAGTGCGCTCAGGTCGACGATTGCCACGTAACGATGCCGGACGACTCCGCACCGTGCATTCGCACCGTTTGGGAGTTGCGCGCCGGCGCAGGCTGTCCTCGGTTGGTGACTGCCTACCCCGCTGCGTGACGAGCGTGCGAGCCCGCACCCCGGGTGGGTGGCTATGCGCGTCTGGCCTTATCGAATGCGCTTGAACAGCGCGTCCACCTGTTTCTGGTGTGTCGTGAGTTTGAAGGATCCCGGCTTGTACGGCCCGAGCCAGTCGAGAATCTCGCGACTCTCTGCGCTGCGCGGCGAGCGCTTGGCCTCGAGAATGTTGTAGTAGCCGGGCACGCCGCCGCAGTCCTCGGGCGGGCAGGCGCGTTCGCCGTCGAGCAGGGCGGCGGGCTTGCGCCGCGGGGCGCTCGGCAGACGCTTTTCGATGGTGATGCGGTGGCGCCAGCCGTCGCCGAAGTCGTACTCGTAGATGAAGCTGCGGCGGCGGCCGATGACCTGCCCGAGTTCGACATCCTCGCCGGGCAGGACCTCCTCGTCGAACGGGTTGTCGTAGCTGTCGCCCATGCCGATGCGGTAGTCGCCGACCCTGAACTCGTGCAGGTGCGCATCCTCCCAGCCCATCGCGGCCTGGATCACGTGGTGCAGCGCCTCGAAGGTGAGGGTGTTCTCCACTTCGACGCGGCGCCAGATCGGCGGGTCGATGTCTTCCAGGGCGATGTGCAGCACCAGCCGGCGCGCCGGGTAGTCCTGGGGCAGATCGTGCAGCGGGTCGTCCGCAGCCGCTTCTGCCACGAGGGCGTGCAGGGCCTCGATCAGGGTACGGTTGTCGTGGCGCGGGTCGGCGGCGAGCACGGCGATCCAGTAGTCCGCGCGCTCGCGCGCCTCGATGTCGCGTCCTTCGGCGAGCAACAACAGCACTTCCAGATGCGATAGCGACGGGTCGTCAGGGGTCAGGTGGCGTGCCTCGTTGAAGGCCCGCCAGGCGTTGCGGACGTCGCCACGGTCGGAACAGACCGTTGCTTCGCGTTGCATTCCGGCACTGCGCAACACGCGGTTGTGGGACTTCTTCAGACGTTCGACCAGCGCGTTGCGTGCATCGTACTGCTGGCGTGCGAGATAGCAGTTCATCAGGATGTTGGCGGCGTCGGTGGCGCGTTCGTCGCGCTTTCCGAGGTCGATGAACAGGGGCTCGAGCAGGGAAATCACGTCGTCGAAGCGCTGCTCGTCGCACCAGCGGCTGGCGACCAGCGCGAGCAGGTGCGGTG
Source organism: Thauera sp. WH-1 (assembly GCF_047806685.1). Taxonomy (NCBI): domain Bacteria; kingdom Pseudomonadati; phylum Pseudomonadota; class Betaproteobacteria; order Rhodocyclales; family Zoogloeaceae; genus Thauera; species Thauera sp. WH-1. The sequence continues at coordinate 20,582 of NZ_JBLQGP010000016.1, forward strand.
AAACGCCTTGCGAAACAGGCTCGCCGAGCCGCGCTCGGGGCAGGTGATCGAGCACGCGCCCGAGCATTTCGTCGGGCGGCAGGATCAGCGGACCTTCGTTACCCGCACCGCAACATTGCTTGTACTTGCGTTGGGAGCCGCAGGGGCAGGGCGCGTTGCGCTCGGGGGGCGCCAGCTTGCGCGGACGGAAGTGATTCTCGGGAATCGGGGTGGCGTTCCACAGCTCGTAAGCAAGTCGTATCGCCATGCCTTGCGCTGCGCGTTCGATCTCGGCTGGCGTGCCACCCTGTTCATTGACGACCAGCGCGGCAAGCGGCTGCAGCGCTTGGCGCAGGTGGGCGATCACCGCCGCGATGTCGTTGGACGCGATGATGACGCCGACAGCGCTCTGGAAGGCGAGCTCCATGATTGTCTGGAGGTCGGCATCAGTCGGCACGGATTGTTGCATCGCTGGCATCGTCGGTTTGGCGCGGCTGTTCATGGATTCATCTGGCTCCCTGGGCGTGGGGCGAACCTTAGCTTTTTGTCGCGCGTTACGTCCATCGTCATTGTCGATGCTGCCGCACGCATGGTGCTGCGCTTGGGCCATGGCACGACGAGCCGGTACACTCGCCGACCTGATTGCATCCCCCCTGGAATCCCGCCATGGCCCAACTCATCCTCCACCCCGGCAAGGAACGCTCGCTGTTCCGCCGCCATCCCTGGATCTTCGCCGGTTCGGTCGAGCGCCTTGACGGCCGCGCGCGGCCGGGCGACACGGTCACGGTGGTGACGGCCGAAGGCAAGGCGCTGGCGCGTGCAGCGTGGTCGCCGTCTTCGCAGATCCGCGCGCGGGTGTGGAGCTTCGATGCCGAGGCGGCGATCGACCACGCCTTCTTCAAGCGCGCGGTGGCGGCCTCGGTGGCGCGCCGCGCTGCGATCCCGGCGCTGCGTGGGCAGGCGGGCGTGCGCCTGATCCATGGCGAATCGGACGGCCTGCCGGGTGTGATCGCCGACCGCTACGGCGACGTGGTGGTGCTGCAGCTCACCAGCGCCGGCGCGGACAAGTGGCGCGAGGCCATCGTCGCCGGGCTGGTGCAGGCCACCGGCTGCGCAGCGGTGTATGAGCGTTCGGATTCGGAAGTGCGCGGGCTGGAAGGCCTGGAGCCGCGCACCGGCTGCGCGCATGGCGAACTGCCGGCGGGCGGGATCACCATCGTCGAGAACGGTGTGCGCATGGAGGTGGATGTGGAGGGCGGGCACAAGACCGGCTTCTACCTCGACCAGCGCGACAACCGCCTGCTCACCGGCCAGCTCGCCGCCGGGCGCGCGGTGCTGAACTGCTTCTGCTACACCGGCGGCTTCTCGCTGCAGGCGCTCGCCGGCGGCGCGGAGTCCGTCCTTTCGATCGATTCCTCCGCTCCGGCGCTGGATTCGGCGCGCCGCAACCTCGCGCTCAACCCGCAGCTCGATGTGAGCCGCGCCGAGTGGCAGGAGGCGGACGTGTTCAAGGCCCTGCGCGCGCTGAAGGACGAGGGCCGCAAGTTCGACCTGATCGTGCTCGATCCACCCAAGTTCGCACCCTCGGCCGCGCACGCCGAGCGTGCCGCGCGCGCCTACAAGGACATCAACCTGTTCGGCTTCCGCCTGCTCAATCCGGGCGGCATCCTGATGACCTACTCGTGCTCGGGTGGCATCGGCCAGGAACTGTTCCAGAAGATCGTCGCCGGCGCGGCGATCGATGCCGGTGTGGACGCGCGCATCATCTACCGGCTCTCGGCCGCACCGGATCATCCGATCGGGCTCGCGGTGCCGGAAGGCGAATACCTCAAGGGGCTGGCCTGCCAGGTCGGGTGAGTCGTCCGGGTGTGGCGCCGAGCGATTCGTCACGACCCTTGCGACGACCCCGCACGCCCGATTGCGGCCGAATTCCGCCCCACCGGATCGCCGCGCCTCAGGCATCATGGCGCGCTTGACAACGTAACCGGCAGACAGACCCTCCATGTATCCCATCCACGACACCGACGCGCAGCTGCTGCTGGCGACCCTGATCGCCGCCAAGCGGCGGCCCGCCGCGCTGACCGATATCGTCGCGGCGGCCGAGTTCATGGGCTTTCCGGTCACCGCGCCCGGCGCGTGGGCGACGGCCTTTGCGCGCTTCTTCACCCATGGCCTTCTGGTCAAGGCAGGCGAGGGCTACGTCCTGACGCCGGTGGCCGTGCAACTGGTCGAGGGTCTGCCCAAAAAGGCCGAAGCCGACGAGCGTGTCTTCCTGGTGCGTGAGCGCCTGGCGGCCTGGAAGCCGGCGGCCGAGCAGGCGGGAGTTGAGACCAGTGCAGAGATCAGTGCGGCGAACTTCGAAGCCGCGCTGCAGGAGCACGCCAAGCTGGCGCAGCAGGGCGGAAAGAATCTGCTGATGCCCAAACCCAAGCGCGACGATGAGGACGAACGGCGCCGTCCGCAAGGGCGTCGGCCTGGCGGCAGCCGCTTCGGCAACAGGCGCAGCCGTCCTTGACCGCACATCGGTCAACCCGGCGCGTGGCCAAATGATCCCGCCTGCGGTGCTGATCTGGGTGGGTGAGAAATACTTCGGCGCCATGCTGGCGGAGGCCGGCAAGGATCACTAGCAGGCGCCGAAGCAGGGGCCCCATTGGGCTCGATGGCATGACACGATCCGCGCTCCGCCCGCGGCATGCTTGCGCACGCGGCGGGCGGATAGGGCCCGGAGGACCTCAGGCCAGATCGAAGCGGTCGGCGTTCATGACCTTCGTCCACGCGGCGACGAAGTCGCGCACGAACTTCTCCTTGTTGTCGTCCTGCGCATAGACCTCGGCGTAGGCGCGCAGGATGGAGTTGGAGCCGAACACCAGATCGACGCGGGTTGCCGTCCACTTGGTGACGCCGGACTTGCGATCGACGATGGCGTAGCTGTTGCGCCCGGTCGGCTTCCAGCTGAAGGCCATGTCGGTCAGATTGACGAAGAAGTCGTTGGTGAGCGCGCCGACGCGATCGGTGAACACGCCGTGTTGGCTGCCGCCGTGATTGGCGCCGAGCACGCGCAGGCCGCCGATCAGCACGGTCATCTCGGGCGCGGTCAGGCCGAGCAACTGGGCGCGGTCGAGCAGCATCTCCTCGGGCTGGACCACGTAGTCCTTCTTCTGCCAGTTGCGGAAGCCGTCATGCAGCGGCTCGAGCACCTCGAAGGACTCGACGTCGGTCTGCGCCTGGCTGGCATCGCCACGACCCGGGGCAAACGGGACGTCGACATTGAAGCCGGCGGCCTTGATCGCCTGCTCCAGGCCGACGTTGCCGCCGAGCACGATCACGTCGGCCACGCTGGCGCCGGACTCCGCAGCGATCTTCTCGTACGCCGCCAGCACCCTGGACAGACGCGCCGGCTCGTTGCCTTCCCAGTCCTTCTGCGGGGCGAGCCGGATGCGCGCACCGTTGGCACCACCGCGGTAGTCCGAGCCGCGGAAGGTGCGCGCACTGTCCCAGGCGGTGGCAACCATGTCGCCAACCGACAGGCCGGCGGCGGCGATCTTCGCCTTCACCGCGGCGACGTCGTAGTTCTTGTTGCCGGCCGGCGTCGGGTCCTGCCAGATCAGGTCTTCAGAAGGCACGTCGGGGCCGATGTAGCGCGCCTTCGGGCCCATGTCGCGGTGGGTCAGCTTGAACCAGGCGCGGGCAAAGGCGTCCTCGAAGGCGGCCTGGTCGTTGCGGAAGCGTTCGGCGATCTTGCGATATTCGGGGTCGAAGCGCATCGCCATGTCGGCGTCGGTCATGATCGGCTTGCGGCGGATCGACGGGTCTTCCACGTCGACCGGCATGTCTTCCTCGGCGATGTTGACCGGCTCCCACTGCCAGGCGCCGGCGGGCGACTTCTGCAGCCACCAGTCGTGCTTGAACAGCATGTCGAAGTAGCCGTTGTCCCACTTCGTCGGATGGGAGGTCCATGCGCCTTCGATGCCGCTGGTCACGGCGTCGCGGCCGATGCCACGGGTGGTGTGGTTCATCCAGCCCAGGCCCTGCTCCTCGATCTCGGCGCCTTCCGGGGCCGGGCCGAGGTTGGCCGCGCTGCCATTGCCGTGCGTCTTGCCGACGGTGTGGCCGCCGGCGGTGAGCGCCACGGTCTCCTCGTCGTTCATCGCCATGCGGGCGAAGGTCACGCGTACGTCATGGGCGGTCTTGATCGGGTCGGGCTTGCCGTCGACGCCTTCCGGGTTCACGTAGATCAGGCCCATCATCACCGCGGCGAGCGGGTTCTCCAGGTCGCGTTCACCCGAATAGCGGCTACCCTCGCTGCCGCTGGGGGCCAGCCACTCCTTCTCGGCACCCCAGTAGGTGTCCTTCTCGGGGTGCCAGATGTCCTCGCGGCCGAAGCCGAAGCCGAAGGTCTTGAAGCCCATCGACTCGTAGGCCATGTTGCCGGCGAGGATGATGAGGTCGGCCCAGCTGATCTTGTTGCCGTACTTCTTCTTGATCGGCCACAGCAGGCGGCGCGCCTTGTCGAGGTTGCCGTTGTCGGGCCAGGAGTTGATCGGCGCGAAGCGCTGGTTGCCGGTGCCGCCGCCGCCGCGGCCGTCGGCCACGCGGTAGGTGCCGGCGGCGTGCCAGGCCATGCGGATCATCAGGCCGCCATAGTGGCCCCAGTCGGCCGGCCACCATTCCTGGCTGTCTGTCATCAGCGCCTTGAGGTCCTTCTTGAGCGCGTCGACGTCCAGCTTCTTGAGCTCTTCGCGATAGTTGAAGTCCGGTCCCAGCGGATTGGTCTTGGTGTCGTGCTGGTGGAGGATGTCGAGGTTCAGGGCCTTCGGCCACCATTCCATGACTGAATTGCCCGCCGCCGTGTTGCCGCCGTGCATGACCGGGCACTTGCCGGCGCTTGAGGTGTTGTCCGCACTCATTTGCATCTCCTTGGTTGGCTGTATTGGCTCAGGAACGACAACTTCGTGATCGACCGGCAAAGCTGACTTTCGCCGCTCCAGCAAGGGCTGCCCGGAAGCATCGCCCGGCCCTGTCTTCGCTGCTCACATCTGCAGGTTAGCAAAACAACGGCATCTGCGAGTCAATGAGCATCATTGTGCCGACCTATGAGTTAATGCTGCGACGCACAATGAAAGCTATTCTAGACGCAGCCCGCTATGGTCGCAGGCTTGGACCGACCTGACCCGAGCTCAAATTGAGGCCCGCTGGTGCACGTTACCGGCTAAAAAAGAAGAGAAGACGGGCGGCGAATGGTTCCGCCTGCCGCGCAAGGCTGGGGTGAGCGGTCAATTACAGGTACATTTCCCATCCTTTAAAACAAGCATTTCCTTATGAAGAAGAACCTCTGGCTGCTGGCCATTGCCCAGGGCCTGTTCCTGACGAACAACGTGGTCTTCATCGCGATCAACGGCCTGGTGGGGCTGGCGCTCGCGCCCGCGGCCTGGATGGCAACCCTGCCGGTGATGGGCTACGTGGTGGGCGGGGCACTGTCGACCGGGCTGGTGGCGCGCACGCAGCGGCAATGGGGGCGCAAGGTCTCGTTCCAGCTCGGCCTGGCGGTGGCCTTCGCGACCGCGCTGCTGTGCGCCTTCGCGCTGTCGATCGGCAGCTTCTGGCTGTTGGTGGCGGGTACGGTGATCGCGGGCTACTACAGCGCCAACGGCCAGCTCTACCGCTTTGCCGCCGGCGAACTGGCGCCGCCTGCCTTCCGCGAGAAGGCGGTGTCGCTGGTGCTGGCGGGCGGCCTGATCGGCGCGGTGGTCGGCCCCAACCTGGCCAATCACACTCGCGAGGCGATGGGGGCGCCCTTCATGGGTTCCTACCTGGCGCTGGCGGTGGTGGCCCTGGTGTCGATGGCGGTCATGGCCGGCATCGCGTTTCCGCCCGAGCCCGGGAAGAAGGCCGGAGCGGGCGGTGGTCGCCCGCTCGCCGAGATCATGCGCCAGCCGGTGTTCATCGTGTCCACCCTCGGTGCGGCCCTGGGCTATGGGGTGATGAACCTGTTGATGGCGGCCACGCCGCTGGCGATGGACGTGTGCGGCATGCCTTTCTCGGACGCCGCGCTGGTGCTCGAGTGGCACGTGATCGGCATGTTCGCGCCGGGCTTCTTCACCGGGCACCTGATCAAGCGCTTCGGCGTGCTGCAGGTCATGGGGGTGGGCGTGGCGCTCAACCTGGCCTGCATCGGGGTCGCGCTGTCGGGTCAGGACCTGCACCAGTTCCTGATCGGGCTGTTCCTGCTCGGCGTGGGCTGGAACTTCCTCTTCACCGGCAGCACCACGCTGGCGATGCAGGCCTATCGGCCGGAAGAGAAGGACAAGGCGCAGGCGGCGATCAACTTCGCGGTGTTCGCGGTGATGGCGCTGACCTCGTTCGCCTCCGGTGCGCTGGTGACCACGCAAGGCTGGACCTGGCTCAACGTCGGCTCGCTGGTCCCGGTGGGGCTGACCGGTGTCGCGCTGATCTGGCTGGCGCTGCGGCAGCGGCGCGAGGCGATGCAGCAGGGGTGATCGCGGGCCTTCAGTGAAAGTCCCGGCTGCTGGCCTCGAGCGTGCCCAGCAGCGCGGAGTGGTCGACCACCCGGCTCGCCACCAGATGCACGACGCGCCCCTGGCGGCTGATCTGGCCGAACACGCCCAGCAGCCGCGCGCCGAGCAGGATGCGGCGCTGCTGCTCGAAGAGTTCGGCGCGGACGATGACGTTGGTGAGCCCGGTTTCGTCTTCCAGGGTGACGAACAGCGTGCCCTTGGCGGTGCCGGGGCGCTGGCGGCAAGTGACCAGGCCGGCGCCGCGGGCGAGCATGCGGTCGGCGGCGAGGGCGATGTCGGCCGCGGTGAGAAAGCGCAGGCGGGCGAGCTGCTCGCGCACGAATGACAGCGGGTGGCGGCCGAGGGTGAAGCCGAGACGGGCGTAATCGGCCAGCAGATCCTCGGCCTCGGCCGGTGCCGCCAGGGTGGCGGCGACGTCGCCGCCGGGGGCGCCGGCGAGCAGGCCGGGCAGGGGCGCGGCGCCGCTCGCCTGCCACAGGGCCTGGCGGCGATGGCCGGCGAGGGTGACGAGGGCGCCGCCGGCGGCGAGCGTGCGCAGGTCACCGGCGTCCAGCCGGGCACGGGCGGCGAGCTCCTGGGTGTCGGCAAAGGCGCGCTCGGCGCGGGCGGCGACGATGCGCGCGGCGGCGTCCCGGGCGAGGCCACGGATCAGGCGCAGGCCGAGGCGCACAGCGGGCTGCGAGGTGGCAGGCTCCAGGGTGCAATCCCATTCGCTCCGGGTGACGTCCGCCGCGCGCACCTCGACGCCGTGGCGGCGCGCATCCTGGATCAGTTGCGAAGGCGAATAGAAGCCCATCGGCTGGCTGTTGAGCAGGGCGGCGAGAAAGGCTGCAGGCTCGAAGCACTTCAACCAGGCCGAGGCATAGACCAGCAGCGCAAAGCTGGCGGCGTGGGATTCGGGAAAGCCGTAGCTGCCGAAGCCTTCGATCTGCTGGCACAGGCGCTGGGCGAAGTCGGGGTCGTAGCGGTTCTTCGCCAGCCCGGCGAGCAGCTTTTCGCGGTAGCGCTCGAGCTCGCCCGGGCGTCGCCAGGCGCCCATCGCGCGGCGCAACTGGTCGGCCTCGCCGCCGCTGAAATCGGCCGCCACCACGGCGAGCTGCATCACCTGTTCCTGGAAGATCGGCACCCCCAGCGTGCGCGCCAGCACGCCGCGGATCTCCTCGCGCAGCCCGTCCATCGGATCCTCGCCGCGCGCGGCGCGCTCGCGCGCCTGCAGGTAGGGGTGGACCATGCCGCCCTGGATCGGCCCGGGGCGCACGATGGCGACTTCCACCACGAGGTCGTAGAAGCGGCGCGGTTTCAAGCGCGGCAGCATGGTCATCTGGGCGCGCGATTCGACCTGGAACACGCCGACCGAGTCCGCCCGCGACAGCATCTCGTACACCTCGGGTCGCTCGCGCGGGATCGTCGCCAGCGTCAGCGGTCGCTCGCGCCAGGCCGATACCAGTGCCAGCCCGCGGCGCAGCGCCGACAGCATGCCGAGCGCGAGCACGTCGATCTTCATCAGGCCGACGGCGTCGAGGTCGTCCTTGTCCCACTGGATCACGGTGCGCTCGGCCATGGCGGCGTTCTCGACCGGCACCAGCTCGTCGAGCCGGCCACGGGCGATGACGAAGCCGCCGACGTGCTGCGACAGGTGGCGCGGAAAGCCGATGAGTTCCTCGGTGAGTGCGACCAGGCGCCGGGTGACCGGGCTGGCGGAGTCGAGCCCGGCCTCCATCAGGCGTTCGGGCTGGATGCGGCGGCCGTCGAACCAGTGGTGCGCGCGCGTCAGGCGCTCGACCAGCGCTTCGTCCAGGCCGAGTGCGCGGCCGACGTCGCGCAGCGCGCTGCGCGCGCGGTAGCTGATCACGGTGGCGGCCAGCGCGGCGCGCTCGCGGCCGTACTTGCGGTAGATGTACTGGATGACTTCCTCGCGGCGGTCGTGCTCGAAGTCGACGTCGATGTCGGGCGGCTCGTTGCGCTCGCGCGAGATGAAGCGCTCGACCAGCATGATGCCGAGCTGCGGATCGACCTCGGTGATGCCGAGCGCCCAGCACACCACCGAGTTCGCCGCCGAGCCGCGGCCCTGGCACAGGATGCCGGCCTCGCGGGCGAAGCGGACGATGTCGTGCACGGTGAGGAAGTAGGGCTCGTAGCCGAGCTCGGCGATCAGCGCCAGCTCGTGTTCGATTTGCGCGCGCACCGGCGGTGGTGCGGGGTCCTCGGCCGGTCGTGGCGGGGTGGCGGTGGAGGCGGGGCGGGCGATGCGCGGCGGTGTGGTTTGCCTGCCCGCAGGCGCGGAAGGGGGCGCGCAGGGGGCCTTTGCATCCTTGCCGTAGCGCCATGCCAGCCCGCCCTCGACCAGCCGGCGCAGCCAGCGCGCCGGGGTTTCGCCGTCGGGGACGAGTTCGGCGGGGTATTCGTAGCGCAGCTCGTCGAGGCTGAAGCTGCAGCGTTCGGCGACCGCCAGGGTTTCGGCGAGCAGGGCGGGCGGATAGCGGCGGGCGAGGGTGTCGCGGTCGTGCAGGCGCTGCTCGGCATTGGCGGCCAGCGCCAGCCCGGCTTCGGCCACGCTGCAGTGCAGGCGCAGCGCGGTCATCACGTCGGCCAGTGGGCGGCGCTCGCGGGCGTGCATCAGCGCGCCGCTGGCGGCCACCGCCGGGATGCCGGCGCTGCGGGCGATGCGGCGCAGCAGGGTGATGCGCGCGCGGTCGCGGCCGTCGAGCCGCACCGTCACCGCCATCCAGGCGCGGCCGGGATAACGCTGCGCCAGCCAGACCGCGTCGGCTTCGAGAGCTTGGTGGGCGGGGGAGGCTTGGGGGCCTTCAGGGGCTGTGCTGGCGGCGTCGAGGGGGGGGTCGAGCGCGGTGAGGGGTGGGTGTCCCGAGGGTGGGAAGGCGGCGGCGGGGAAGGCCGGGGGAGGAAAGGCGGCGGGTGGCACCAGCAAGGCGAGACAGTCGCGCTGCGCGCCGGCGCTGCAGGCCGCATCGAGCATGGCCCGCGTGAGCTGGTACGTCCCCTTGACTGCGGCACGCCGGGCCTGGGTGATGAGGCGCGACAGCTGGCCGTAGCCGGCGCGCGTCGTCGCCAGCAGCACGATGCAGGGGCCGTCGGTGAGCTGCAGCTCGCTGCCGATGATCAGCCGCGGGCGGTGCTCGCCAGGCAGGGCCTGCAGGGCGCGGTGGGCGCGTACCACGCCCGCGAGCGAGCACTCGTCGGTGAGGGCGATTGCGGCATAGCCGAAGGCCGCCGCCTGCGCGACGAGCTCCTCGGGGTGCGAGGCGCCACGCTGGAAGCTGAAGTTGCTGAGGCAATGGAGTTCGGCATACGCTGGAATCACTTTGGAACTGTAAAAAAATACAGTCTTTGATGCAAGCGGATGCCGGTGGCGCGGCTCGTCCTGCGCGCGGCAGGCTTCGCTGGCCTTGTCGGTTTCTGTCGCGAAAAACGCTTGCCCTCGGTACACTTGCGCGTTTTCGCCTGCGCCGCGGCAGGCTGCGTTTGCTGACCATTTCAGGCCGACAGGGCCGCCAAGGAGTTTTTCATGCGCTTCAAGATCACCCGCAATGCCTTGTTCGGCGCGCTGGCGCTGGCTTTTGCGATGACCGCCCCGGCCCATGCCCAGCAGAAGTCCGTCGCCATCACCGCCATCGTCGAGCACCCGGCGCTGGACGCCGTGCGCGATGGCGTCAAGCAGGGCCTGGCCGAGGCCGGCTTCGAGGAGGGCAGCAACCTCAAGTGGCAGTACCAGAGCGCGCAAGGCAATACCGGCACGGCGGCGCAGATCGCGCGCAAGTTCGTCGGCGACCGGGTCGATGTGATCGTGGCCATCGCCACGCCTTCGGCCCAGGCGGTGGCGGCGGCCACGAAGACCATCCCGCTGGTGTACTCCGCGGTGACCGACCCGGTCGCGGCCAAGCTCGTGCCCGCGCTCACCGCCTCGGGCAGCAACATCACCGGCGTGTCCGATGCGCTCGAGCTCGACAAGCAGATCGAGCTGATCAAGCGCGTGACGCCCGAGGCCAAGCGCGTCGGCATGGTGTTCAACCCGGGCGAGGCCAACTCGGTGGTGGTGCTCGAGCACATGCGCAGCCTGCTGCCCAAGCACGGCATGAGCCTGGTCGAGGCGGCGGCGCCGCGTTCGGTCGACGTCGGCTCGGCCGCGCGCAGCCTGATCGGAAAGGTCGACGTCTTCTATACCAGCACCGACAACAACGTGGTGTCGGCCTACGAGGCCCTGGTCAAGGTCGGCATGGATGCGAAGATTCCGCTGGTGGCCGCCGACACCGACAGCGTCAAGCGCGGCGCGGTGGCAGCCTACGGCATGGACTACAAGGCGCTGGGCGTGCAGACCGGCCAGATCGTGGCGCGCATCCTCAACGGCGAGAAGCCCGGCGACATCGCCTCCGAGACCAGCAACACGCTCGAGCTGTATGTGAACCCGGCGGCGGCCCAGCGCCAGGGCATCAGCTTGTCCGAGGATCTCGTCAAGGACGCGGCCCAGGTCGTCGAGTAAGCCGCCGGCGCACCGGCGCGGGGCGCCCGTCGCGGGTGCCCCACTGTCTTCCCTCATCGGTCATTGCTCATGTCGCTCTACACCTTGCTCGGGGCGCTGGAGATCGGTCTGATCTTCAGCCTGGTCGCCCTCGGTGTGTACATCTCCTTTCGCCTGCTGCGCTTTCCCGACCTGACCGTCGATGGCAGCTTTCCGCTCGGTGGCGCCGTCGCCGCGACCATGATCGCCTCCGGCTCCGACCCCTTCACCGCCACCATCGCGGCGACGGTCGCGGGGGCGGTCGCCGGCATGATCACCGGCTGGCTCAACGTGCGCCTCAAGATCATGGACCTGCTCGCCAGCATCCTGATGATGATCGCGCTGTACTCGATCAACCTGCGCATCATGGGCAAGCCCAATGTGCCGCTGATCATGGAGCCGACGGTGTTCAACCTGCTGCAGCCCGAGGCGCTGGTCGATTACGTCTTCCGGCCGCTGCTGCTGGTGCTGATCGTGATCGTGGTCAAGCTCGGCCTCGACGCCTATTTCTCCACCCAGACCGGGCTCGCCATCCGCGCCACCGGCTCCAACGCGCGCATGGCGCGCGCACAGGGCGTCAATACCGGGCTGGCGGTGCTCGCCGGCATGGCGCTGTCGAACGCGCTGGTCGGCCTGGCGGGCGCGCTGTTCGCGCAGACCCAGGGCGGGGCGGACATCTCGATGGGCGTGGGCACCATCGTCATCGGCCTCGCGGCGGTGATCGTCGGCGAGAGCCTGCTGCCCTCGCGCAAGCTCTACCTGGCGACGATCGCGGTCATCGTCGGCGCCATCGTCTATCGCTTCTTCATCGCCGTGGCGCTCAATTCCGACTTCATCGGCCTGCAGGCGCAGGACCTCAACCTCGTCACCGCCGTGCTGGTGACGGTCGCGCTGGTGGTGCCCAGGCTACGCGCCCACTGGTCCGGGAGGAAAGGAAACTGACATGCTCAAGGCAACCGACCTGCATCTGACCTTCAACCCCGGCACGCCGATCGAGACCCAGGCCCTGCGCGGCATGTCGCTCGAGATCCCGACCGGGCAGTTCGTCACCGTGATCGGCTCCAACGGCGCCGGCAAGTCGACCTTCCTCAATGCCGTGTCCGGCGAGCAGCGGGTCGACAGCGGCACGATCGAGATCGACGGCATCGATATGACCCGCCAGCCGGTGTGGGCGCGTGCGCGCCACGTCGCGCGCGTGTTCCAGGACCCGCTCGCCGGCACCTGCGAGGACCTGACGATCGAGGAGAACATGGCGCTCGCCAAGATGCGCGGCGAGCGGCGCGGCTTCTCGTTTGCGGTCAAGCCGGCGCTGCGCGAGGAGTTCCGCGCCCAGCTGGCGACCCTGGGCCTGGGCCTGGAGAACCGCCTGTCCGACCGCATCGGCCTGCTCTCGGGCGGCCAGCGCCAGGCGGTGAGCCTGCTGATGGCTGCGCTGCAGCCCTCGCGCCTGCTGCTGCTCGACGAGCACACCGCGGCGCTCGACCCGCGCACCGCGGCCTTCGTGCTCGAGCTCACGGTGCGCATCGTCGCCGAGCACAAGCTCACCACGATGATGGTGACGCACTCGATGCGCCAGGCGCTCGACGTCGGCCAGCGCACGGTGATGCTGCACCAGGGCCGGGTCGTGCTGGATGTGTCCGGCACCGAGCGCGAAGGCCTCGACGTGCATCACCTGCTCGAGATGTTCGAGAAGGTGCGCGGCGAGGAGGTCGACGACGACAAGCTGTTGCTGAGCTGAGCTCAGCCCCGGCGCCTCGACCCGAGATAACACTGCATTCAATCGACCCAGAACCGACTTAGAACGATGACTTCAGCATCCCGCCCCATCCGTACCCGCTTCGCCCCCAGCCCCACCGGCTACCTGCACATCGGTGGCGCCCGCACCGCGCTGTTCTCGTGGGCCTTCGCCCGTCGCCACGGCGGCGCCTTCATCCTGCGCATCGAGGATACCGACGTCGCTCGCTCCACGCCCGAGGCGGTGCAGGCCATCCTCGACGGCATGCACTGGCTGGGCCTGGAGCACGACGAAGGCCCGTTCTATCAGATGCAGCGCATGGACCGGTACAAGGAGGTCATCCGGCAGATGCTGGCTGCCGGCACCGCGTATCACTGCTACATGTCGCCCGAAGAGCTCGACCGCATCCGCGAGGAGCAGCGCGCGCGCGGTGAGAAGCCGCGCTACGACGGCCGCTGGCGGCCCGAGGCGGGCAAGGTCCTGCCGCCGCCGCCCGAAGGCGTGCAGCCGGTGGTGCGCTTCCGTAACCCGACCGAGGGTGTGGTGGCGTGGGACGATCTGGTCAAGGGCCGCATCGAGATCGGCAATGCGGAGCTCGACGACTTCATCATCGCCCGCGCCGATGGCACGCCGACCTACAACTTCTGCGTGGTGGTCGATGACTGGGACATGGGCATCACCCATGTCATCCGCGGCGACGACCATGTCAATAACACCCCGCGCCAGATCAACGTGCTGCGCGCGCTCGGTGCCGAGGTGCCGCTGTACGCCCACCTGTCGATGATCCTCGGTGACGACGGCACCAAGCTCTCCAAGCGCCACGGCGCGGTGAGCGTGATGCAGTACGACGACGACGGCTACCTGCCCGAGGCGGTGATCAACTACCTCGCGCGCCTGGGCTGGAGCCATGGCGACGACGAGATCTTCAGCCGCCAGCAGTTCGTCGAGTGGTTCGACCTCGACCACATCACGCCCTCGGCGGCGCAGTTCAACACCGAGAAGCTCAACTGGCTCAACGCGCAGTACATCAAGAAGGCCGACGATCGCTTGCTGGCGGCCGAGGTGGCCAACCGCCTGGCGCGCCGTGGCGTGAATCCCGAAACCGGGGTGGCGCTGGAGGCGGTGGTGGCGCTGTACAAGGACCGGGTCGCCAACCTCAATGAGCTGGCCGACTCGGCGGCGCTCTTCGTCGCCGACGTCCATCCTGCGCCGGAGGTCATCGGCCAGCACCTGACCGAGACCGCGCGTGCGGCCCTTGCCAGCCTGCGCGGCCGGCTCGCCGAGGTCGCGTGGGAGAGGGCGGCGCTGAGCCAGGCGATCAAGGACACCATGGCCGAGCACGGATTGAAGATGCCTCAGGTGGCGATTCCGCTGCGGGTGGCGGTGCTCGGCGTGCCGCAGACGCCGTCGATCGACGCCGTGCTCGAGGTGCTCGGCCGCGATCGCGTCCTGGCACGACTCGATCGTCAGCTCTGAAGCCTCACTGCCTGGGCCAAGCGGCCTGGGCCCGCCTCACGATGGCTTGCGTCGGGGGCGGAACTCGCTCCCCACCCAGCGTGCGAACTCGAGCCGGGTGCAGCTCCCGGTGCGATTCAAGCCCTTCCCGGCGACCACCCGGTAGATGACGATGTCCTGGTCCGGATTGGCCGAGCGGTGCTCGTCGATGATCTGGCGTACCGACCATTGCTGGCCGGGGCGGTCATTGCAGTAGAAGTGTCCGGCCTTCACCTGGGGCAGCAGGCTGTCGGCGTTGCGCTGCGCGATCGACATCGCGTGGTGGATCACCTGGCGCAATTCTTCCGGACTGACGTCGATGACGACATTGAGCTCGTCCATGGCCTCGCGCACCTGATCGTCGCTGGGCCGGGGGTAGCCGGCGCCGCCACGGCCCGGCGGCAGCGGCGCGTAGTGCGTCAGGCTGGCCGGGTAGCGCCGCCACGGAAAGGGGTAGTTGAAGAGGGCCGCGGCAGCGGCCAGGATCAGGCAGTTCAGCCCGACCGGGTAGAGCGCGTAGGCAAAGCCCAGTTCGTGGATCGCCGGGCCGCCGACCACGGCGGCGAGCGCGGTCGCGCCCCCCGGCGGATGGATGCAGCGCGCCAGGTGCATGACGCCGATCGCGCCCCCCACCGCCGCCGCGCCCGCCAGGGTCGGCTCGCGGATCACGAGCTGGCACAGCACGCCCACGAGCGCCGACAACATGTTGCCGGCAAGCAGCGGCCAGGGCTGGGCGAACTGGCTGTGTGGCGCGGCGAACACGATCACCGCGGCCGCGCCGAGCGAGGGCACGACGAAGACCGCCGCCTCGGTGCCGAGCATGGCCTGGGTGACCGCCACCACGAGCGCGATGCCGAGCAGGCCGCCCACGCTCGCCACCCAGGGCTCGCCGCCGTGCTGGCCGCGGTGGGGAATGCCGAGCAGCTCGCGGACATGCTCAAGGCCGTGCTTCAGGGTTGATTTCGATGACATTGACGTTCAGGTGCCTGTATCCATGCGCCAGCCCCGGCCCGGGTCGTGGCGCCTCACTTGCTCAGCCTTTCGTAGAGCTTGACGGTCGTGTCGACATAGCGCAGCAGGCGGTCGCCCTCGGCGAGCAGCAGGCGGGCGTGTCGGGTTCTGTTCAGATGGGACGGGTCGGGCTCGAGCGCGCGGCGGAATTTTTCCCACTGCTGGCCGACCTCGTCGAGCTGGGCGACGAGTTCCGCGAGCCGGCGGCCACTGTGGCGCAGTTCGTCAAGATTGGCCTCGAACTCGGCAATCGAGGCGGCGATCTGCTCGTCGACCCAACTGCGGGCGTCGACCAGCTCGCGAAAGAGGTACAGCTTGCCGATGCGCTGCGACAGCATGCGGTTTCTGCCTGCGACGTTGACGTAGCGCGCGTCCGGCGTACCGGCGCAGTGTTCGGCCGCGCCGGTCAGGCGGTCTGCGGCCTCGAGCAGCGCTTCGCTCTGGCGCAGGAGGCTCGCGCTGTCCGCCGCGGAGACGCCGCCGGCAAACAGGGCCTGGCGGTAGGCGGGCCAGGCCTGGAGCACGGCCGCCAGGGGTTCGTGCAGGGCGGCCTCGAGCGGCAGCCCGCGCAGGCGTGCCAGCATGCGCTCGAACTCGCTGTCGAACTGACGCAGGCTGACGCTCGCATCGGCGGGCGAGATCGACCAGGCGAGCCGGGCCCAGGCAATCGCCAGTCGCTGCGACAGAAACCGCAGCCGACCGCAGAGATTGATGAGCGCACCGGGGGCGGGTTGGCCAGCCGTGTTCGCGGCATCGCGTCGCGACTTGCGCGCGAACTTCAGACGGTGGGCGGAGTCGCCCAGTCCGGTATCGAGCAGGGCGGCGTGCTGGATATGGAAGTTGCGCTTGTCGACCATCAGCACGCCCTGGTCGATCAACTGGCGCAGGCTGCGCGAGAAGGCCTCGGGCGTGAGGCCCACCTGCGAGGCGATCACCTTCTTGGTGGCCTTGAGCGTGACGGTGGTCTCACCGGCCAGCGCGTTGCGGTCGCCTGCCTGTGCGAGGAGGTAGTCGAGGATGCGCTGGGCGCCGGTGGTGCTGCGATGATGTCCGCGGCTGTCGGTTTCGACCGCAACCTGGCGGCGGGCCAGGGTCTCGATCAGGTTCGCGCTCAGCGCGGGCTCCGCGGCCATCATCGCACGCAGCACCCGCAGGTCGATGGCGACGAGGATGCAGCGCGTGCTGCTCTCGCACGATGACTGGTAGTGCGTGGCGCTGAAGGTTTCACCCAGGTTGAGCAGCTGCGGGGTTTGCACGACCTCGATGACCTTGCGGCCAGCGTCCTCGAGGGGCAGGAAACGCACGACGCTGCCACTGCACAGCAGCCAGGCCTCGCGTACCGGCTCACCGGCGCGATACAGCATGGCGTGGCTCGAAAGCTCGAGCAGGCGCCCGGCGCGCTCGAGCCCGTCGAGGCGTTCGGGCGAGAGTCCAAAAAAGATGGCACAGCGGGACAGGAAGTCCCGTTGTGCCCAAGTACCGCGTCGTAACCGTGTGTTCAAGAGAGTCAGGCCCTTCGTCCGTCGTCCGACCGGCGGTGCCGGCACCATGCCGGTCGGACGCTGTGCCCTCCGGGCCCCTCGATTTTAAGGGACGTCGTGCTGGGTGTTATAGACGTTGAACTTGCCGGTCGGTGTGATCAGGCGCGGATCGCGGATCACCACCTTGAGCTTGCGCGTCCTGTCGTCGACCACGACGATGACCGACTCCTGGTGCGCACTCTTGCAGGCTGACGGATAGCCGCGTTGATCGGCATCAAGAATCGTGAAGCCTCAGTCGATCCGCGGGCTCTGTGCCGATGGATGCTTGATGATCATCAAGCATCCCGCTCGGGGGCAAGAAAAAGCCCCGGTCGGGCCGGGGCTTTTCTGGCTGCGAGCGGGGGCGATCAGGCCGCCTTGCGCTGGCGCGGGCTGCTCGTCTCGGGTGCGGCGATGATGTCGAGCGGGTTGACCATGGTCAGCTTGCCGGCCTCGTCGAACAGCGACTGGAAGGAGCGCTGCAGGTCAGCGAACTGGCGCGCGCCAACATCGGCGACGTCGTTCTGGGTTTGCACGTACAGTTCGCCGACGCCGCGCAGGTAGTCGGTGAGGTGCTCGAAGCCCTTGCTCTGCGAGGCGGACTGCCTGGCCAGCGTGTCCTGCGGATCCTTGAGGTCGATCTGCGCGGCGCTGCTGGAGGCCAGTTCACACAGCGTGCGGGCGGTGTCGAGGTTGAGGGCGAGAAGCTTCTCGGAGGCGTCGATGGCGATCTGGGCGTAGGCCTGCAGGTGCGCGATGCTGGTGTTGGCCGTTGCGGCGAATCTTGCGGTGGTGGAATAGGTGCTCATGGCGATCTCCGGAAGCGAGGTACTGGAAAACCTCAAGCTGTAAATGCTAGCGAAATGCCCATCGTGGGCACATACCCGCTTCCGCTTGTTCTGCCTACCTGGAAACCGGTAGGCGTCCCCTGTGCACCCTTCAAACCTGCCGTGGAACCTCGCTGACCGCGCTCGGGCTGATGCCGTTGGTGATCGCGTAGCGGGTGAGCTCGGCCACGTTGTGCAGGTCGAGCTTGCGCATGATGTTGCGCCGATGCACCTCGACGGTGGAGGGCGCGACGTGCAGGCGCTCGGCGATGCGCGGCGAGGTGTAGCCCTCGGCGATCAGTTGCAGCACCTGGCGTTCGCGCGCCGTGAGGCGGGGTACGGCGGTGTCGAGTTCGTCGCGGTCGCGCAAGGCGCCGGTCACCGTGCCCGCCACGTCGGGGCACAGGTAGGTGCGGCCCTGGCGCACGGTGCGGATCGCACGCAGCAGTTCGTCGCCTGCTTCGGCCTTGGTGATGTAGCCGCGGGCGCCGGCGTTGAGGAGCTCGATGACGAACTGGCGGTCGGCGTAGGCCGACAGCCCGATCACGCGTATCGCAGGATGCGCGGCAAGCAGCTTGTGCGTCGCCTCGATGCCGTTCATGCCGGGCATGGCAATGTCCATGCAGACGAGGTCGATGGGCTGTGTGGCGGCGACGGCGAGCACCTCCGCGCCGCTGGCCGCCTCGGCCACGACCTCGAGATCGGGGGCGCGCGCGAGCAGCGCACGCAGGGCGTGACGAAACATCTGGTGGTCGTCGGCAAGCGCGATGCGAAGCTTCATGATGGTCGCTCCGGCAGCGGACGGGAGTGGGGGATCGACACCTCGATCACGGTGCCGTCTCCCGGACGGGTCAACAGGACGAACACGCCCCCGGCCAGTTCGACGCGTTCGCGCATCGTGATCAGGCCCAGACCCGGGGTGTTGCCTGGTTCGCCGAGCTGGGCGAAATCGAAGCCGACGCCATCGTCGGCAATGCTCAGCCGCGTCTGCCTCGCATTGCTG
The DNA here is from genome assembly GCF_047806685.1 of Thauera sp. WH-1. NCBI lineage: Bacteria > Pseudomonadati > Pseudomonadota > Betaproteobacteria > Rhodocyclales > Zoogloeaceae > Thauera > Thauera sp. WH-1. The sequence goes on from NZ_JBLQGP010000016.1 coordinate 39,203, forward strand.
TCGAGAGCGATCTGGATGCGCCCGGCACAGGCATGCTTGGCGCAGTTCGTCAGGGCCTCCTTCACGAGCCTGAACAGCAAGGTCTGCGCGCTCGATTCGAGGCTGTGGATGTGCTCGCCCGTCGCTGCGAACACCACGTCGATCCTGGTGCGCTTCCTGAAGGCTTCGACATACTCGCGCAGCGCAGGTTCGAGGCCGGCGTAGTCCAGCGTCGCCGGCCTGAGGTCGGTGCAGATCTCGCGAATTCCCGCCGTGGTGTCGGCAAGCAGGGCAGCAGCGTCCTCGAGCGTGGGCTCGCACGCGCGGCGAACCGCGTCGGGCAGGCTGTCGACCAGGTTGGCGAGCAGGATGTGCAGCGCCGCGAGGTTGGGGCTGGCGCGATCGTGCAGGGCGCTGGCGAGCTGGCGGCGCTCGGACTCCTCGACCGCGATCAGGTGGCGCGACAGCTCGGCCAGGCGCGCGAGGTGGCGCAGGCGCTCGGCCTCGAGGCGCTTGCGCGCGGTGATGTCCTGCACCGTGCCGTAGAGCCTGAACACCCGCCCGTTCGCATCCTTGTGCGGCTCGATCACCGTGACATGGTGGCGCAACTGGCCCGAGGGCAGCAGCACCTCCTGCTCGAGCGTGCAGCGGTCGCCGGTGTCGATCGCGTGCCAGAAGAGGTCGCGTGTGCGGTCCAGCGAGGCAGGGGTGTAATGCGCGAGCGCCTCGTTGATGTCGGGCTCGCCCAGCGCCTCGGGGCGCTCGAACAGGCGGAACAGCTCACGCGACCAGGTCATGCGTCCGCTGTCGCGGTCGAGCTCCCAGTCGCCCACCTGGGCGAGGCGCTGGGTGGTCTCCAGGCGCCACTCGGTCAGATCGAGGGCTGCCCGCAGCGCCTTGATGCGCGCGGTCGTCATTCCCTGATGGCGCCTTGTCGGGCTGGACGCAGCAGAAAGCGGCCGGGGTCGAGCGCGTCCCATAGCTCGCGCTCGAGCGGCAGCGGCTCGCCCGACAGCGCGCTGGCGAGGGCTTCGGCTGCCAGCGCCGACCACACCAGGCCGCGTGCGCCGTAGCCCGACAGCACGTGGAGCCCGGGCTGGCGAGCAAGCCCGGCCAGCCCTTCATTGGCGTGGGTCACCCCGACCTGCGGCAGGGCACCGACCATCGGCAGGCGGTCGGGCGAGGCCGGGCGGAAGCCGACGCGGCCCTGCAGCGGAACCGTGCCCAGTGCGCGGGTGAAGCCCGGCAGCATCGCTTCGAGCCTGGCGAGGTTCTCGGCGTGATCCGCTGCGTGCAGCGCGGGGTCCTCATCGTTGACGTCGAAAGTGGCGCCCGCGCAGCGCAGGCCGTCGATTTCGGGGCTGACATAGCCGCCGCGGCACACGACGACGCGCGGTGGGCTGGCAGCGTCAGCCGGCAGCAGCGAGACCTGGCCGCGGGCGCTGACCACGGGCAGGCGTTCGGCGCCGATCAGCTCACGCACGCCCACCCCCGCGGCGAGGATCGCCACCGGCGCCGCGGCGATGCAGCGGCCCGCAGCATCCATTGCCTGCCACAGATCGGCGTGGCGCTCGAGCCGGCTCACGGCCTGGCCGAAAAGGGTCCGCAGTCGGGGCCCCGCTGCGGCGAGGTTGGCCGCGCACAGGCTGGGGGGCTGAACCCAGCCGCTGTCGGCAAACCACCAGCCACCGGCGGCCACCGCGCAGCCTGCCAGGTCCGCCGCTTCGCCGGCGGTGAGGTAGCGCAGGTGGGCCTCAGGCATGGCCAGGCGTTCGGCCACGGCCCGCATCTTGGCCTCCTGGGCTCCATCGCGCGCCAGGTGCAGCACGCCGCAGGCCTCGGCGCGCACGTGGACACCGCGTGCCCGCAGGCGGGCAATGTGGGCCCAGCCATGGAGCGTGCCGGCGCGGGTCAGCCGGCTCATGCGGTTGTCGTCGAGGCTGGGCAGCGGGCGCAGCACGCCGGCCAGATTGCCCGAGGCGCCGCTGGCCGGCCCCGTCGCCCGCTCGATCAGTTCCACCGTCCAGCCGCGCTCGGCGAGGCGCTCGGCGATGCTGCAGCCGGCCAGGCCGGCACCGATCACGAGGGCGTGCCGGGCCGCTTCCGGCGCCCCGGCGCTGCGTTCGAGCTGGCCGCGGCCGTGGACGAGCCGGCCTCGCAACATCTGGCGCTTGCTGGCGAAGCCCGGCACCTTCTCGAGCTCGAAGCCGGCGTGGCGCAGGCCGTTGCGGACCTCGCCGGCGACCGACCAGGTGGCCAGCGTGGCGCCGGGCGCGGCCAGGCCGGCGAGCAGATGGAAAATCCGCGGCGACCATAGCTCGGGGTTCTTTGCCGGGGCGAAGCCGTCCAGGTAGAAGGCATCCGCGCGCGCCACCAGCTGTGCCAGGCCGTCGCGGGCGTCGCCCAGGTACAGGGTCAGCATGACGCGGCCCTCGTCCAGGTGCAGGCGATGCACGCCGGGGGTCAGGGCCGGCCATTGCGCCTGCAATTGCGCCGCCAGCGCGCCGAGCTCGGGCCAGCGTGCCTGCAGGCAGGCGAGGTCCTCGCGGGTGAACGGGTGCAGTTCGCAGGAGACAAAGTGCAAGCGGGTGCAACGGCTCGGGTCCTCGCGCCAGGCGGCCCAGGTGGCGAGGAAGTTGAGCCCGAGGCCGAAGCCGGTCTCGAGCACGACGAAGTGCTCGCGCCCCTGCCAGCGCCGCGGCAGTCCGTTGCCGGCCAGGAACACGTGCCGGGCCTGGCCCAGGCCGCCGTCGCTGGCGTGATAGATGTCGTCGAAGGCGCTGGAGTAGGGGACGCCTTCGGCGCTGTGTTCGAGGCGGGCGGGAACGATGGGCATGGGCGGCGGCTGCCTGGGGGCGTCGAGGCCCGGGGCGTGGGCCCGGCCTCGAGGTGGTTTTTGCAAGCGCGTAATGGTAGCTTGCGCGCCGGCCATTTTGATCAGCCCGTATTGACCCATGCCCGCACTCAAAGCTCTCGTCGAATCTTCCCGCTTCCAGAACTTCATCATTGCGGTGATCGTCATCAACGCGATCACGCTCGGTCTCGAGACCTCGCCCTCGGTGATGGCCACGGCCGGCAGCCTGCTGGTCGTGCTCGATCGCATCGCGCTCGCCATCTTCGTGCTCGAGATCGTGCTCAAGCTCATCGTGTATCGGCACAACTTCTTTCGCAGCGGCTGGAATGTGTTCGATTTCCTGATCGTCGGCGTGACCCTCCTGCCGGTGGGCGAGGGGGTGTCGGTGCTGCGTGCCCTGCGCATCCTGCGTGCGCTGCGCCTGATCTCGGTCGTGCCCTCGATGCGCAAGGTGGTCAGTGCGCTGCTGCGCGCGATCCCGGGTATGAGCTCGGTGCTGACCCTGTTGCTGCTGGTGTTCTACGTGTCGGCGGTGATGGCGACCAAGCTCTTTGCCGGCGACTTCCCCGAGTGGTTCGGCAGCATCGGCGCGTCCTTCTACACGCTGTTCCAGGTCATGACGCTGGAGTCGTGGTCGATGGGCATCGTGCGTCCGGTGATGGCGGTGCACCCGCTGGCCTGGCTGTTCTTCGTGATCTTCATCCTGACGACCACCTTTGCCGTGCTCAACCTGTTCATCGCCATCGTCGTCGATGCGATGAACACCAGCGACCACGCCGAGCAGGAAGAAACGCGCGAGCTGGTGGCGAGCGAACACGAGCAGGTGATGGCCGAGCTCAGGAACCTGCGCCAGGAACTGGCCGAACTGCGCGCCGAACGTGCCGGCGGTGCGCCGGGCGAGGCCGGTCAGGCGGCCGCGATCCGCCGGTAGCGGGTCAGGCGGACGTCGGCGCCCAGCGCGATCCGCGTGCGGGTGGCCGCGCTCAGCTTACTGGCCCCAGAACAGTGCCAGCAGGAAGGCGCCGAGGGCGAGCCGGTAGATGACGAAGGGCAGCATGCCGACCCGGTCGAGGAGCTTCAGGAAGAGGTGGATGCACAGATAGGCGCTGAGCGCGGAGAGCAGCGCGCCCATGGCCATCGCCGACCAATTCACGACGTGCTCTTCCTTGATCAGGTCGAGTGCGCTCAGGCCGCCGGCCAGCACGATGACCGGGATCGACAGCAGGAACGAGAAGCGCGCCGCGCCCGAGCGCGACAGGCCGAGCAGCAGGCCGGCGGTCATGGTGACGCCGGAGCGCGAGGTGCCCGGGATGAGGGCGAGGGCCTGCGCGCAGCCAATGAGCAGAATGTCGCGGCGGGTGAGCGCATGCTCGCTGCGCGGACGCTCGACCGTGCGGCAGTGGCGGTCCGCCACCCAGAGCAGCAGGCCGAAGCCGATCGTCGTCCACGCGATGATCAGCGGCGAGCGCAGCGCCTGTTCGACGAAGCCCTTGAGCAGCAGTCCGGCGAGTCCGACCGGGATGGTACCGAGGATGACCGCCCACGCCAGCCGACTGTCGCCCACGCGCTGGCGTCGAAGCAGCGACGCCGCCCAGTCGCGCGTCATGGCGAGGATCTCGTCGCGGAAGTACCCGAGCACCGCAACGAGGGTGCCCAGGTGCACCGCCACGTCGAAGGCCAGGCCCTGGTCTTCCCAGCCGGCAAGGCGCGGGAACAGGATCAGGTGCGCCGAGCTGGAGATCGGCAGGAACTCGGTGAGCCCCTGGAGAATGGCGAGGACGACGATCTGGACGGTATCCATGGCGGCACGAGGCAGTTGGACGGATGCGGCCGCCGGCGCCCCGGCTCATGAGCGGGGGCGCCGGCGGGGATCGGATGGGCGCCGCGGGCAGGAACAGCGCTCAGGCGCTCATTCCTTGCGCATCTGCGGGAACAGGATGACGTCGCGGATGGAGGGGGCGTCGGTGAGCAGCATCACCAGGCGGTCGATGCCGATGCCGCAGCCGCCGGTCGGGGGCAGGCCGTATTCGAGCGCGCGAATGTAGTCGGCATCGAAGTACATGGCTTCTTCGTCGCCGGCGTCCTTGGCCCGGACCTGGGCCAGGAAGCGCGCCGCCTGGTCTTCGGCATCGTTGAGCTCGGAGAAGCCGTTGGCGATCTCGCGGCCGACGATGAAGAGCTCGAAGCGCTCGGTGATCTCGGGGTTGGTGTCCGAGGCGCGTGCCAGCGGCGAGACCTCGACCGGGTAGTCGATGATGAAGGTCGGCTCCCACAGCTGGTCTTCCGCGCAGGCCTCGAACAGCTGCAGCTGCAGGCTGCCCAGGCCGCCCGGCTTCACCTTCTCGCCGAAGGCGACGATCTTTTCCTTCAGCCACTCGGCGTCGGCCAGTTGCTCGAGGTTGAAGCCCGGGTGGTGCTTGCGGATCGCCTCGACGATGGTGAGGCGATGGAAGGGGCGCGACAGGTCGAGCTCGCGCCCCTGGTAGACGAAGGACTCGGTGCCGAGCGCCTCGCGCGCGGCCTGGCGGATGAGGCCCTCGGTGAAGTTCATCAGGCTGCGGTAGTCCGCATACGCCTCATAGAACTCCATCATCGTGAATTCCGGGTTGTGGCGCGGCGACAGGCCCTCGTTGCGGAAGTTGCGGTTGACCTCGAACACCTTCTCGAAGCCGCCGACCACCAGGCGCTTGAGGTAGAGCTCGGGCGCGATGCGCAGGAACAGCTCCATGTCGAGGGCGTTGTGATGGGTGGTGAAGGGCTTGGCCGTTGCGCCGCCAGGAATCGGGTGCATCATCGGCGTCTCGACCTCGAGGAAGCCGTGGCCGGTCATGTAGTTGCGGATCGACTGCACGATGCGACTGCGCGCCACGAAGGTGAAGCGCGTCTGCTCGTTCATGATCATGTCGACATAGCGCTGACGGTACTTCTGCTCGACGTCGGTGAGGCCGTGGAACTTGTCCGGCAACGGACGCAGGCTCTTGGTCAGCAGGCGGATCTCGGCCGCCTTGACGGTGAGCTCGCCGGTCTTGGTCTTGAACACCGTGCCGACGCAGCCGACGATGTCGCCGATGTCCCAGGTCTTGAATTCGGCATACACGTCCTCGCCCACGCCGTCACGCTGCACGTAGAGCTGGATGCGGCCCGACAGGTCCTGGATGGTGATGAAGCTGGCCTTGCCCATCACCCGCTTGAGCATGACGCGGCCAGCGACCTTCACCTCGACCGGTGTCGCCTCGAGCGCCTCGGGCTCCTTGTCGCCATACAGTTCGTCGAGCTTGCCGGCGGTGTTCTCGCGCGAGAAGTCGTTGGGGAAGGCGCGGCCACTGGCGCGCCAGGCGGCGAGTTTTTCGCGGCGCTCGGCGATCAGGTGGTTTTCGTCCTGCGGCTGGGAGTTCGTCTGGTCGGACATGGCTTGGCGTTCGATGCGTGGAGATTGGGGTGGGGCGGCGAGGCGCTGCGCCGGCGCGAAAGGCGTAATTGTGGCAGGCCCGTGAAGACGGAGCAATTGCCGGGCCGTGCGCACGCCTGCGGCGTTCGGCTCGCCGTGGTGCGCGGTCGCGGCGCGCGCGGCGCGTCACCGCCGGAATTCGTCTGCCGTCGTGAGCTATTGCCGCGACCGGCCAGCTTGCCGCGCAGCATGATGGCGGACCCCTGTCGTCCGCGTCATTGTCATGAACTCTCCGCCCCAACCTGGTTTCGCCGATGGCGGCCCGGCACCCAGTGCTCCACCGACGAGCGAGCAGCGCCTGCGCGCGGTCTTCGAGGACATCGACAACATCGCCGTGCAGGGCTACGACATCGAGCGCCGCGTGGTGGTGTGGAACTCGGCGAGCGAACGGCTGTACGGCCATACGCGCGAAGAGGCGCTGGGGCGGCGGTTGGAGGAGCTCATCATCCCGGAGCCGATGCGGGAAGACGTCATCGCCCTGCATCGCGACTGGGTCGAGTTGGGTCGGCCGATTCCCGCCGGCGAGATCGAACTGCGGCACAAGGACGGTCACCTGCTGCCGGTCTTCTCCAGTCACGTCCTGCTAAAGAACGAGCAGGATCGGCCGGAGATGTACTGCGTCGACGTCGACCTGCGCCCGCAGCGCGAAGCCCAGCGCGAGTTGCGGCTCGCCGCGCAGGTATTCGAGCGCAGCGGCGAGGCGATCCTGATCCTGGATGCCGGGCGCCGGGCGGTGGCGGCCAATGCCGCCTTCAAGCGCATCATGGGCTATGGCGCCGAACACATCGATCAGCTCAGCATCGACTCGCTGATCGAGCAGCGTGCGGGCGCCGCCGATCTGGCCACGGTGTGGGCGGCCGTGGGCGACAGCGGGCATTGGGAGGGCGAGGCATGGAGCCGGCGGGCCAGCGGCGAGGCGCTGGCCGAATGGCTGCGCATCAGCGCCGTCTGCGACGATGACGGGCGTGCGACCCATTACGTGGCGATCTTCGCCGACCTCACCGAGCGCCGTGCGATGGAGGCGAAACTCGCCTATCTCGCCCACCACGATGCCCTGACCGGCCTGCCCAATCGCGTGCTGGTGCGTGACCGCCTGCAGCAGGCGCTGGCCTTCTCGGCACGCGAGAAGCTGCAGGTGGCGCTGCTGTTCCTCGATCTCGATCATTTCAAGATCATCAACGACACGCTCGGCCACACCCTCGGCGATCGTCTGCTGCAGGCGGTCGTGGCACGACTGTCGGCCTGCGTGCGCGACAGCGACACCATCAGCCGGCAGGGCGGTGACGAGTTCCTGATCGTGTTGCCGGGCCTGCACGGCGCCGAGTCGGCCTCGCAGGTGGCGCAGAAGATCCTCGATGCGATGACGCCCGGCTTCGAGGTCGACGGCCATGCGCTGACCTGCTCGTTCTCGATCGGCATCGCCATGCATCCCGATGACGGCGCCGACTTCGACGCCTTGTTGCTGAAGGCCGACACGGCCATGTACGCGGCCAAGGAGGCGGGACGCAACACCTACCGCTTCTTCGCGGCGCGCATGAACGCCGATGCGCACGATCGACTGCTGCTGCAGGGACATCTGCGTCACGCCATCGGGCGCGGCGAGCTCGAGCTCCATTACCAGCCCCAGGTCGACCTGGTCACCGGCGCCATTGCCGGGGCGGAGGCGCTGCTGCGCTGGCACAGCCCCGAACTCGGGAGGGTGCCGCCCGACCGCTTCATCCCGGTCGCCGAGAGCAGTGGCCAGATCGTCCCCATTGGCGAGTGGGTGCTGCGCGAGGCCTGCCTGCAGGCGTGCCGCTGGCGGGCCGAAGGCCTGGCGCTGCACACGATCGCGGTAAACGTGTCGGCCCTGCAGTTTCGTCGCAACGATCCGGTCGAGCTCGTCGCCCGCATCCTCGCCGAAACGGGGCTGCCGGCGCACTGCCTTGAACTCGAGCTCACCGAGTCCTTGCTGCTGGAGGACCCCGCGGGTCGCACGCTGGATACGCTGCGCGGGCTCAAGGCCCTCGGCGTGAGGCTGGCCATCGACGACTTCGGCACCGGCTATTCCAGCCTTGCCTATCTGCGCCGCTTTCCCATCGACAAGCTGAAGATCGATCAGGCTTTCGTGCGCGACATCGGTGCCGACGCCGAGGATGCCGCCATCGTGCGGCTGATCATCGAGCTCGGGCGCATCCTGCGCCTCGAGACGATTGCCGAAGGCGTGGAGACGCACGAGCAGCTCGACTTCCTGCTCGCGCATGGTTGTACGCGGGTGCAGGGCTATCTGTGCGCACGTCCGATGCCCGCAGACGCGTTTCGCGAGTACTTGCTGCTGCAGGCCTCCTCGAGCCTCAGTGAGGAATGCCGTTGAGGCCCTAAAGTCGCCAGCACGGGGACCGATAACAGCCCAGTCGCTGTCGCCTTCACACGGGAATGCCCCATGAGCACCTACAGGGAGCTGTACGAAACCATCGAGAAGACGTTCTGGAACTCGCTGACCAAGAAGCTCTTCAGCTTGTTGCTGCTGTTCGTCTTCAATCTCGGCTACCTGCTGGTCTGGCACTTGCAGCGCTCGCGCATCGAGGCCGCGCTTCAGGCGGGCGAGGTCCCGGCGCACACCGCGGCCGCCGTGGCCGGGATCTTCGATGGCGGGCTCTACGCGATGCTCGGGCTGTCCGTGGCGGTGCTCGTGGTGATGGTCGGCCAGATTCTCTATCTGCGGCACCTCATCGTGCGCCCGATCCGCGTCATCACCGGGATCTTCGACGAGATCTCGCGTGGCGAGGGGGACTTCTCGCGCGACCTGCCGCTGACCACGCATGACGAGTTGCGCGAGCTTGCCGCCAGCTACAACCGCTTCGCCGGGAAGATGCGCGAGATCATCGGCAAGGTGCGCCAGATGAGCGTGCGCATCGCCCGCGAGGCGGTGCAGGTCAAGCTCGGGGTCGAGACCTCGGCGCGCGACGCGCGCCAGCAGGGCGAGATGACCGAGACCGTGTTCGACGCCAGCACGCGCTCGACCGCCGCCATCGGTGAGGTGTCGCTCAATGCGCGCGAGATCGATGCATCGACCCGCCGCAACCTCGAGATCGCCCGTCAGTCGCTGGGCGAGGTGCAGAACATCGAGGTCAAGATCAATGCCGTCGGCGAGAAGCTGCAGCGTTTCAACCACACCGTCGACGACCTGTCGCAGCGCTCGGAGAGCGTCAAGCAGATCGCCTCGCTGATTCGCGAGATCGCCGACCAGACCAACCTGCTCGCCCTCAATGCGGCGATCGAGGCGGCGCGCGCGGGCGAGGCCGGGCGCGGCTTCGCCGTGGTCGCCGACGAGGTGCGCAAGCTCGCCGAGCGCGTCAACAAGGCCACCCAGGAGATCGTCGGCAACATCAACGGCATGCTCGAGCTGGTGGGCGACACGCGCGCCGAGAACGAGGTGATCAACGCCGACGTGACGCAGACGCGCGTCGTCGTCGCCAACTCGGCCGACCAGTTCAACCACATGGTGGGCGAATTCGAGCGCACCAGCGAGCAGCTCATCCACATCGCTGCCGGCATGGAGTCGCTGACCGACACCAACGCCCATGTCCATGCCAACGTCACCGCGATCCACGACCTGTCGGGAACCGTCGTGCAGGAGATGGTCGATTGCGAGCGGCGCACGCAGGAGCTCGCCAAGGCGACCGAGGCCGTGCAGGAGATGGTCTCGCGCTTCAGGATCGGTAGCGGCGCCTTCGACACGGTGGTGAACCAGACCCGCCTCTTCCGCGATCGCATCCAGGCCGAACTGCAGGCCATGCTCGATGCGCGCGTCGATGTCTTCGACCGCAACTACCGTCCGCTTGCCGGCACCAATCCGCAGAAGTTCAAGGTGAGCTGGGGCGACGAATTCACCCGCCGCTGCCAGTCCATCCTCGACGAGTCGCTGGCGGCGGCGCGCGGCGCGGCCTTTGCCGTGGCCGTCAACACCGACAGCTACCTGTCGGCGCACAACAGCAAGTTCTCCAGGCCGTTGACCGGCGATCCCGCGCAGGATCTGAGCGGCAACCGCACCTGCCGCAAGTTCGAGCGCCCGCCCGAACTGCGCGCCGCCCGCAACACCGAGCCGATGCTGCTGCAGACCTACCTGCGCGACACCGGCGAGGTGCTGTGCGACATCGCCATGCCGCTCAGCGTCGGCGGCCGCCACTGGGGCAACGTCCGCGTTGGTGTCCCGGCCGAAGCGCTGCTGGAGCCCTGAGGGCAGCGGGGACTCAATCCACCGCCCGCTGCAGCACCCCGATCGGCGGCGCCCAGTCGCTGCCGGGTTGCTTCTTGCGCGTGACCAGCGTGAGCTGCGCGGGGGCGAAGACGTTGGCGTTGTGGGTGACCGGGGTGGTGATCAGGTACTGCGCGCGGGTGGCGCGCAGGAAGGTACCGACGCGGTCGATGTTGGCGACGTCCAGATGCGCGAAGGGCTCATCGATGAAGACGAAGCCGCCCGGGCGCGCCTCGTCCATCAGCAGGCCGATGAGCAGGATCAGCGACTTCATGACCTGCTGGCCGCCCGAGGCCTCGCCGTCGTTGAGGCCGACCGCGCCCTTGCGGTCGAAGTCGAAGCGCACCTCCAGCCCGGCCTGGGCGAGCGACAGGTCGTCGTTCTCCAGGTGCGGCGTCGGGCAGTCGACGCTGACGTTGGCGAGTTCGCCGAGCGCCTTCAGATTCCTGGCGTACTGGCGCACGGTGGCGCGCAGCTTGGCGATGTAGGCGGCGCGCGCATTGTCGGTATGCAGGCGCGCGGTGGTGCAGTAGCCCTGGCGGTTGAGATAGTCGCGTTCGCGCACGGCGACGTCGGCGGCGAGGCGGTCGCGCACGACCAGCACCGCGGGGTCGGTGATCCAGTCGCCCTCGTCGAGGTGGCGACGCAGGCGTTCGAGCTGCAGGCGGGCGCCGCGGGCGTCGCCGTACTTGTCGGCGAGCAGGGCGAGCTCGCCGGCGTCCAGCCAGTGCGGAGGCATGCCGCGCCGGCGGCGGCGTAGCTTCATGATGCGTTCGGCCTGGGCGTGGCGGCGCGGGCCGTGCTCGCGGGCGAGGTCGGCCAGGCGCAGCTCGACTGCCTTGAGTTCGCGATTGCGGCGATCGAGTTCGATCTGGATGCCGTTGAGCGTTTCGGAAAGACGGTCCAACGCGCCCCGCGTCTCGCTGCGCTCGGCGATCGCCCCGGTGAGCGCCTTGCGCGCGGCGGGCAGCTCGGCCTCGGCGCTGGCATAGGTGTCGGCCTTGGCCGCGAGCAGTTGCGCAGACTGCAGCCCGAGCAGGCGCTGGCGGATGGCGGTGAGCCGGGCGGCGGCGGCGTCGAGCTTGGGGCGCAGGGCGTGGAGCTGCTTGTCCAGCCCGGCGATCTCGTCCTGCAGTGCGGCGATGCGCGACTGGCGCGCGAGCTCGCCGAAGTGGAATTCCTGCGGCCGGCCGAGGTGGCGGGCGCCGCGGCGTTCGCGGTGATAGCCGTCGCGGGTGATCCACTCCTGCTCGCGCGGCAGATCGCGTGCGGCCTCGGCGTCGTCGACGCGACGGATGCGGTTCAGCAGGTCGGCGAGCCAGCGCGGCACCGGCGCGCCGAACTCGACCACCTCGGCCAGGCTCAGCGGTCGTGGCGGCGGCGCGGTCTCGCGTTCCGCCACGATGAAGTGGCGGAAGCGTTCGCGCTCGCCGAGCGCCCAGGCGGTGTGGCGGTCGCTGTCGCGTTCGAGCAGGATGAGGTGGCGATAGGGGCGCAGGATGGCTTCGAGGGCGGCCTGCCAGGCCGGGTCGGTCACCTCCACCACCTCGGCGAGGCTGCGATGGGCGATGCCCTCGGCGCTCAGCGTGACGCGGAAGCGGGCAACCTCGGCGTCGCCCGGCGGGCCGGCGCGGTGACGCTCGCCGCGCAAGGTGTCGGTCTTGTCCTCGAAGGCGGCGACGAGCTCGCGTTCCTTGCGGCGCAGGCTGGCGAGCGCGGTGTCGGCGTCCTCGTGCTCCTTTTCCAGCGCCACGGCGTCGGCACCGTGCTCGCTGGCGAGCTGGGCGCGCAGCACGTCGCGCTCGGCGAGCAGCTTCTCCAGGTCGCGCACGCGGTCGTGGGCGGCGAGGTAGCGTTGTTCGGTCGCGCTGTCTTCATCCTTGAGGCGCTTGCGCTCGGCCTGGGCGGCGCTCTGCTCGGCACGCACGATCTCCAGACGGTGGCGCGACTCGCGCTGCTCGACCAGCTTGTCGCTGCGCTCGTGGCCCACGCGCTGCAAGGCCTCGCGCTCGGTGGCGATGTCGCGCTCGAGTTCGGCAATTTCCAGGCGTGGCACGATCTCGGCTTCCAGGGCGTGGATCTCGTCGGCGAGCTGCTTCCATTCGAGGAAGCGGTTGGCCTCGGCCTTCTTCTCCTCGGCCTGGGTCTTGAGGCGGTCGAGGTCGATGCCCAGCTCGCCGAGCTCGCGCTCGGCGGATTTCTGTTCCTCGCGCGCGGCCTGGTAGTTGTCCAGCACCTCCTTGTCGCCGAAGACGTCGAACACCAGCTCAAGCAGCGCCTTGGGCGAGTACTCGCACAGCTTGTCGGTGTCGCCCTGTTCCAGCGCCAGCACCTTGGTGATGGCCGGCGTCAGCCCGCCCCAGGCCAGGCGGTTCTGGTAGTCGCGCAGGCCGATCCAGTCGTTGGTCTGCTCGAGCGCCTCGATCGGCAGGTTGCCATCGACGATGGTGTAGTCGCGGATCCAGTCGCCGCCGGCCTTGCGGATGCGGCAGGCGAGGGTGACCTCGTCGGTCAGGCAGGGGAAGAAGGGCCGCTTGCCGGTGCTGCCCGGCAGGTTGGCGACCACCGCGCGGATCCAGGCGAAGCTGCGCTCGGCGCGGCGCACGTAGCGGCGGAAGTCGCGCTTGCCCGAGCAGCGCAGCGCGAACAGGGTACGCAGGGCGTCGAGCAGGGTGGTCTTGCCCGAGCCGTTGGGGCCGACGATGGTGATGATCTGGGCGTCCAGCGGCAGCGCAAAGCGGCGCCAGAAGTCCCAGTGGACGACTTCGAGGGTCTTGATGTGGAACATGGGCCTGGGTCGCGGTGAGGCTCAGCGCCGCTGCAGCAGCAGCCCGCACTCGAGATGGTGGGTGTAGGGGAACTGGTCGAAGGCGGCCGCGGCCGCGATGCGGTGCGTTTCCGCCAGTGCTGCGACGTTGTCGCGCAGGGTCTCCGGGTTGCAGGAGATGTAGAGGATGTGGTCGAAACCCTTCGCCAGCGCGATCGTGCCCGCGTCGAGACCGGCACGCGGCGGGTCGACGAAGAGGGTGGAAAAGCGATAGCCGGCCAGGTCCACGCCCGCCATGCGGCGGTACTCGCGGCCGCCGGCGAGCGCGTCGCTGATCTCCTCGCTCGCCATGCGCACCATGGTGACGTTGCCGACGCCGTTGTCGGCGAGGTTGGTGTGGGCGGCGCGCACCGAGGTCTTGCTCATCTCGGTGGCGAGCACGCGGCCGAACAGCGGCGCCAGCGCGACGGTGAAGTTGCCGTTGCCGCAGTAGAGCTCGAGCAGGTCGCCCGCGCCTTCGGGGCGCGCGCCCACCGCCTGCGCCTGCGCCCGCGCCTGCGCCCGCGCCCAGCTCAGCATGTGCTGGTTCACCCCACCGTTGGGCTGGGTGAAGCTGCCTTCGAACTGCTGGTAGCGCAGGCGCTGGCCGTCGACCTCGAGCACCTCCTGGACCCAGTCGCGCTCGAGCACTATCTTCTGCTTGCGGCTGCGGCCGATGACCTGGATGTCGAGCGCGGCGGCGAGCGCGCGCGCGGCGGCCTCCCAGGCCTCATCGAGCGGGCGGTGGTAGACCAGGCTCACCAGGCACTCGCCGCTCAGGGTGGCGAGGAACTCGACCTGGAAGATCTTGCGCCGCAGCGGCTCGCTGGCCTGGATCGCGTCGCGCAGGCGCGGCATCAGGCTCGCGATCGGTTCGGCGGCGGCGGGGAAGGTCTCGAGCAGGATCGGCTGCTTGGGGTTGGCGCGGTCGAACATCGCGTAGTCGACGCGGCCGTCCTGGTGCCACAGGCGGAACTCGGCGCGCAGCCGGTAGTGCAGCGGGGCGGAGCGGAAGACCGCCGGCTCGGGCAGGTCGAACTCGGCAAAGTCGGCGCGGTAGCGGTCGAGCTTGGCGGCGAGCTGGTCCTCGTAGCGCGCGGGGTCGATGACGGGCAGGGCCATGGCTCAGGGCGCCTCCTCTTCGTCGTCGGCTTCGTCGGGCAGCCGGTCGGCAAGGGCGAAGGCATTGGCGCCGGGCAGGTGGTGGCCGGCGGCAGCGAGCACTTCGCCCAGGGTGCCGTGGATGATGCGGTCGGCCAGCACCCGGTAGTCGAGCGCGAGGTCGAGCAGCGGGCCTTCGCTGATCAGGCCGTTGCGGCGCTCGATGAAGCCGAGGCGGGCGAGCTTGCCGAGCATGAAGTTGCGCACCTTGGTGCGTCCGCCCAGGCGGGGGCCGAAGTCGGCGATCAGCGAGGCCTCGGTGAGCGTGCCGGACACCGACTCGCCGTGTGCGACCGGCTTGTCGCCGCCGAAGAGGTCGGTCTGGCCGTCATCGACCAGCTCGCGCCGGGTGACCTGGCGTTCGCGCTTGGGCAGCACGATCAGCGACCAGATGATCACCAGCAGGGCGACTTCGTCGCGGTTCAGGCCGAGGTTGCTGGCCGCGTATTCGCGCCCGGCGCCGAACACCGGCTCGGCCAGTTCGGGCTGCAGCGCGACACCGACGTGGGCGGCGTAGGGGTTGTCGAGCAGGCGCAGGCCGACCTCGGCGAGGCGGCGGTCGAGTTCGAGGCGAAAGGTCTCGTCCACCAGCGCGCGCCGCACCAGGCGGTCGCTGCGGGGCAGCCAGCGCTGGGCGAGCAGGCGCGCGGTGAGGGTCTTGAGTTCGTGTTCCATGACGGGCGCGGCGTGTCGGTGGCGGGCTCAGCCCGCCGCCTGGGGCTGTAGGGGGGCGAGGGATGCGGCCGCGGCGGGCGTGCGCGGGCGCACTTCGCCCAGTGTCATCGCGGCGATCTCATCGGCGCCGACCGGGGTCAGGCTGTCGCCGAAGTCGACCTCCACCGGCAGCCGCATCAGGCTGCCGACCGGGCCGTCTTCGGGGCCGGCCTCGGCGCCGTCGGCCAGCAGCGCCAGCAGCGACAGGCGATAACTGGCGGGGGCGAAACCGCCGCCGGCGACGACCTGATGCAGCGGCTGGGGCGCGGGCAAGGCGGTGAGGCGTTGGGTGAAGTGCTCGAGCAGGCGCAGGTCCTCGGCCTGCAGGGCGACATCGGAGGCGGCCGCGTCGGGCGGCGGCAGGCCGACCGGCGACTCGGCGGCGAGGGCCTCGCCTTCGAGCATCGCCTCGGCGCGATCGAGCAGCTCGTGGCCGCCGGCCAGCAGCGCCAGCTCCGGCACCGCGGCGAAGCTGTCGAGCGCCAGGCCGGCGATGACCGACGCATCGAGGCTGCGCAGCCAGGCGGCGACGTCGGACGAGGAGATGCCCGAGCCGCCGAGCGTGACCCGCTGGGCCTCGATCTTGTTCAGGGCGCGCTGGAAGGACGCATCCACCCGCGCCAGTCGCGACTGCGCGAGGCCGATGCGCTGCGCGATGCGGGCGATGTCGAAGTCGACCTCGGGGTCGGCGAGCAGCGTGTTGAGGATGTCGGTGCCGCGCGCGAGCCAGCGCCCGTTGGCCGACAGCCGGCGGCGGGCATCGAGGATGCGGAACTCCGAGCCGGATGCGATCGACTCCTCGAAGTGCCAGCTGAGGTCGTTGAGCTTGGACAGCAGATGGCCGAGCGCTTCGGGCGTGATGCTGCCCACCGCCTGCAGTCCGGCGAGCTGGGCGGTGAGAAAGCCCAGCTCGGCATCCTCCTCCTCGCCAAATCGCAGCAGCATGGCGATGGCGGCGACGGCGTTGCGGCCGACGTCGGAGAGCGCGTAGTGGCCGTCCTCGCCGATCGCGAGCAGGCCGTTGTCGCGCAGGCGCTTCAGCACCGTCTCGAGCTTGACCGGGTCGAGATAGGTGAAGCGCGCGCGCAGCGCCTCGGGCGACCAACGCGGCGCGTCCGCCTCGCGGCCGATCTCGCGCAGCACCAGCAGGCGCATCAACACCTCGGCCTCGGTGCCGCGGAACAGCGTGATGAAGGCCTCGAGCAGCGGGCGCGCCGAGGTCAGCGTCGCCAGCTCGGGCACTTCGTCGGCGTCGACGCCGGGCGCGAGGAAGTCGGAGAGAAAGGGCTCGGTCAAACCTCAGACGCCCTGCTTGAGGCTCGCGGCGATGAAGTCGTCGAGGTCGCCATCGAGCACGCTCTGGGTGTTGCCGACCTCGTAGTTGGTGCGCAGGTCCTTGATGCGCGACTGGTCGAGCACGTAGCTGCGGATCTGGTGGCCCCAGCCGATGTCGCTCTTGGAGTCTTCCAGCTTCTGCTGCTCGGACTGGCGCTTGCGCAGCTCGAGCTCGTACAGGCGCGCCTTCAGCATCGACATGGCCTCGGCCTTGTTCTTGTGCTGCGAGCGGTCGTTCTGGCACTGCACGACGATGCCGGTCGGCTCATGCGTGATGCGCACCGCCGAGTCGGTCTTGTTGATGTGCTGACCGCCGGCGCCCGAGGCGCGGTAGGTGTCGATGCGCAGGTCGGCGGGGTTGATCTCGATCTCGATCGAGTCGTCGACCTCGGGGAACACGAAAACCGAGGTGAAGCTGGTGTGGCGGCGCGCGTTGGAGTCGAACGGCGACTTGCGCACCAGGCGGTGGATGCCGGTCTCGGTGCGCAGGTAGCCGTAGGCATACTCGCCGGAGAGCTTGATCGTGCAGTTCTTGATGCCGGCGACTTCACCCTCGGTCTCTTCCATCAGCTCGACGGTGAAGCCTTTCTTCTCCCCGTAGCGCAGGTACATGCGCTCGAGCATGCCCGCCCAGTCCTGCGCCTCGGTGCCGCCGGCGCCGGCCTGGATCTCGATGAAGCAGTTGTTCGGATCCATCGGGTTGCTGAACATGCGGCGGAACTCGAGCTTCTCGATCGCGCCCTGCAGCTCCACGAGGTCGGCCTCGACCGCCTCGAAGGTGTCGTCGTCGTCCTCGGCTTCGGCGAGCTCGAACAGATCCTTCAGGTCGCGCGACTGCGCGTCGATCTTCTGCAGCGTCAGCACCACGTCCTCGAGCTGGCGCTTTTCCTTGCCGAGTTCCTGCGCGCGCTCGGCGTTGTTCCACACCGCCGGGTCTTCGAGCGCGCGGTTAACTTCTTCGAGCTTCGATGCTTTCACATCGTAGTCAAAGATACCTCCGTAGTTCGCGACCGCGGGCGGCGAGGTCGGCGAGTTTTTCGGCAATGGCGTTCTGGCGTTCGGCTTCCATGGCTGCGGCTCCGGCTCAATCTGGGAAACCGCGCATTATAGCGGCAGCGCGCCGGGGGCTGCAGTCGGGTTTGTGGCGCGGGCAGGTCGGCGCCGGCCTTGCGCGGGGTGCCCGCACGGTGCGCGCAATGACTGGAAGCGAGCGGCCCGGCGCAGTTAACATCCAGGCTGGATCGACGACGAACCGACCGTCATCGCCCCTCACATTCGTCCGGCGGAACCATGCATCAGAACAAGAAGACGGTTTTCCTGGCCTTGATCGCCACCGTGCTGGCACTCAACGCCTTCACGGGGGGCCTGCTCGCGTATGCGCTGTCAGCCGCGAAGGAGCGCAAGGAGCAGGAGGTGCGCACCACCGTCGAGAACATGGCGCTGTTGCTCGACCAGAGCGTGAGCGCCTCGGCGCGCGAGATCGAACTGTTGTTACGCGAGGTGCAGGCCCATCTCGAGCGGGAGCTGCGCCAGGGGTGGTCGCTCGACCGAGGCGAGGTCAACGGTCTGATCGCCGAGCATCAAAGCTGGCTGTCGCAGTCTGTCGAGATCCGCGTCACGGATGCGTCGGGGAAGGTGGTTTTTGGACACGGGGTGAGGCCGGATACGCAGGTGATCTATGCCGACCGCGATTTCTTCATCGAGCACCGTGCGCGGGACGATGAGCGCACCCGGGCGAGCAAGCTGCTGTTCGGGCGCATCGCCGACACATGGATCACCGTGTTCTCGCGCCGCTACAACGCACGCGATGGCCGCTTTGCCGGGATCATCACGGCCGCGGTGCCGGCTGCGCATTTCCAGGGGCTGCTGGCGGGTCTCAGGCTGGGGCCGCATGGCATCGCGCTGATACGCGACCAGGACATGGTGATGATCGCGCGCTGGCCCGCGCTCGACTCGCCGGCGGGTGCGATCGGCAGCCGCGGCGGCTCGCAGGAGCTGAGCGAGATCGTCGCCTCCGGGGTGCAGGCACAGTCGTTCTACAGCACGCGCACCGCGGATGGCGTCACGCGCATCAATGCCTACCGCAAGCTCGAGCGCATGCCGGCCTTCGTCGTGCTCGGCTGGGGCGAGAAGGACTATCTGGCGCAATGGCGCGAGGACGTGCGCAAGGCGATGCTGCTGTGGGCGCTGTTCCTGGCGGTCACGGTGCTCGCGGGCGGGCTGCTGTGGCGACTGGTCAGTGCCAACGAGCGCGCCAACCAGCGCAGCCGCATCCTGCTGCAGAACGCGAGCGACGGCATCCACATCATGGATGGGGATGGCAGTGTGATCGAGGCCAGCGACGCCTTCTGCCGCATGCTCGGTTACGCGCACGGTGACATCATCGGCATGAACGTGTCGCAATGGGATGCGTACTACCCGGAGGAGGCGCTGCGCACGGGCCTTTCGCGCCTGCTCGCATCGCGCGAGGTCCACACCTTCGAGTCGGCCTTTCGGCGCAAGGATGGCAGTGTGCTGCCGGTCGAGATCAGTGCGTTTCCGCTCGAGGTCGATGGCAAGACGGTGCTGTTCAATTCGGCGCGCGACATCTCGGTACGCAAGTCGTCCGAGGCCGAGGTCAGGCGGCTGGCCTACTTCGACCCGCTGACCGGCCTGCCCAACCGCCGCCTGCTGATGGAGCGGCTCGAGTTCGCGCTCGAGGCCGGTGCGCGCGACCGGAGCAAGGGTGCCTTGCTGTTCATCGATCTCGACAACTTCAAGGCCGTCAATGACACGGTGGGCCACGATGAAGGTGATCGCCTGCTCGAGCAGGTCGCGGCCGTCCTCATCCACTGCGTGCGCCGGGACGACACCGTGGCCCGGCTGGGCGGCGATGAGTTCGTCGTCATGCTGCAGGAGCTGAGCAGCGATGTCATCGAGGCCAGCCACCATGCGGAAGCGATCGGCAACAAGATCCTGCAGGCCTTGCACAAGCGCTTCGAGCTCGGTAGTTCGGAGCATCGGGTCTCTGCCAGCGTGGGCGTGACGCTGTTCGGTGACCACCCGGGCGAACGCGTCGAGGAGCCGCTCAAGCGCGCCGACATGGCGATGTATCAGGCCAAGCTCGCCGGGCGCAACGCGCTGCGCTTCTTCGATCCGAAGATGCAGGCCGAGGTGAGCGCGCGGGCCGAGGTGGAGGCCGGGCTGTGGGAGGCGCTGGAGAGGCAGCAGTTCCTGCTTCAGTACCAGCCCCAGGTCGCCGCGGACGGCAGGGTGGTCGGTCTCGAGGCCCTGGTGCGCTGGCGCCACCCCGAGCGCGGGATGATTCCGCCGGCCGAGTTCATCCCGCTGGCCGAGGAGAACGGCCTGATCCTGCCGCTGGGGCGCTGGGTGCTCGAGACCGCCTGTGCCCAGCTGGCGGCCTGGGCGCATGATCCGCAGCGCGCCCAGCTCAAGATCGCGGTCAATGTCAGCGCACGCCAGTTCAGGCAGGAAGACTTCGTCGGCGAAGTGTTGAGCGCGCTCGAGCGCTCGGGGGCGAATCCGGCCCGGCTCGAACTGGAGCTGACCGAGAGCTCGCTCGTGACCGATGTCGACAAGGTCGGCGCGAAGATGGATGCGCTCAAGGCGCGCGGGGTCGGCTTCTCGCTCGACGACTTCGGCACCGGCTACTCCTCGCTCGCCTACCTCAAGCGCCTGCCGCTCGATCGCCTGAAGATCGACCAGGGTTTCGTGCGTGACATCCTGATCGATCCCAACGATGCGGCGATCGCCCGCATGATCATCGTGCTCGCCGATAACCTGGGGCTCGGCGTGGTCGCCGAGGGCGTGGAAAGCCACGAGCAGCGCATCTTCCTCGCGCAGCAAGGATGTCGCCTCTACCAGGGCTACCTGTTCAGCCGCCCCTTGCCGCTGGCCGAGCTCGAAGCCCTCCTCGACGCCCGCTGCGCGCTCGCGGTGTAGGTCGTAAGCCCGCCTCAGGACGCCTGTTGCAGATCCTCGATCACTGCCATCAGGAAGCGCGCCGCCTCACCGCCGGTGACTACGCGGTGGTCGAAGGACAGGCTCAGCGGCAGCACGCGGCGCACCGCGGGCTGGCCATCGACCGCCCGGACCTGCTCATGCACCCGACCGGCGCCGAGGATGGCGACCGTGGGCGGCAGCACGATGGGCGACGCGTACTTGCCGCCGATCATGCCGAAGTTCGATAGCGTGATCGTATTGCCGCGCAGCTCTTCGGCCGGGATCTTGCGTGCGAGCACGTCGGCGCGCATGCGCTGGAGGCCTGCGCGCAGGTCGGCCGCGTCACGCTGGGCGACGTCACGCAGCACCGGCACGAACAGGCCTTCGGGGAGGTCGAGCGCGATGCCGACGTCGATGCGACTGACGAGGCGGCGACCCATGTTGTGGCTCTCGTACCAGGCGTTGAGCGCGGGTTCGGCGCGGCAGCCGGCCACCAGCGCGCGGATCAGGCGGATGGTGATGTCGGCGTCCGGCGCCCAGGCGTGGATGTCGGCGTCGTCGATGACGGTGGCGGCGGCGACTTCGCTTTGCGCCAGGCTCATGTTCTGCGCCATTGCCCGGCGCACCCCGCGCAGGATCTCGGCCGGGCCGACCTCGGACAGGATCTTCGCCACGCGCTTGATGTCGGCGGTGGTGATGACGCCATCCGGCCCGGAGGGGGTCACCATCTCCAGCTCGACATTGAGCTGACGGGCCAGCGCGCGCACCGCCGGCGTGGCACGGATGGCGGCGCCGGCGTGGCTGACGGCGGCAGGCGCCTCGGCCTTCACCTCGCTGCCGACCTGCACCTCGCCGACCACGGTGCCGCTGTCGGCCTCTTCGCCCGCGCCCTCGAAGCCGACCAGAGGCGCGCCCACGTGCACCACCTTGCCGGCCTCGCAATACAGCTTCGCTACGCGGCCGGAGTAGGGTGAAGGGATGTCGACGATCGCCTTGGCCGTCTCCACCGACACCAGCGGCTGGTCGGCGGCGATCTCGTCGCCGGCCTTGACGTGCCATTCGACGACTTCGGCTTCCTGCAGGCCTTCGCCCAGGTCGGGCAGCTTGAAGATCTTCATGATCCCTCCAGGGTCTTTCTGGCCGCCGCGACGATGCGCTCGACGCTCGGCAGGTACTGATATTCGAGGCGGGAAAGCGGCATCACCGTGTCGTAGCCGGTGACCCGCTGCACCGGGGCGAGCAGCGAGTACAGCCCTTCCTCGGCGAGATTGGCGGCAATCTCGGCGCCCAGGCCGGCACTGCGGGCCGCCTCGTGCACGATCACGCAGCGCCCGGTGCGCGCCACCGACTCGAGGATGGTCGGCATGTCGAGCGGCTTGAGGGTGGCGACGTCGATCACCTCGGCGCTGATGCCCTCGGCCGCCAGGGCGTCGGCCGCCGCCTGGGTCTCGTGCAGCATCGCGCCCCAGCTCACCAGGGTGAGGTCGCTGCCGCTGCGCAGGGTGAAGCAGACGTCGAGCGGCAGGGCCTCGCCATCATCGTCGACCGGCTGGCGGAACAGGCGGTAGAGACGGGTCGGCTCGAGGAACATTACGGGGTCGGGGTCGCGGATCGCCGCCAGCAACAGGCCGTAGGCGCGTGCCGGGGAGGAGGGCATGACGACGCGCAGGCCGGGGGTATGGGCGAGCAGGGCCTCAGGGCTCTCGGAGTGGTGCTCGGGCGCATGGATGCCGCCGCCGCAGGGGGTGCGCAACACCATCGGGCAGGCGAGGCGGCCGCGGGTGCGATTGCGCAGGCGCGCAGCGTGGTTGATGAGGTGGTCGAGGGCAGGGTAGAGAAAGCCCGAGAACTGGATCTCGGCCACCGGCTTGAGCCCCATCGCCGCCATGCCGATTGCGGTGCCGGCGATGGCGGTCTCGGCCAGCGGCGTGTCGATCACGCGCTCGGCCCCGAAGCGCTGCTGCAGGCCGATGGTGGCGCGGAACACGCCGCCGTTGGCGCCGATGTCTTCACCGAGCAGCACCACCGCCGGGTCGGCTTCCATTTCACGGCCGAGGGCCAGGTTGACCGCCTCGACGAGATTGATCTCAGCCATGATCGCCTCCGCTCGGTGGGGCGAAGCGCAGCGCCATCTCGCGCTCTGCCTCGAGGGCCTTGGGCAGTGCGGCATGCAGGTGCTCGAACATGGCCGCCGTCTGCGGTGGCGGGGTGGCGAGGTAGTCCTCGACCGCGGCATTGACCGCCTCGCTGCAGTCGTGGGCGAGCGCCTCCTCCTGCTCCTTGCCCCAGGCACCGAGCCGCAGCAGGTGGTTGCGCAGCCGGGTGAGCGGCTCGAAGGACCATTGCTCCTGCACCAGCGCCGGGTCGCGGTAGCGCGAGGCGTCATCGGCGGTGGTGTGGTCGCCGAGGCGGTAGGTCAGCGCCTCGATGACGCTCGGCCCACCGCCGGCGCGCGCCTTGTCGATCGCCTGGCGGGCGACATGGCGTACCGCGACGACGTCGTTGCCATCGACCTGGCAGCCTTCGATGCCGGCCGCGATCGCCTTCTGCGCCAGTGTCGCCGACGATGTCTGCGCACTGCGCGGCACCGAGATCGCCCACTGGTTGTTGCTGACGATCAGCACCAGTGGTGCCTGCCATACGGCGGCGAAGTTCATGCCTTCGTAGAAGTCGCCCTTCGAGCTCGCGCCGTCACCGAGAAAGCACACCGCCACGCGCGCTTCGCGCCTGAGCTTGAATGCATAGGCAGCGCCGGCGGCATGACACACCTGGGTGGCGATCGGCACGCAGATCGGGAAGTCGCTGCGCGGGCCGGCGAAGTCGCTGCCGCGCTCGTCGCCGCCCCAGTAGCGCAGGCTCTCGGCCATGGTGACGCCGCGCAGCAGCTGCGCGGCGTGCTCGCGGTAGGACGGAAAGAGCACGTCCTCGGCCTGCATTGCACTCGCCACGCCGACGCCGATCGCCTCCTGACCGAGGGCAGAGGCGAAGGTGCCGAGCTTGCCGGTGCGCTGCAGCGCGATCGCCTTGGCATCGAAGGTGCGCGTCAGATACATCGCACGGTACAAGGGCAGCAGCGCCGTGGCGTCGTGCGCAAAATCGGGAAGCGGGGCGAGAATTTCGCCCTGGGGGTCGAGGAAGCGGACGTGATCGATCTGGAAGCGGGCGACGGTGCTCATGGCAATCTCCGTTTCAGTCTCGCTGCGGCTCGAATGAAGCCGCCACGACGCGGCAGCGTAAAGATGCCTGGGTGCTGGGTGCGTGGCCTCACCAGGCGGGGTGACAGGAGCTTGTGGCCCTTGCTCCCTGTTGCTGCCTGCCCGATTGGAGCCTAGCGCGCCGTCGATGTTCCCGCCATCGCTCAGGCAGTGCCGGCAGCGTACCTGCCGAGGCGCTCGGCATTGGCCGTCGCGCGGGCGTGGATCGGCTCGAGCGCGCGGCGGGCGAGGTCGGCGGCGGCGTGGGAGAACTGCGCGTGTGCGTCGGCACTGGGGGACAGGGCGGCGATCAGCGCCGCGTGGTGCGACATCGATTCGGCAACGTTCGGGCTGCTTGCCGCCGACATCATCGCCGCCATGCCGGCCTGCATCTGGGCGAACATCTGCGCCCACAGCTGCTGGTTGAGCTGCAGCCAATGTGCGGTCACCGACCACGACGATTCGGTCGCCGCCTCGAACTTTTCCTGCGCCATCAGGCTGAACTCATCCAGATCGTCGGCGCTTGGCGCAGGGCCGGCGGTGGCCATGCGTCCGGTACGGTGGCCGATGACCTCGACGGAGGCGAGCATCATCTCGCTGGCCTGGCTGGCGATACCGAGCCAGGGCGCGAGGGGGTCGTGGCAGGTGCGCGCCGTGGGCGGATCGGACCGCAGGGTGGCGGCGTCTGCGCAGGCTCGGTCCCGGCTTCCGATGCGTTGCAGTGTCGAGGTGGTCATGCGTGTTCCTTGAAGTGTCCAGATGCAGGCAGGGGTTTTAGCACAGGCTGGCCGTGACTGCTAATCGGGGCCGAGCTTGTGCTGCAGCACGTAGCGCGTGATCTCGGCGTTGGACTGCACGTTCAGCTTGTCCAGGATGCGGGAGCGGTAGGTGCTGATCGTCTTCACGCTCAGATGCATCTGTTCCGCGATCCTGGTAAGCGGAACCCCCTTGCTCAGCAACAGCAGCACGGCCATCTCGCGCGGGGAGAGGGTCTCGTGCGGCAGCCGCCTGGCCGCATGGATCGTACCGTCGAGCAGTCGCTCGGCCAGTGCGGGGCTGACGTAGCGCCCGCCGCCGACCACGGTGCGAATTGCGGTCAGAATCTGTGCCGGCGGGCTGTCCTTGTTCAGGTAGCCCGATGCGCCTGCGTGCAGCGCCGGCAGCGCGAATTCCTCTTCTGAGAACATGCTGAAGATCAGCACCGGCAGGGCGGGTTGGACCAGCTTGATGCGCTTGAGCACTTCGAGCCCGTTGATGTCGGGCAGCGTGATGTCGAGCAGCACGACGTCCGCTTCGGTCGAATTGACGAGGGCGAGCACCTCGCCACCGGTTGCGGCTT
This sequence comes from Thauera sp. WH-1, assembly GCF_047806685.1. Lineage (NCBI taxonomy): Bacteria > Pseudomonadati > Pseudomonadota > Betaproteobacteria > Rhodocyclales > Zoogloeaceae > Thauera > Thauera sp. WH-1. The sequence continues at coordinate 64,212 of NZ_JBLQGP010000016.1, forward strand.
CGGCCGCGACCTCGAAGTCTTCGGTTGCGGCGAGGAACTGGCGCAGGCCGCTGCGGACGACGGCGTGGTCGTCGACGATGACGATTCTGACCATGCTCACGCCTCGCGCCGAATGGCCGGCGCGGCGCCGGCGTCCAGCGGAAGCCGCAGCGTCAGTTGCGTTCCGCTCTGTGGCGTGCCGCTCAGCGACAGTTCGCCGCCAAGGTTCTGTGCCCGCTCGAGCATGCCGATCAGGCCGAACGAGTCGTGCTTGCCGAGGCTGTCCTTCGGCAGTCCCCTGCCGTTGTCCCAGATCCGCAGGATCAGGTTTCCCTTGTGCGTGACCGCGGTGATGCTCACCTTCTTCGCCCCCGAATGCTTGGCAATGTTCGTCAGCCCTTCCTGGATGATGCGGAACACCGCGGTACTGGCCTCGGCCGTGAGGCTCACATAGGGCGGCATGTCCAGTTCGACCGCGATCCCGGTCATGCGGGAGAACTGATCCGCATGCCAGCGGATCGTCGCCAGCAGCCCGAGCGTGTCGAGCATGCCGGGGCGCAGGTTGGCGGAGATGCGCTTCACCGTCTGCAATGCCGCATCCACTTGTTCGAGCATGCCCTGCAACGGGGCCGCCAAGGGTGCAGCCTCCGTCAGGCTGTCCATCGTCGTGGCGAGGCTGAGCTTGAGCATGGTCAGGGTGCCGCCCAGTTCGTCGTGGACCTCGCGTGCGATCCGCGTGCTTTGCTCCTCGCGCACCGATTCGAGGTGGGCCGCGAGGCGCTTCAGGCGCAGGGAGGTTTCGCGCTGGGCGCTTGCCAGTTGCCGTCGCCGGGTGATGTTGTCATGGACCACGACCAGACGTACCGGACCTTCGCCGGCAAAGCGCGAGATGCGGACTTCAAACCAGCGTTGTTCGACCGGCGTGCTGCACTCGTATTCGAGCACGAAGGATTTGCGCTTCCCCGCCAGGATCTCGCGGATGCCGTTCGCCACCTCGAGGGCGCTGCCCGGCGAACCCGTTGCCGGGGCGTCGCACACCTCGAGATAGTTGGTTCCTTCGCTCATCTGGTCGGGGTTGCCGCCGTTGGCGGCGGCGAACTCGCGCCATGCCTTGTTGACCGCGACGATGCCGGCGGACTCGTCGAGTACGCACAGGTTGGAGGGCAGGGCATCGATCGTCGCGCGGAAGAAGCGCTCCGATTCGGAGAGCGCGAGCGAGCGCGCATCCACCTCGGCGGTGCGCTCGGCGACCTCTTCTTCGAGCACGTCGTTCAGGTGCAGCAGGGCGGACTCGGCCTCCTTGCGAGCGGTGATCTCGCGCGCGAAACCGACGGTGCCGAGCAGCTTGCCGTCATCGTGCAGGACCGGCGCCTTGTAGGTCTCCGACCAGGTGGAGTGGCCGTTGTTGTGAGTCTCCTCCTCGAGCGTGATCTGCCGGCGCGACGCGAGCACTTCGCGGTCGGTGGCGACGTAGCCCATGGCCAGCGCGGGCGGAACGAGGTCGAAATCGCTCTTGCCGACGAATTCTTCGGCGCGATCTCCGCCGAATGATCGGGCGAATGCGCGGTTGACGGCGAGAAAGCGGCCGTCGATGTCCTTCAGCCACACCATGAACGGGATGTTGTCCAGGAGGGCGCGCTGGTGGCGCTCCTTCTCGAGCAGCCTCTGTTCCAGCTGCTTGCGTTCGCTGATGTCTTCGAGCGCGAGCTGCAGCACCACGGTTCCGTCCGTCTCCAGGTGACGACGGCCGCTCAGGCGCGCCCAGAAGGCCTCGCGCTCACGGCGCTGAAGCCTCAGCTCACAGCTGTGCATGTCTTCGTGCTGCAGTCCGTGGCGGAGAAACTGGCGCCAGGTGTCGATCGCTTCGGGGTGCAGGAACCGCGCAAAACGACGGCGGAGCGACTTGCTGCGGACTTCTCCGAGCAGCATGGCTGCCGCTCGATTGAGTTCGGAAATGCGGCCCTTGTCGTCCAGCAGGAGATGGGCGGTCGGCGCGTGATCGAACAGGCTGAGGTAGCGATCCGGCGACGCCTTCAAATCATACGGCCTGTCGTGCGCGACGTCGGAGTGCGCCTCCAGCCCGGCCTGATCCCCTCGCGTTTGATGCAGCAGTGTTCCGGCGGCGCGCTCGGGCAAGGCGGTGCCTTGTCGATCGACCGCGACCGGCCCGCGTTGTGCGGGGGGCTGGGCCGAGTTAGGGGGCCGGCAATCAGGCTTCATGATCGGGAATCGACTCCATCGGGCAATCCGGTACGCAGCAGGGGCGTAACCCGATCCCGAACCGGGGGACACCGCCCTTAGCCTACTGCAATCTTCCGAAAAGCGGTATGCCAGCCTCAAGTGATTGATCGGTGTAGGAAAAATCCTACGTGCACGGTGCGCTCATCCGACGATGATCCAGCCCTTTGCCGACAGACTGCAGTCAATCGAAGTTGCATGATTGCGGCGCGGAATGAATGAACAACGAAGGTGCGCGAATAGGCACACGGCACGTTTTTCCGATCACCCGAAAGCGCTGCGCGAAACGACAGCGGGGGTGTCGGGGCAGGCACGAGGCGAGTGCCTGACGCGCCACCGCGTGGAGGAGACAGCTGTGCAGAACTTGCAGGAGAGGTTTGTCGGGTTGCGCGAGCAGGGCCGGTCGGTGCGCGCGCTGCCGCCGGTCGATTCGTCGCGCCCGGGCTATTACCTGGTCGTGCCCGCCGTCACGCGGGTGTCCGGTCGAAGACGATCAGGTGCACGACGCGAGCCCGCTTGCGTGCTGCTCGGGCCCTTTTGCAGCGAAATCGAGGCGCGTTTCATCGAGACCAGTGCCCAGGCTCTGGGTCTGCTGGTGGAGCGCACGGACCGGTTTCCGTCGCGACCAAGAGCGCATAGGAATAATCCGACACCGATTGACTGTTTTTCCGACCTTGCGCTGCCACTGAACTGACAGACGCCTGACGGCTTGCCCTGCACAATGGGGTTGCCTTCCGGATGAGCTTCACCGGCAAACCGCATGTCATTTTTTTGGCGACCGCCATCGCCACTTTCCACTTTTCAGGAGCACACCATGCATTCGATCACGCCCTTGCATGAACGATTTACCGAAGTCGTCACGGCCAACGGGGATGCCTTCAATGCGATCGTTGAGATCACGCTGAACACAGCGGAGCAAATGTTCGCGCTCAACATGAACACGGTGAGGTCGTACAAGGCGAGCGCCACAGTGAGCAATGGCGGGAGCTTCTTCGAGCAGCTGACTGCGCAGTCGGGTTCGGCGGCACGTTCGCTCGAGCTGGCCAGCGACTACCTGCGCAATGCGAGCAGCATCTGCATCAAGTCGCAGGCCGAGATCGGGCAGATCAACGTCGACCGCGCCAACGAACTCGCCCAGTCCTTCGGCTCGCTGCTCGACACCATGGCCCGCTCCGGCCCCACCGGCAGCGCCGAAGTGGTCGAGCAGATCAAGTCGGCCCTGAGCAGCGCGACCGAAGCGTATGAACGTGTGATCAGGACCAGCAGCGAGTTCGCCGAGCGCAGTCTGGCCGCGGCGGAAGAGGTCGTGCCGCCGGTGGGTGCCGCTGCCGGCAGCACCGAGAAGAAGGTGGCGAGGAAGGCCGCGTAAGCAGGGCGTTCAAGCGATCCCACCTGGAGGCCCCTGAGATTCAGGGGCCTTTCTTCTTGTGCGCCCAACATGGGCGGTGCGTCCCGGCTCGCTGCTCGCTGCGCCCTGCGCTCGCCGCCAGATCCAGCAGCGTGCCGCACGGCGAGTGCGAGTGCGAGTGCGACTGCGTGTGCGTGTGCGGGCCTGTCGCCGGGTGCCCGGGGCGATGGAAACCGCACGCTGCTCAGGCCGCCTCGAAGTGTTCCAGCATCAACTGCACGCTCGACACCCCGCGGAACTCGTTGATGCCCAGCCGATAGGCCGCGTGGATCTGTTGCGGCGCGCCGCCGGCATGGTTGAACTGGATGGCCTCGAAGCGTGCGGTGTTGCGGCTCAGCTCGAGCTTCAGGTGGCGCTCCTTGAGCACGCGCTGGCGCTCGACGCGGAACACGTCGTCGAACAGCGGCGCGGGGAAGCCCTGGCCCCAGATCTCGTTGTCCAGCATGCGAACCGCGTCGAGGGCGAAATAGCCGGACTCGAGCGTGCCGTCCGTTTCGATGCGGCGCTCGAGCTGGGCGGGCTCGAGCAGTTCGCTGACGACTTCCTCGAAGGCGGCGTCGAAGCGGGCGAGCTCCGTCTCGCGGATCGTCAATCCGGCGGCCATCGCGTGGCCGCCGAAGCGCACGATCAGCTCGGGGTGGCGCTTGGTGACCAGGTCGAGTGCGTCACGCAGGTGCAGGCCGGCGATCGAGCGCCCGGAGCCCTTGAGTTCGCCGTCGTTGGCGCGCGCAAAGGCGATGGTCGGGCGGTGCAGCTTCTCCTTGATGCGGCCGGCGACGATACCAATCACGCCCTGATGCCAGTCGGGCTCGAACAGCGCCACGGTGGCGCGGTTGCCGGCGTCGAAGCCTTCCAGGCGGATCAGCGCCTCTTCCTGCATGCCGGCTTCGATGCTGCGCCGCTCGCGGTTGAGCTTGTCGAGCTCCTGGGCGATGTTCATCGCGTGCCCGGCGTCGTCGGTGATCAGGCATTCGATGCCCAGGCTCATGTCGGAGAGCCGCCCGGCGGCGTTCAGGCGCGGGCCGATCATGAAGCCCAGGTCGGTGGTGCTGGCGCGCGCCGGCTCGCGACCGGCAAGCGAGAACAAGGCGCGGATGCCCGGCTGCATGCGCCCGGCGCGCATGCGCGCAAGGCCCTGGGCCACCAGGATGCGATTGTTGCGGTCGAGCTTGACGACGTCGGCCACGGTGCCGAGTGCGACGAGGTCGAGCAGGTCGGCGAGATTGGGCTCCCTGGCGTCGGCAAAGGCGCCGCGCTCGCGCAGCTCGGCGCGCAGCGCAAGCATGGTGTAGAACATTGCGCCCACGCCGGCCAGCGCCTTGCTCGGGAAGTCGCAGCCGGGCTGATTGGGGTTCACGATCACGTCGGCTTCGGGCAGCACGTCGCCGGGCAGGTGGTGGTCGGTGATGAGGGTGGTCATGCCGTGGGCGCGCGCGGCGGCGATGCCCTCGACACTGGCGATGCCGTTGTCGACGGTGATCAGCACGTCCGGCTCCAGGCGGGCGGCGAGCTCGACCATCGCCGGCGTGAGGCCGTAGCCCTGGGTGACGCGGTCGGGCACCAGGTAATGCACGTCGGCGCCGAAAGCGCGCAGCGCGCGCATGCCGACCGCGCAGGCGGTGGCGCCGTCGCAGTCGTAGTCGGCGACGATGACCATGCGGGCGCCGGCTTCGATGGCGTCGGCGAGCAGTTGCGCGGCCGCCTGCGTGCCGCTCAGCGCCTCGGGCGGCAGCAGGTTCTTCAGGCTGGTGTCGAGTTCTTCGGCGCGGGTGATGCCGCGCGCGGCGTAAAGGCGGGCGAGCAGGGGATGGAGGCCGGCATCGGCGAGGCGGCTGAGGGCAGGTTGCGAGACGGCGCGGGGCTGGATGCGGGTCATCGGGCTTGGGCTGGATTCGTGGGGGGCGGGGTGTCGCTGACGGGCATCGGCGCGGGGGCGAGGGACTTCAACACGGTCTCGAAGGCGTAGGGCTTGCGCCAGAACTTCCAGCGCGCGCTGCGCGACAATTCGAGCTGCAGCGTTCCGCGGTCGCCCGGTGCGGTGAGGCGCAGCGTGTCGAGGCGTCCATGCTGGAACGCAGCGGCAAGTGGGGCGAACCAGTCGCGCTCGAGGGCTTCGAGACCGCCGCGCCACGCCTGGAGGTCTAGCTGCTGGGCGGGCTTGCGCTGGCTGTCGAGCACTACCAGCGTGTCCTGGGCGAGGGCCGCCGCGGCGTCCGGTGCGCCGACCGGCAGCCCGGCAGCGCGGGCAAGGCCGATGCTGACCGGATCGGTGGCCTGCACCTGGCGCGCGGGCGCCCGCAGGGGCTGCTCGAGTGCGCCGGCGCCCCACAGCCAGACGCTGTTGACCGGACGTCGCCCGGCCTCTTCGCGGGCACGGCTGCGTGCGTGGTTGTGCAGCACGATCTGTGCTTCGTTCATCGTGCGCTGCCACAGGCGGGCGTCCTCGCCCTCGGGCAGGAAGTGCTTGATGGGGCGTCCGGTGACATCGTCGAGCGGGTAGAGCGTGACTGCGCTCGGCTGGTGCAGGCGCAGGTACCAGCGTGTGGGCGTGCAGGCCTCGAAGCGACCCAGGTCGGCGAAGACCTCGTTCAGCGCCGCCACCAGTTCGGCGCTTTCTTCGTCCTCGAGCTCGTCGTCGGGAAAGGCCTGCAGCAGCAGGTGCTCGCGCGAAAAGGACAGATTGACCGGGTCCGCGCACAGCCAGTGGCGGCCGGGATCGTGGGGCGGCGCATCGGCTTCGCCCAGGCGGCGCAAGGTTGCCATCGGCACGCTGTCGCCGGGCAGGCCAAAAAGCCGTGCGAGCTGGCGGTCATAGGGCTCGAAGGGGCTGACCTGGCGCCGGCCGCGGCCGAGCAGGGTGGCGAGACCGTCGAGCGCGAGGCCCGAGGCGGGCCCGAGCAGCGTTGCGGCGGGCCACAGCAGGCCGGGAATCAGGAGCTGGATCTGCATCGGGAACACACTGAGGGAAGCGGCGCGAGTCTAGCACGCGCGGCGGGGCGGTCCTGTCGTGCCGGATCCCGGTCGAGGTGAGGGGCGCAACTTGACACCCTGGGCTCAAAAGGCTTCAATTGATTCCATGAAAACAATCAGGTGATGAAAGTGTCCACGAATAAGGCAGGTCCTTCCAGCCGAGAGCCTGGCGCTGCGTATGCCGTGCGCGGCGCGCTCGTCGGCGCCAGCATCGAGCGTTACCTGCACGCGGCCTCGGCCCTCGAGCGCGATCACATGGTGCGCGAGGGCTTCGAGCCCGGCTCGCTGGACGCCTTCGCGCACCGTTTCGGTCGCAGCGGGCGCAGCCTTGCGCAACTGCTGGGCGTGGCGCCGGCGACCTATGACCGGCGCGTGCGCGAGGGCAAGCCGCTGTCGCAGGACGATTCCGACCGCGTCGCCCGTCTCATCGACGTCGAGCGCGCGGCTACGCGCGTGTTCGGCGACGAGGCGGCCGCGCGCGAGTGGCTCGCAACGCCGGTGCCCGTCCTCGGTGGGGCGGTCCCGATCGAGTTGATCGCGACCACGCCCGGACACCAGGCGGTCATGAACGCCCTGCGCCGCATCATGGCGGGTACCGCCGCCTGATGGCTGCCCGCACGGCCTCCTTGTGGCGGCTGGCGCAGGACTGGATGGACCTCGACACCGGCGCCGTGCTGTGCGCGGCGGAGGACTTCCGTTGCGCTGGCCGTGGTGCCGCCGCGGTCGGCGGGCGCTGGAATGGTGTTGGCTCGGTGGTCATCTACCTCGCCGACAGCCTTGCCCTCGCCCAGCTCGAAAAGCGCGTCCACACGCCCCAGCGGCCACCGCGCGACATGGTGGCGGTGGAGGTGAGCCTGCCGGCAGCGGCGCTCGTGGCGGCGCAGACGCCTGTCCTGCCACCAGGCTGGAATGCCGACAACGTGGATTGGTCGGTCGGCCGCACCGCAAGCCAGGCGATCGGCGACGCCTGGCTGGAAGAGGGCGCCGCGCTGCTGTTGCGTGTGCCCTCGGTGGTGGTGCCGGCAGGCTGGAACTACCTGCTCAATCCTGCACATGCGGATGCACGCAGGGTGCGGACCCGGCGGGTGCTGTATCGGGCCGATCCGCGCCTGTGGTGAGCGCCTGGGATCGGCGGCGAACTCGTCCTCGTGGCGGCACTCAGGCCGCGTGGCAAGGTCGAAGGCAGCACAGGATCCTTGCGCGGAGACCGCCATGACACCCGAGACCGTTGCCACCCTGATCGCCGAGATCGAGGCCGAAGATCCGCTCGACTTTGCCGGCCTTGCCCTGGACGCAGCTGGCGCTCGCCTGCTGATGGCCGCGCACTTCTGCGACATCGATCGCAAGTTCGTCGAGCTGGGGCTGGCGCCCGACCAGCGTGTGGAGATGATGGCCGCGATCGCCGCACACTCGATGGTGGAGAACATGCTGCTCCACCTGTCGCGCCTGCGCCGCGACAGCGAGGCGGCGGACTTCAGGGCGTGGATGCGGCGTCACGGCATCGGCGGGGCCGGCGCATAGCATGTCCGCACGTCGGCCCGCCTCAGTTCGCGGCGAAACAGTAGAACAGCCCATCGCCGCCGGTGCTGCGCAATGCCGCCTGGCTGCAGCCGCCCCGGCTCGGGTGGGCGGAGTTCCAGGAGGTCGCCCAGTTATCGCCGGTGGGGCCGGCACGGTCGTGGTGCCCTGTCATCGCCGCGCCTTCATCACCGCCCTTCGTCCAGTTGCCGCAGGTCATGTCCGGAAACGGCGGGCTGGGCGGAAAAGCCGTTCCGTCCGGCCTGGAGCCGGTGAGGATGTCGTGCCGGTTGGGCTGTTCGGTGCGGCCATTGACCCTCTGCCCCATCTCGTCGAGCGCAGTCTCCTTCGTCAGCCCGGAACTGGGCGAGTGCAGATCGTCGACGCTGGCTGCGATCAGCACGCCCTTCGCGTTGTGCCACGGGCCGTTGCCGATGCGCTCGCGTGCATGCACCACAGCCGTGTCGCTCAGCGCGGCCGCCTGGGTGCTCAGGTAGGCGCGCCAGGTGCGCTGGCCCGCACCCGCTGCAGTGGCGAGCGACTGACAATGGCGGTCGGCGCCTGCCAGGCCGCCCAGGTCGGCGCCGTTGCCGAGGCCCACGCTGGTCACGAAGAACGACATGTCGCTGCCGGCGGCGTCGGGGGGCAGCGCGCCCCACAGCACCGACGAGCCGGCCAGAATCATCAGGATCGCCTTTGGCTTGAACATGGACGTTTCCTCCTTGTCATTGACACGGCCCCGAGGGTGATCCGGGGCGCGGTCTGGCGCGCCGTCAGTCCGGGCGCCCCGGACCTCCCCTCAAGCTAGACGCGCAGGGCCAGGAAAGCCAGGCGGCACGGGCACCACGCGCGCACCCGGGCGGCGCGAGTCAGGCAACTCGCGAATCCTGCGGCGGCAGACTACGCTTGCATTGGCGGCGCGCGACGGGCTGCGCCGCCATCGTGTGCAGCGCCACGGGAGGGCCGCGATGGGATGCGTTCCGGGTTTCGAGTACGACCTGTTCGTCAGTTATGCGCACATCGACGACGCGCCCGACGTCGGCCGCGAGTTCGGTTGGGTTGCCACCCTCAAGGACAACCTCAAGACACGCCTCGACCGCCGCCTGGGCATCCGCTCGAACATCTGGATGGACCAGCGCCTGGTGGCCGAGTCGCAATTGAGCGCGCCGATCCTGGCGGGCTTGCAGCGCTCGGCCGGGCTGCTCGTGGTGCTGTCGCGCGCCTATCTGAACTCGCCCTGGTGCGCGCGCGAGCGCGGCGGCTTTCTCGACGGTTTGCAGGACCGGCGCAACCTGCGGCGCCCGGTGTTCATGGTCGAGTGCGACGATCTCGAGCACGAGCGCCTGCCCGAAGCGTTCGGCGATCTGCTGCGGGTGCGCTTCTGGCAGCGTGAGACCGAGGGGGCGGCGCCGCAGCGTCTGGGCGATCCGCTGCCGAGCCTGGAAGATCGCCATTACTGGGCGCGACTCAACGACCTGGCGTTCAAGGTCGCCGAGGGCCTTACGCGGATGCAGGGCGCGCCGGCCGATCCCGCGCCGGCGGCCGCTGCGCCCGGGCGCGCCGGGCCTGCGGTGTTCCTCGCCGAGGTCGGCGACGACCTCATGGACGATTACGAGCGGCTGCAGCGCAGCCTGGAGCAGGCCGGAATCGCGGTGCTGCCCGAGCGGGCCTACCCGCGCACCGATCCCGACAGCTTCGCCGCGGCGATGAGCGAGGACTTGCGGCGCGCGCGGCTATTCGTGCAGCTGCTCGGCGAATACCCGGGGCGGGTGCGCGGCTGGGAGGTTTCGCTGTCGGCGCTGCAGTACCAGTTGGCGCAGCGTGCCGGCGTGCCGCTGCGGCGCTGGCGGCGTTTCGGCCTCCGCGAGGAGGACATCCGCGATGCGAGCCACCGGCAGTCGGTGTTCGCCACCGACGTGGTCAATGAGGGGCTGGAGGATTTCGCCGCCGGCGTGCTGGCCGCGCTGTGCCCGCCGGCGCCCGCGGCGCTACCGGCCGCGGACGGCGAACTGCTCGTGTTCGTCAATCACGACCGCGACGATGCCCGCGTGGCGGCCGAGCTGTGCGACTTCTTCGACGCACAGGGCCTGGGCTTCCTGCGCCCCGAGCCGCAGGACAGCGCCGAGGCGATGCGCGCCGACCTCGAGGACAACCTGCGGCTTTGCGACGGCCTGGTGGTGGTGTATGGCAGCACGCGGCCCGTGTGGGTGCGCCAACAACTGAAGGAGACGCTCAAGATCAAGAGCGTGCGCGACCGCCCGCTCGGGCGGGTGGTGCTGTGCCAGGCCGAGCCGGACGAAGCCAAGGCCGACCCCGGCATCAAGCTGCCCAACCAGCGCCTCATCGACTGCCGGCGCGGCATAGACGCCGGGGCGCGGCAGGCGCTCGCCGAGTTCGTCCGCGAGCTGCGGGGCGGCGCGCCATGAACATCGCCACGCCCGACCACCTGCCCGACGCGCGGCCGGCCTCGCCCTATCCCGGCCTGCGCCCGTTCACCGAGGACGAGGCCGAGCTTTTTTTCGGCCGCGAGGCGCAGACCGACCAGCTTCTCGACCGCCTGCGTCGCACGCGCTTTCTCGCCATCGTCGGCCCCTCGGGTTGCGGCAAGTCCTCGCTGGTGCGCGCGGGCATGATTGCCGCGCTGCAGACCGGCCTGATGGCCGACGCCGGCGCGCACTGGCGCATCGCCCAGATGCGCCCCGGCGCCCGTCCGCTGTGGCGGCTGGCAAGCGCGCTGGCGGCGCCGGCGGCGCTGGACATCGAGCGCGACGGCGGCGGTGCCGCGCTCGCCTTCGCCGATGCCACGCTGCGCCGGGGGCCGCTCGGCCTGGTCGAGCTGCTGCAGGAGCGCTGGCTGCCGGCGGGCGCCAACCTACTGGTGCTGGTCGACCAGTTCGAGGAGATCTTCCGTTTTCGCCAGGAGGGCAGCGCGGACGAGGCCGACGCCTTCGTCGCCCTGTTGCTGGCGTCGGCGGCACAGGTGGGGTTCCCGGTGTACGTGGTGCTGACCATGCGCTCGGACTTTCTCGGCGACTGTGCGCTGTTCCACGGCCTGCCCGAGGCGATCAACGAGGGCCAGTACCTGACACCGCGCATGACCCGCGACCAGACGCGCAGCGCGATCGTCGGGCCGGCGCGGGTGTTCGACGCCGACGTCGAACCCGCGCTGGTGACGCACCTGCTCAACGAGATCGGCGCCGATCCCGACCAGCTGCCGCTGCTGCAGCACGCCCTGATGCGCATGTGGCAGCACATGCAGGCGCGGATCGGCCGCGCGGCAGAGCGGGACCGCGCGCTGCTGACGCTGGCCGACTACGCCGCCGTCGGCTCGATCGCGAAGGCCTTGTCGGCCCATGCCGACCAGGTGTTCGACAGGCTCGATCCGCCGGCGCAGCGCATCGCCGAGCGCCTGTTCCGCCGCCTGACGCATCGCGCCACCGGCAAGCGCGACACCCGCCGCCCGGCGCGGCTCGACGACGTCGCCGCGGTCGCGGGCGTGGCCGAGCAGGACTTGATCGTGGTGGTCGAGGCCTTCCGCCGCACCGACCGCAGCTTCGTCACCCCGCCCGTCGGGGTGGCGCTGGGCGCCGACACCATCCTGGACATCGGCCACGAGAGCCTGATCCGCCGCTGGGACCGGCTCAACGCCTGGGTCGATGCCGAGGCGAAGTCGGCCGATGTGTACTTCCGCCTGATGGATTCGGCGCGGCGCGAGCAGGCCGGGCGCGCGGCCCTGTGGCGGTCGCCCGAACTCGAGGAGGGGCTGGCGTGGCGCGAGCAGGAGGCGCCCAACGCGGCGTGGGCGCGGCGCTACGGCAGCGCCGAGGACCATGCGCTCGCAATGCGCTTTCTCGACCGCAGCGCCGGGCAGCAGCGCGCCGAACGCGAGCTCGCCGAGCAGGCGCGGCGGGCGCAGGAGGAGGCCGAACGCCAGCGCCGCGAGGAACGCGAGAAATGGGTGCAGGCCCAGCTGCGCGCCGGACGGCGATTCCGCCTGCTGGCGCTGGGTATGGGCGCGCTGGCGGTGGTCGCCCTGGTGCTGCTGTATGCCGCCGTCGACTCGACGCGGCGTGCCGACACCGAGCGTCTGATAGCCAATGCCGAGCGCGCCAGAGCGGACGTCGAGCGCGACAACGCCGAAGCCCAGGCGGCGTTGGCGCTGGCGCGCCAGCTCAACGTATCGGCCGAGGTGGCCGCCGACGCGTCCGTGCGCGGGCTGGAGCACAGCCTGCTGCTGACGCTGGAGTCGCTGCGCACACGGTGGACGCCGGAGGGGCATGCCGCGTTGCTTGGGCGCATCGATCAGCTGCCGGACGCGCCGCGCCGGACCTGGTCCTTGCAGGCGGGGCGGATCGCCGGGCTGGCGCCGGGCCCGGACCTGGGCTGGCTGGCGGTGGCGGCCGAAGGCGGCACCTTCGTGCTGCAGGCGGACCCGGCCGCCGCGCCGATCAAGCTGAACGCTTCCCACCACGCCGCAGTCGCCACGCTGGCCGCCAGCCCGGACGGACGCTGGCTCGCCGCGCGCTGCGATGTCGAGGTCTGCCTGTACGACACGCGCGACTGGCAGGTGGTCCGCCGCCTGCCGATCCCGCGCCCGGCGCAGAGCGTCCTGCGCTTCAGCCCCGATGGCCGGACGCTGGCGGCGGTGAGCTTCCGGCCGCCGCTGATGGCGCTGTACGACACCGCGAGCTGGCGCGAACGCGCCACGGTGGCGATGGAGGAGGCGCCGGCCTGGGGGCTGCAGTTCAGCCCCGACGGGCAGCAGATCGCCACCTCCGGCAGCAACCGGCTCGCGCTGTGGACGACCGACGCTTTGCGGCCGCTGGCGACACTCGAGATTCGCAACCATTGGGGCGAACCGCTTGCATTCAGCCCGGACGGCACGTCGATCGCGGTCGAGGGCGAGGGCAACGGCCTGCAACTGGTCGAGCTCGTCGCGGCGGACGCAGCCACCCGGTTGGTGGTCCGCGCCGAGCGCCGCATGCTGCGCGCCGCCTCGCGCGGACCGGCGGTGTTCAGTGCGGATGGGCGCCATGTGGCGGTCAGCGGGCCGGGCCACGATGCGGTGCTGGTCGGCTCGGTGGCCAGCGGCGGCGAACGCACGCGCATTCCGCGCGCAGCGGGCGCGCTCGCCTTCATCGACGCCAACCGGCTGCTGACTGGCAACGACAACGGCACGGTGGACGAGTGGGACGCGGTCGAGAAGGCGGTGCGCGTGCTGCCCCACGACGAGGCGGTGGATGCGGTCGCCTTCAGCGCCGATGGGGCGCGGCTCGCCAGCGCGAGCGCGACCACACTACGCGTGTTCGCTACTGCCGACTGGCGTGAAGTGATGCGCACCACGCTGCCGGCGAGGACCCGCGGCCTTGCCTTCAGCCCCGACGGGCGATGGATTGCCGCGATCGAGGCGGGCGGCTTGCGGCTCGTCGACACCGCGAGCACGCCCTGGCAGACCGGCGGCCTGCTGGCCGTCGAAGGCGGGGTGGACGACCTCGCCTTCAGCCCCGACGGCAAGGCGCTCGCGACCGTCACCGAGGGGGCGTTCTCGCGCGGCATCGGCTTCACCCGGCCCACCACGCGCCGGGTGTGGTCCATCGCCGGCGGCAGCGAGCTGGGCTGGATGTTCGACCTCGAGCACGACCGCAACGGACGCTATGCCGGCTTCGTGGTCGCGCAGCAATCCCTGGACCAGTTGGCGGCGACAGCGGGGGGAGACGTCGCGCTCGCGGGGCAGGCTGGCGAGTGGCCATGGTCATACGCCAGGCCCCGTCGCCTCGAGCGCTTGGACTACGCCTGGCTAAAGGCGGCGACTGCGCGGAAGACGGTGCTTACCGAGCATGCGCTCGAGCGCGCCACGCGCGGGCACGGCGGCCGCCTGGCCGATTCGACCTACAGTCCCGACGGGCGCTGGCTCGCCTCGGCCGGCACGGACCGCGTGGTCCGGCTGTGGCACCTGGCGCCGGAGGATCTCTTCGCCGATACCTGCGCCCGTCTCACGCGCAACCTGCGCTGCGACGAGTGGCGCGAGATCCTGCCCGACGCACCCTATCGCAAGACCTGCCCCGCGCTGCCCGATCCCCCGGACATGGCTGATTGCAATGCGGCGCCTTCGGTGCAGTGAGCTCGGCCGCCCTGAGGCGGCGGCGCGGGAGGCCGAGCTCGCTGCCCTCGCCGTTCATCGAGTCAGGCCGCGTCGGGACTTCAGGGCGAAATGACTTGCCCCGCATGCATGCCGGGCCGCTCGACCCGCGTCTCGTGCGTGAGCCGGCATTCGCCCGCGCCGTCCATCGATTCCAGCCTCACCGTGAATCCCCACAGCCGGGCGATGTGCTTCATCACCTCCTCGGTGCTGTCGCCCAAGGGCCGGCGCTGGTGCTGCTGGTGGCGCAGGGTGAGCGAGCGGTCGCCGCGCAGGTCGACGTTCCACACCTGGATGTTCGGCTCGCGGCTGCCCAGGTTGTACTGCTCGGACAGGATCTCGCGCACGCGCCGGAAGCCGGCGTCGTCGTGGATGGCGGAGACCTGCAGGTTGTTCTCGCGATCGTCGTCGAGCACGGCGAACAGGCGGAAGTCGCGCATGACCTTGGGCGACAGGTACTGGGCGATGAAGCTCTCGTCCTTGAAGTTGCGCATCGCGAAATCGAAGGTCTCGAGCCAGTCGCTGCCGGCGACCTCGGGGAACCAGCGCCGATCCTCGTCGTCCGGGTTCTCGCACATGCGGCGGATGTCCTGCCACATGGCAAAGCCCAGGGCATAGGGGTTCAGCCCGTTGTACCAGCGGCTGTTGTAGGGCGGCTGATGCACCACGCTGGTGTGCGACTGCAGGAACTCCAGCATGAAGCTGTCCGCCAGCAGGCCCTCGTCGTAGAGTGTGTTGAGCAGGGTGTAGTGCCAGAAGGTCGCCCAGCCCTCGTTCATGACCTGTGTCTGGCGCTGGGGGAAGAAATACTGCGCGACCTTGCGCACGATGCGCACTACTTCGCGCTGCCAGGGCTCGAGCAGCGGGGCGTGCTTCTCGATGAAGTAGAGCAGGTTCTCTTCCGGCTCGGCTGGAAAGCGCGTGCCCGGCGCGCGGCTGTCCGCACGCGCATCCTGGCCGGGCAGGGTGCGCCACAGGTCGTTGACCTGGCTCTGCAGGTATTCCTCGCGCTCCTTCTGGCGCAGCTTTTCCTGTGCCAGCGACAGCTTGCCCGGTCGCTTGTAGCGGTCGACGCCGAGATTCATCAGCGCGTGGCAGGAGTCGAGCAGCAGTTCCACTTCCTCCTCGCCGTAGCGCTGCTCGCACTGGCTGATGTAGTTCCGCGCGAACACCAGGTAGTCGATGATGGCGTCGGCGTTGGTCCAGGTGCGGAACAGGTAGTTGCCCTTGAAGAAGCTGTTGTGGCCGTAGGCGGCGTGCGCGATCACCAGGCCCTGCATCGTCAGCGTGTTCTCCTCCATCAGGTAGGCGATGCAGGGGTCGGAGTTGATGACGATCTCGTAGGCGAGGCCCATGTGGCCGCGGCGGTAGCTCTTTTCGGTGGCGATGAAGTGCTTGCCGAAGGACCAGTGGTGGTAGTTCACCGGCATGCCCACCGAGGCGTAGGCGTCCATCATCTGCTCGGCGGTGATCACCTCGATCTGCACCGGATAGGTGTCGAGGCCGAAGTCCTTCGCCACGCGGGCGATCTCGGTGTGGTAGTGCTCGATGCTGTCGAAGGACCACTCCGAGCCGGCCGGCAGCTGGACGGGTCGAGGGGCGGATCGGGTGGCGGGCAGGGGCGCGGTCATGGTGGCGGCGCGGGCGCTGTGGGCGGAGGTTCTCATGTCAGGCTCTTCTTGAAGAGTTCGCGGAACACCGGATAGATGTCGGCCGGCGACTGGATGCGCTGCATGGCGAAGTTGGGCCGGGTGGCCAGTACGCTCTGGTATTCCTGCCACAGGTTCTGCGGCTCGCCGTCGGTGATCTCGATGTAGGCGAAGTACTGGCAGGCGGGCAGCACCTCGGCGGCGAGCAGGTCGCGGCTGACGGCGCAGTCGTTCTGCCAGTTGTCGCCGTCCGAAGCCTGCGCGCCGTAGATGTTCCACTGCCCGCCGGCATAGCGCTCGCGGATGATGTCGCGCATCAGCCGCAGCGCGCTCGACACCACCGTGCCGCCCGACTCGCGCGAGTGGAAGAACGCGTCTTCGTCGACTTCCTTGGCGACGGTGTGGTGACGGATGAACACCACGTCGATGCGCTCGTAGCTGCGTGTGAGGAACAGGTGCAGCAGCATGAAGAAGCGTTTGGCGATGCCCTTGCGTTCCTCGTCCATCGATCCGGACACGTCCATCAGGCAGAACATCACCGCCTGCGTGGTGGGCTCGGGCACCTTGACGCGGTTGTTGTAGCGCAGGTCGAAGCTGTCGATGAAGGGGATGGCGTCGATCTTCGCGCGCGCATGGCCGATGCGCTCGCGCAGCGCGAGCACGGTGGCGCCGTCGGCGTCTTCTTCTTCCTCCTCGAGCGCGCTGTCGAGTGCCTCCTGCAGCTCGCGCAACTGGGCATGCCAGGGCGAACCGAGGGCGAGGCGGCGACCGAGCGCGCTGCGCAGCGAGCGGACCACGTTGATGTTGGTCGGCACGCCGTCGGCGCTGAAGCCGGCGCGGCGCGTCCTGAACTCGGTGATGGTCGCGAGCTGGGTGCGGATCAGGCGTGGCAGCTCGAGATCCTCGAAGAACAGGTCGAGGAACTCCTCGCGCGAGAGCTGGAAGACGAAATCGTCCTCATGCTCGCCATCGTTGCTCGCCTCGCCCTTGCCGCTGCCACCGCCGGCGCCACCGGACGGGCGCTTGATCTGGTCGCCGGTGGCGAACTGGTCGTTGCCGCTGAACACCTGCTCCCAGATGCCGCCCCGGCCGTGGTGGATGGTGGGCTCGGCGAGGTCGCGCGCCGGGATCGAGACCTGTTCGCCGTGGTCGAGGTCGCGGATGGAGCGGCCCTGGATCGCGCCGGAAACCGCCTTGCGGATCTGCTGCTTGAAGCGGCGCATGAAGCGCTGGCGATTGACCGTGCTCTTGTGCTTGCTGTCGAAACGTCGATCGATGATGCGGGCCATGTTGCCTCCTCGGGGTGTGCCGCCGGCGCGTCCGCCACTGGGCGGGGCGCCGGCTGCCCGCGGTGCGCGCTGGGCGCGGCCGCGGTTCAGGCGGTCGATGTGCTCACGACGACTTGCGCACGCGCAGGTACCACTCGCACAGCAGGCGCACCTGCTTCTCGGTGTAGCCCTTGTCGATCATGCGATCGACGAAGTCCTGGTGCTTCTTCTGCTCGTCGGCGCTGGCCTTGGCGTTGAAGCTGATGACCGGCAGCAGGTCCTCGGTGTTGGAGAACATCTTCTTCTCGATCACCGCGCGCAGCTTCTCGTAGGAGGTCCAGCTCGGGTTGCGGCCGTCGTGCTTCGCGCGGGCGCGCAGCACGAAGTTCACCACCTCGTTGCGGAAGTCCTTCGGGTTGCTGATCCCGGCCGGCTTCTCGATCTTCTCCAGCTCCTCGTTCAGCGCCCCACGGTCGAGGATCTCGCCGGTGTTGGGGTCGCGGAACTCCTGGTCCTGGATCCAGAAGTCGGCGTAGGTCACGTAGCGGTCGAAGATGTTCTGGCCGTACTCGGAGTAGCTCTCGAGGTAGGCAGTCTGGATCTCCTTGCCGATGAACTCGGCGTAGCGCGGCGCCAGGTACTCCTTGATGAAGCCCATGTAGCGCGCCTCGGCTTCGAGCGGGAACTGCTCGGCCTCGATCTGCTGCTCGAGCACGTACATCAGGTGCACCGGGTTGGCGGCGACCTCGCGGTGGTCGAAGTTGAACACCTTGGACAACACCTTGAAGGCGAAGCGCGTGGACAAGCCCGTCATGCCCTCGTCGACGCCGGCGTAGTCGCGGTACTCCTGGTAGCTCTTGGCCTTGGGGTCGGTGTCCTTCAGGTTCTCGCCGTCATAGACGCGCATCTTGGAATAGATGCTCGAGTTCTCCGGCTCCTTCAGGCGCGACAGCACGAAGAACTGCGCCATCATCTTCAGCGTGTCCGGCGCGCACGGCGCCTCAGAGAGCGAGCTGTGGGCGAGCAGCTTGTCGTAGATGCGGATCTCGTCGGACACGCGCAGGCAGTAGGGCACCTTGACCGTGTAGATGCGGTCGAGGAAGGCCTCGTTGTTCTTGTTGTTCTTGAACGCAGCCCATTCGGACTCGTTCGAGTGCGCCATCACGATGCCGTCGAAGGGGATCGCGCCGAAGCCCTCGGTGCCCTTGTAGTTGCCTTCCTGGGTGGCGGTGAGCAGCGGGTGCAGGACCTTGATTGGGGCCTTGAACATCTCGACGAACTCGAGCAGGCCGCGGTTGGCCAGGCACAGGCCGCCGGAGTAGCTGTAGGCGTCCGGGTCGTCCTGCGAGTACTGCTCGAGCTTGCGGATGTCGATCTTGCCGACCAGGGACGAGATGTCCTGGTTGTTCTCGTCGCCCGGCTCGGTCTTGGCCACCGCGGTCTGCTTGAGCACCGAGGGCGTGAGCTTGACCACGCGGAAGCGGGTGATGTCGCCACCGAACTCGTTGAGGCGCTTGACCGCCCACGGGCTCATGATGGTGTTGAGGTAGCGGCGCGGAATGCCGTAGTCCTCTTCCAGGATGCGGCCGTCCTCGCCGACGTCGAACAGGCCGAGTGGGGACTCATTCACCGGCGAGCCCTTGATCGCATAGAAGGACTCCTTCTCGATCAGGCTCTTCAGCTTTTCGGCGAGCGAGGACTTGCCCCCGCCCACCGGCCCCAGCAGGTAGAGGATCTGCTTCTTCTCTTCCAGGCCCTGGGCGGCGTGACGGAAGTAGGACACGATCTGCTCGATCGCCTCTTCCATGCCGTAGAAGTCGCGGAAGGCGGGATAGACCTTCAGCACCTTGTTGGAAAAGATGCGCGACAGGCGCGGATCGAGCCGGGTGTCGACCAGCTCCGGCTCGCCGATCGCGGCGAGCATGCGCTCCGCCGCGGTGGCGTAGGCCATCCGGTCCCGGCGGCAGAGCTCCAGATACTCCTGCAGCGACATTTCCTCTTCGCGTGCCGCTTCGAAGCGGGCCTGATAGGCGTTGAAGATGCTCATGGCGACGTCTCCTTGCATGGTGATGGATGAACCCTGCTGGCGCGCGCTTGCGGCGCCGTCGACACGATCAAAGCATCAGGCGTGCCAGGGATGCTGCAGTGCACAAAAGCCATGCGGAACAGCCGGGAAACGGCGCTGAAGGGGAGACGCAGCCCGCGCACGCAGTGTTCGCGCGCACAAGGACGATGCATGTCTGCGCGTCCCTGCACCGGAAGAGGGCAGAGCGGGGCGCGGCGCGACCAACGGCAGCCCCGGCCGCAGCGTCGGCAGCGACGTCGGGAATGAAAGGCTGCCGCCTCTGTCCGAGTTCACGCCCTCGGTCCTTCGGGTCGATACAATGGCGGCCATCATGCGTTCAACTACCCAGGCTTCGCGCCACCCCACCACCGTCTCCGACGCTTTCGCAGTCGAAGCTTCGGCGTCCAGCATCCTGGCGGGCGCCGTCCCCGGCTATCGGGCCGCCCCCTTCCTGCCCATGTCGCGCAAGGAGATGGCCGCGCTCGGCTGGGAGGCGTGCGACATCATCCTGGTGACGGGCGACGCCTACATCGACCACCCGAGCTTCGGCATGGCGCTGGTGGGGCGCCTGCTCGAGGCGCACGGCTTTCGCGTCGGCATCCTCAGCCAGCCCGACTGGCACTCGGCCGAGCCCTTCCGTGCGCTGGGCAAGCCGCGGCTGTATTTCGGCATCACCGCCGGCAACATGGATTCGCTGGTCAACCGCTACACCTCGGATCGCAAGATCCGCTCCGAGGACGCCTACACCCCCAATGCCGAGGCCGGCAGGCGGCCGGACCGCGCGGTGACGGTGTACGCCCAGCGTGCGCGTGAGGCCTTCCCGGACGCCAACATCGTCATCGGCAGCATCGAGGCCAGCCTGCGCCGCATCGCACACTACGACTACTGGTCGGACAAGGTGCGCCGCTCGGTGCTGCCCGATTCCAAGGCCGACATCCTGCTGTTCGGCAATGCCGAGCGCGCGCTGGTGGCGCTGACCCACCGCCTGGCGGCGGGCGAGCCGATCGAGGCCATCCGCGACCTGCGCGGCACCGCCTTCATGGTGAAGCCGGGCTGGCGGCCGGCGGACGAATGGCATGAGGTGGACTCGCTGGCGCTGGACAGGCCGGGCCGCATCGACACCCATCCCGACCCCTATGCGATGGAGCCCACTGCGGCCGTGCCCAAGGCGGCGGTTGACGGCGCCCAGCCGGTGCGCATCGTGCCGGCCGCCGAGCGCGTTGCGGCGCGCCGCGCCGACCGCGCCCACACGGTGATCCGTCTGCCGTCCTACGAGCAGGTGAAGGACGATGCGGTGCTGTACGCCCACGCCTCGCGCGTCTTCCATCTCGAGTCCAACCCGGGCAACGCGCGTGCGCTGGTGCAGTGCCACGGCGAAGGCCCGGGCGCGCGCGACGTGTGGATCAACCCGCCGCCGGTGCCGCTGACCACGCCCGAGATGGATTTCGTCTACGACCGGCCCTATGCCCGCGCGCCGCACCCGAGCTATGGCGGTGCGCGCATCCCGGCCTGGGACATGATCAAGTTCTCGATCAACATCATGCGCGGCTGCTTCGGCGGCTGCACCTTCTGCTCGATCACCGAGCACGAGGGCCGCATCATCCAGAGCCGCTCGCACGACTCGATCATTCACGAGATCGAGGAGATCCGCGACAGGTCGCCCGACTTCAAGGGCCACATCACCGACCTCGGCGGGCCGACCGCGAACATGTACCGCATGGCCTGCAAGAGCAAGGCGATCGAGGAGAACTGCCGGCGGCTTTCCTGCGTGTATCCGGGCATCTGCGAGAACCTCAACACCGACCATTCCTCGCTGATCGAGCTCTACCGCAAGGCGCGGGCCGTGCCCGGCATCAAGCGCATCACGATCGGCTCGGGTCTGCGCTACGACCTTGCGGTGCGCTCGCCCGAGTACGTGAAGGAGCTGGTCACCCACCATGTGAGCGGCCTGCTCAAGATCGCGCCCGAACATACCGAGGAGAACACGCTCTCGAAGATGATGAAGCCGGGCATCGGCGCCTACGAGGAGTTCCGCCAGATGTTCGAGAAGTTCTCGGCGCAGGCGGGCAAGAAGCAGCACCTGGTGCCGTACTTCATCGCCGCCCATCCGGGCACGACCGACGAGGACATGCTCAACCTCGCGCTGTGGCTGAAGAAGCACAACTTCCGTCTCGACCAGGTGCAGACCTTCCTGCCCACGCCGATGGCGCTGGCGACCACGATGTACCACTCGCGAAAGAACCCGCTGAGGAAGGTGTCGGCGGACTCCGAGGTGGTCGAGACCGCGCGCGCGGGCAAGATCCGCAAGCTGCACAAGGCCTTCCTGCGCTGGCACGACCCGGAGAACTGGCCGATCCTGCGCGAGGGGCTGATGCGCATGGGGCGGGCGGAGCTGATCGGCAACGGCCCCAACTGCCTGGTGCCGCGTCAGCAGCCGGCGGCGATCCAGGGCGCACAGGCCGAGGTCCGCAAGCGCGCTGGGGCGGGCGGGCGCAAACCTGTCGGTGCAGACAGCCGGTCGGCCGGGGCGCCGCGGCGTGGCCGCGGCGGCGCCGGCTAGAGGTCGGGGCTGCCCGCTGTCTCGAGGCGGTTGCGCCCGCCCACCTTGGCGCGGTACATCGCTGCATCGGCCCGCCGCAGCAGGTCTTCCGCGCGTTCGTCGTCGCCGCTGAAGCAGCTTATGCCGATGCTGGGGGTGGTCCAGTGGAGCGATCTGTCCACCGAGAAGGGCTTGTTGAGCGCGACAAGGATCTTTTTCGCAATTACGGCGCCTTTATCGGTGGCCTCTGGGCACGAGGCGCCGAGGTCCTCGAGCATGACGATGAATTCGTCGCCGCCGAGGCGGGCGACCGTGTCGCCCTCCCGCACGCTCTGCTTGAGGCGCCGCGCCACCTCGCACAGCAGCTTGTCGCCGGCCTCGTGGCCGAAGGTGTCGTTCACCTGCTTGAAGTGATCCAGGTCCACGAATAGCAGGGCGCCGTGGCGTCCGTGACGGCGGCTGTTGGCCAGGCCCTGGCGCAGGCGGTCGAGCAGGAAGCGCCGGTTCGGCAACTGGGTGAGGGTGTCGACGAAGGCGAGGTTACGCATCGCCTCCTCGGCCGCCTTGCGCTCGGTGATGTCGATGATGACGCCATCGAGCCACAGGGCCTGGCCATGCTCGTCGATGAAGACGCGGCCGCGCTCGCTCACCCAGCGCGTGACGCCCTCGCGGTCGCGCATGCGGTACTCGACCTCGTAGCTCGTGCGTTCGCGCGCGGCGGCCTCGATCGCCTTCTCGATCGCCGGGATATCCTCAGGCTCGATGAAGTCGCCGAATGAAACCTCGCTCGAGACGAATTCTCCGGTCGTGGCCCCGGTCAGCGCCTCGATGCTGCGGCTGATGTGCATGACGGCCCAGGGCGCTCCGACCTGGCAACGGAACACCACGCCGGGAACATTCTCCACCAGGGTGCGGAACTCGTCGCGGCTCGCCGCCAGCCTGGCTGCGGCCGATCGCATGCGACGGCGGTGGTGCGCGTTGCTGTTCATGACTGCGAACAACATCAGGCTCAGCGCCGAGCCGCCGAGCAGGATCAGCGTGGGTTCGGCGCTGGCGTTGTCGGCCTCGAAGGTTTCGGTGCTGCTGAAGCGGACCAGCCAGGGGCGCCCGGCGAACTCGACCTGATGCAGCACGCTGTGGTGGGCCGTCCGGCGGCGCGGGGATGAGGCGAACAGCAGGGTGTCGTCGGCCAGGGCGGCATCGAACACTTCGATGTCGGCATCGCGCAGCCCGTCGGCGAAGATGCTGCGCATCATGTCCCTGGCACGGAAGGGGCTGTAGACGAAGCCGTGCAGCGTTGCGCGGCGGCTGTCCAGGTCGTCGGGGCTGGCCCCGTCGGCGTACACGGGGAGGTAGATCAGGAAGCCGGCCTGGGTGTCCTCGCCGTCTTCCTGAACCAGCGTGACCTTGCCCGACAGCGCGGCCCGGCCGGTGTCGCGCGCGCGCTCCATGGCCTCGCGCCGCACCGGCTCGGCATACATGTCGAAGCCGAATGCGCGCAGGTTGCGGTCCGTGAAGGGCTCCAGATACACGATGCTGCTGTAGGGGTCGCGTTCGCCGGGCGGTTGAATGCGGTAGTCGGGGAAGCCTTCGGCGCGCACTGCGGCCAGGTGGGCCTGCAGGCGGGATGCCGGCACCATGACCGTGTAGCCCGTGCCCTGGATGCCGGGCAGGGACTCGTCGAGCCGCAGTGCCGAGACGTAGGTGCGCCACTCGCCGCGGGTGACGTCGTCACTGGCGGCGAACAGGGCGGCGGCGCCGCGCAGCACCTGCTCGTAATCCCTCAGGCGAGCCAGCAGGGTGTTGCGCGCGACCTCGGTGTGGTGCTCGAAGCGGTCCTCCGCACGCTTGGCGAGATGGTTGCGCGAGTAGTCCCACATGGCGACCGCAAGCACGAGGCCGATTCCAAGCGCGAGCCAGGCGGCGGCACTGCGGTCGAGCAGTCCGAGGGTACGACCGTGCGGGGTGTTCGCATTGGGCGGCATGTTTCAGTGGTCGCCGTGCCGGTGAGGGTTCTGAAGTCTTCCACGAATCACGACATGCTGCCAGCACATGGCGCCCCAATCTGCGCGGCGCGACTGGCCGGGGCTTACATTCGCATGCGCATTGAGGTCGCGCTGGCGGGCGTCCGCGGGCACAATGCCGGCCTTGCCTGTCGTGGTCTCGGGAATCGTCCTGTCGATGCGTTACGAATTTCTGGTCGGAGTGCGCTACACGCGTTCGCGCAAGCGGGCGCAGGGCCGCAACCGCTTTATTTCCTTCATCTCCCTGGTATCGATGCTCGGCATCGCGCTCGGCGTGGCCGCGCTGATCGTCGTGCTGTCGGTGATGAACGGTTTTCAGGAGGAGCTGCGTACGCGCATCCTCGGCGTGGCTTCCCACGTCCAGGTCCAGAGCAGCGGGGACGGCCTCGAGGTGTGGCAGCAGGTGGCCGACGAGAGCCTGCAGCATCCGTCCGTGCTGGCGGCGGCACCCTACGTCCAGGAGCAGGGCATGCTGTCCTTCGACGAGGCGGTGCGCGGCACCATCGTGCGTGGCGTGATCCCGAGCGAGGAAAACAAGGTGGCCGACTTTGGCGGCTACATGCAGGCCGGCGACTTCGATGCCCTGCAGGCCGGCCGCTTCGGCATCGTGCTCGGGCGCGACCTGGCTTTCGCCTTGCGCGTGCAACTGGGCGACAAGGTCACCCTGATCGCGCCGCAGGGCCTGGTGACGCCGGCGGCGGTGCTGCCGCGGGTGAAGCAGTTCGAGGTCGTCGGCCTCTTCGAGGCCGGCATGTACGAATACGACTCGGGGCTCGCGCTGGTGCACCTGGCCGACGCCCAGGCGCTGTACCGCCTGGGTGACGCGGTGAGCGGCGTGCGTCTCAAGCTCGACGATCTTTTCGCGGCGCCGCGCGTGGCGCGCGAACTTGCGCTGAGCATCAGCGCGCCAGGTCTGATGGTGGCGGACTGGACGCGCAGCCATGCCAACTTCTTCCGTGCGGTGGCCCTGGAGAAGACGATGATGACGCTGATCCTGTTCCTGATCGTGGCGGTGGCGGCGTTCAATATCGTCTCCACGCTGGTGATGGCGGTGCAGGAAAAATATGCCGACATCGCCATCCTGCGCACGCTCGGCGCCAGCCCCGCGTCGATCATGACGATCTTCGTGCTGCAGGGCTCGATCATCGGCTTCGTTGGCCTGCTCGCGGGCGTGGTCGGCGGCCTGGCGATCGCGCACAACCTCGACGTGGTCATTCCCGCGCTCGAGGCCCTCACCGGCGCGACGTTGTGGAACAAGGAAATCTATTACATCAACGAACTGCCCTCGAAGGTGCTGCCGGCCGACGTCATCACGATCGTGTCGGTGTCCTTCGTGCTGACCCTGATCGCCGCCCTGTACCCGAGCTGGCGGGCTTCGCGGGTCAATCCGGCGGAGGCGCTGCGCTATGAATGATCAACAGCAAACGCTGCGCAGGCGTGCCGATGGCACGCCGCCCGCCGTGGTCGCCTGTGAAGGCTTGAGCAAGCATTTTCGCGAGGGCGCGGAGGCGGTGAAGGTGCTCGACGGCGTCGGGCTGCGGGTGGATCGCGGCGAGCGCGTCGCCATCGTCGGCGCCTCGGGCTCGGGCAAGAGCACCTTGCTGCACCTGCTTGGCGGGCTCGACGTGCCCAGTGCCGGTTCGGTACGGCTGATGGGACAGGATTTTTCGGGGCTGTCCGAAACGGCGCGCGGGCGTCTGCGCAACGCCGCGCTCGGCTTCGTCTACCAGTTCCATCATCTCCTGCCCGAGTTCAGCGCGCTCGAGAACGTCGCCATGCCGCTCTACGTGCGGCGGGTGGCGCGGGCCGAGGCGGAAGCGCGCGCGGCGAAGATGCTCGCCGAGGTGGGGCTCGGCCACCGCCTCGGTCACGCCCCCGGCGAGCTTTCGGGCGGCGAGCGCCAGCGCGCGGCGATCGCCCGCGCGCTGGTCAGCGAGCCGGCTTGTGTGCTCGCCGACGAGCCGACCGGCAACCTCGATCGGCGCACTGCAGGGGCGGTGTTCGACCTGATGCTCTCGCTCAACGAGCGCTTCGCCACCAGCTTCGTCATCGTCACCCACGACGAGACCCTGGCGGCGCGCGCGCAGCGCACCCTGCGGCTGGTCGACGGCCGGCTCGAATGAGGCAGGCCGCGGCGGCGAACAGGGGGCCGCGGCCTCAGGACTGCGGATGCCGGCGGCGCGACTGGCGCTGTCGCCACTGTCGGATCAGCCATAGCCGCCAGCCCCAGCGCACGGCCAGGTAGGAGAACACCGACAGGCTGGCGGCCAGCACGACGAGGCCGATGAAGAGCGGCTTGCCCAGGCTGGTGGCCCAGGTCAGCAGGTCGGCGACCCAGTGGGCGGGATTGATGCTGTTGAGTCCGGGTGGGGGCGTGAAATCGAACTCGCCGTCGCCCACGATCAGGCTGCCGATGCCGAACGCCAGCAGGTAGAGCGGCACGATGGTGATCGGGTTGCTGTACAGCGTGGTGATCAGCGCGAGCGGTAGATTGACGCGAAAGGCGACGCAGCAGATGGCGGCGCCGAGCATCTGCAGTGGGCCGGGGATCAGACCGCAGAACATGCCGACGGCGACGGCTCCGGCGGCGGAGTGGCGGTTCAGGTGCCACAGCCTTGGGTGCAGCAACGTGGACGCGAAGGGCCGCAGCCAGCGGTTGGAACTGACTGTCTCGTGGTCGGGCAGGAATCGCTTGAGTCGCTTGCGCATGAGGGCTCGGATGGCGGCGCAGTCTAGCAGTTCGCACCGCGGTGCCAAAGACGTGTGCGGCCCTGGCAGCGTGCCCGGTCCCGCTCGGCTCGTGCGCGGCGCGCTTGCACCCGCCACCCCGTAGCGGTAATCCTTTTGGCATTATTGGATGCCATGAGAATTGCTGCGATCTCCTTTCTGCTCGGCGTGTGCCTGCTGCAGGGCCGCGCCTCGCTGGCCGGCGCCGGCGCGCTGGCTGGCGCTGCGATGGCGCTGGTGCTCGCTGCGGCCGTGCTGCTGTCGCGGGTCCGACTGGCCTGGGTCGGGCTTCCTCGCCGTCAGGTTGCGCTGCTGCTGCTTGCGGTCGCGATGGCGGTGGCTGGTTTCGGCTGGGCCGCGGTGCGCGCCGAGTGGCGGCTCGCGGACGAGCTGACAGGGGTGCGCGAAGGGGTCGATCTGGTGCTGGTCGGGCGCATCGCCAGCCTGCCACAGGCCGTCGGCAACGGCTGGCGTTTCATTCTCGACGTCGAGCCTGCGGAGGCGGGTATTCCACGCCGCGTGCTGCTGTCCTGGTACGGCGAGCGTGGCCAGGCTGTTGCGCTGCCGGCGCCGCGTGCGGGTGAGCGCTGGCGCCTGGTGGCACGGCTGAAGCGCCCGCATGGCTTCGCCAATCCGTACGGTTTCGACTACGAGGCCTGGCTGCTCGAGCGTGGCATTCGCGCCACCGGCCATGTGCGCGGCGAGGCCCATAAGCTCGACGATGCGCCGCACGGGCTCATGCAGCGGGTGCACCGGCTGCGGGGCGCGTTGCGCGCGCGCATGCTGGAGAGCCTGGCCGAGGCGCCTCACGCCGGCATCGTGCTTGCCCTTGCGGTCGGTGATCAGCGCTCGATCCGGCACGCCGACTGGGAGATCTTCCGTCGCACCGGCATCGGGCATCTGGTGTCGATCTCAGGGCTGCATGTCGCCCTCGTCGGCCTGTTCTGCGGCGGCATGGTCGGCGCCGCGTGGCGGCGTATCCCGGCCCTGACGCTGCGACTGCCGGCGCAGAAGGCGAGGGCGCTGGCGGCGCTCACAGGGGCCACCGCCTACGCCCTGCTTGCCGGCATGGGGGTGCCAGTGATGCGCGCCTGGCTGATGCTGGCGGTGGCGGTGATCGCGCTGCTGTCGGGGCGCGCGCAGGCGCCGTCAAGGGTGCTGGCGATCGCGCTGCTGGTGGTCGTCGCGATCGATCCCTGGGCGGTGCTGGCGGCCGGCTTCTGGCTCTCCTTCGGTGCGGTGGCGGTAATCCTGGCGGTGCTTGGCGGGCGGGTCGCGCCGCCTCGCGGCTGGCGCGCGGCGCTGCGCATCCAGCTTGCGATCAGCCTCGCGCTGGCACCGCTGCTGCTGGTGCTGTTCAATGCCTTTCCGCTGGTTTCGCCGCTGGCCAACCTGGTGGCGATTCCACTTGTCAGTTTCGTCATTGCGCCAACCGTGCTGCTCGGGGTGATCGTGCCTGTCGATGCCGTGCTGGTGCTTGCGCATGCAGCGACAGCCCTGATGATGAGCTGGGTGCGGCCGCTGGCGGCACTCGAGCTTGCACTGTGGGAGCAGGCGCTGCCGCCACCTTGGCTGGTGGCCTTCGGAGTCGCGGCAGTGGGCGTGCTGCTGCTGCCGCGCGCGACGCCCGGCCGTCTTGCGGCGCCCGCGCTGCTGGTCGCGATGCTGCTGTGGGAGGCGCCGCGGCCCGCGGAGGGGGCATTTCGCGTGCGCGTGCTCGATGTCGGGCAGGGGCTTGCGGTCCATGTGCAGACCCGGGCGCACGACTTGGTGTTCGATGCCGGCCCGCCCTACGGCAGCGAGGCCGACGCCGGCAGCCGGGTGATCCTGCCCTATCTGCGCGCGATCGGGGTGCGCAGGCTCGACCACCTGGTGCTCTCGCACGAGGACAGCGACCACGTCGGCGGCGCCGCCAGCCTGCTGCGTGCATTGCCTGTCGACAGCGTGCTTGCCGGCCGGCCCAAGCCCGGCTCGCGCTGGTGGCCCGCGCTAGAGGCATCGACTGTGGTCCAGCCTTGCGTGGCCGGGCAGGGATGGACTTGGGATGGAGTGCGCTTCGACATGCTTCACCCCTCGCGTGAAGCATCGCCGTCCGCATCGCGCCGCCACGACAACGACGGCTCGTGCGTGTTGCGCGTGTCGGCGGCGTCGGGAACGCTGCTGCTGACCGGCGACATCGGCGTCGCTACCGAGGCGCGTCTGCTCGCGGCAGACCCCGCCGCACTGGAGAGCACGGTCGTGGTGAGCCCGCACCACGGCAGCCGCAGCTCGTCCTCTGCAGCCTTCGTCGACGCCACGCTGGCGGCCCATGTGGTGCATGCCGCGGGCCATCGCAACCCCTTTGGCCACCCGCACCCGCAGGTGTGGGCGCGCTGGGCCGAGGCCGGCACGCGGAACTGGCGCACCGACAGCCAGGGAGCGATCGAGGCCGACTTTGACGCTGATGGCGACGCGGGCGTCACGCTGCGGGCACAGCGCATCGAACGTCCGCGCTACTGGCACGGGCGCTGAGGCCGGCATGAAGACGGACGCGTGAAGGGGTACGCGTGGAGGGGCGTGCGTGAAGAGGCGCGGGCGCAAGGCGCGGCCGCGCGTGTTGCGCCCTTGCGCCCGGGCACGCGTTTCGGGCTAGACTCGTCGCTACCCGCTTCCTCCAACCCGCGCCTCGCGTGCATCTGCCACCTTGCCACCATGTCCTCATTCGGTAGTCTGTTCGAAACGCCGCCCTCACCCCAGCGCCCGCGACACGGCGTGCGCGAACGCAGCGTGCAATGCCTCGGCCCGCATGGCCTGCATCGCATGGCCTATACCGAGTGGGGCGATGCGCACAATCCGCGCGTGCTCGTCTGCGTGCATGGCCTCACCCGCAACGGGCGTGACTTCGACGACCTCGCGCAGGCGCTGGCCGATGATTACCGGGTGGTGTGTCCCGACGTCGTCGGCCGCGGGCGCAGCGACTGGTTGGGGGTGAAGGCGGACTACGGCTTTCCGGTCTATGTGGCGGACATGGTGACGTTGATCGCGCGCCTCGATGTCGAGCAGGTGCATTGGGTGGGCACCTCGATGGGCGGCATCATCGGCATGCTGCTCGCCAGCCAGCCGCATTCCCCGATCACCCGCCTGGTGCTCAATGATGTCGGTCCCGTGATCACGACCACCGCGCTGCAGCGCATCGCCCAGTACGTCGGCATGGCGCCGCGCTTTCCCAGCATGGAGGCGGCCGAGGCCTACATTCGCGAGATCAGCGCCGCCTTCGGCCCGCTGACCGACAGCCAGTGGCGCCATCTGGTCCAGTATTCGGTGCGGCCGGTGGGGGGCGCCGATGGGGGCTTCGCGATGGTGTACGACCCCGGGCTGGGGGAGGCCTTTCGCGCCTCGCCGATCCTGGAGGACATCGACCTGTGGGGCGTCTACGACAATGTGCGCTGCCCGACCCTCGCGCTGCGGGGTGCGGAATCGGACCTGCTCACCCCCGACACCTTCGCCGCGATGGCGGGCCGTGGTCCGCAGGCGCAGCTGGTGGAGTTCGACGGCGTGGGGCACGCACCGATGCTGATGGACGAGGCGCAGATCGCCGTGGTGCGCGATTTCCTGCTTGCCGGCGGCTAGGTCGGTCCACGGGGCGCGGCCGTCGCACCTGCGGGTCCGCGTCCGGCGGCGGCTCACCAGCCCGGGTTGAGCTTGCGCGCGGTGGCGATCTCGGCGCGGATGGTGCAAAAGTGGTCCCAGCGCCGCGCATGGATCTTCCCCGCCTGGACGGCCTCGAGGAGGGCACAACCCGGCTCGGCCTGATGTCGGCAGTCGCGGAAGCGGCACTCGCCGAGGAAGGGCCTGAATTCGACGAAGGCCTCGGCGAGGTCCGCTGCCGAAAGGTGGGCGAGGCCGAAAACCTGCAGCCCGGGGCTGTCGATGAGCCAGCCTGGCTTGTCGGCCTGGCCGGCGGGCAGTGCATAGAGCCGTGCGAAGGTGGTGGTGTGCTTGCCCGAGTCGAGCGCGGCAGAGATCTCGCGCGTCGCCGCGTTGGCCTCGGGGACGATGGCATTGGTCAGCGTCGATTTGCCCATCCCGGACTGGCCCACGAAGATCGCCTGCAGGCCCGCCAGTCGTTCGCGCAGGCGCGCGGCACCATCGAGCGCGGACACCGCCAGCACCTCGTAGCCGAGCGCCATAAACGGGGCGAGCTGCGCCCGGGCCGCGGCCAGGCGGTCGCCCAGATCGGCCTTGTTGAGCACGATCAGCGGCGTGATGCCCTGGCTTTCGGCGGCGACGATGCAGCGCGACACCAGCAGGTCGGAGAAGCCGGGCTCGGTCGCGACGACGATGACGATGTGGCTGAGGTTGGCGGCGATGAGCTTTTCGCGGAAGGCGTCGGAGCGCCACAACAGGTT
The DNA here is from genome assembly GCF_047806685.1 of Thauera sp. WH-1. Classification (NCBI taxonomy): domain Bacteria; kingdom Pseudomonadati; phylum Pseudomonadota; class Betaproteobacteria; order Rhodocyclales; family Zoogloeaceae; genus Thauera; species Thauera sp. WH-1. The sequence continues at coordinate 95,124 of NZ_JBLQGP010000016.1, forward strand.
GCGTCGCGGCTTCAGGGCCTCGATGACGCCCTGGCCATCGCCGCCGGGCAGCACCTCGACCTCGTCGCCGCAGGCATAGCTGCTCTTCTTGCCACGTGGGTAACAGTGCAAACGCCCGGATGGGGTGTCGATCTCGTAATGGCGGCCGAACGCGGCGACGATCACGCCGTCCACCCTGTCGCCGCCATGCCCGCCTGGGCGGATGCGTTTTCTCACTCGAACTTGTAGTAGTGCTTGTTGAGGTAGCCCGCGAGGTGATGCTCATCCTCGGGGAAGAGGTCGAGATTGAGCATGGTGGTGCATGCGGTGAGCTGCTGCGCGAGCGCGCTCGGCGTGGTGACGCGGCGGTCGATGCGCGTGTAGATGTCCGAGCCGTCCTCGCCACCGAACTTGCTTTCATGGCATTGGACGCACAGCTCGGCGTGCATCTTCTTCGCCGCGACCAGGTCCGCGTCCGGGAACGGGTCGGCCAGGGCGGGCAGGGAAGCGGATAACAGCAGCGCGGCGGTGAGTGCGCGGGGCATGTTCATGCTTGTCTCCGGCGACGATGGGTGTCGTTCAATGCTGCATGGCCTGCAGGCGCGCGACGCGCACGGCGGCAGGGGGGTGGGAGTCGAAGACGCGCGAATACAGCGGGTCGGGCGTGAGCGTCGAGGCGTTGTCACGATACAGCTTGACCAGCGCGGCGACGAGGTCGGCGGCGCGCGTCTGGCGGGCCGCGTAGGCGTCGGCCTCGAACTCGTGCACCCGCGACCAGTGGCTGAAGATCGGCGCCAACGGGAAGGTGAAGGCCGGCAGCGCGAGGAAGAACAGTGCGAGCGCGCTGGCCGTGTCGCTGGCGCTCATGCCCAGGCCGCTGAAGAACCACGGCTGGCCGGTGAGCCAGCCGAGCAGGGCGAGCAGCGCGAGGCTGGTGGGGGCGAGCAGGGCCAGGCGCTTGACGATGTGGCGGTGGCGGAAGTGGCCGAGCTCATGGGCCAGCACCGCCTCGACCTCATCGGCATTGAGCTTGTCGAGCAGGGTGTCGAAGAAGACGATGCGCTTGGAGGCGCCGAAGCCGGTGAAATAGGCATTGCCGTGGGCCGAGCGGCGCGAGCCGTCCATCACGAACAGGCCCTTGGACTGGAAGCCACAACGCGCCAGCAAGGCTTCGACGCGGGCCTTCAGGGCGGCGTCGGCAAGCGGGGTGAACTTGTTGAACAGGGGCGCGATGAAGGTGGGCCAGATCAGCATCACGAGCAGGTTGAAGCCGAGCCATGCGACCCACACCCAGAACCACCACAGCTCGCCCATCGAGCTGGTCAGCCACAGCAGCAGCGCCAGCAGGGGCAGGCCGATGAGCGTGGCGAGCACCGCCTCGCGGGCGGTGTCGGCGGCGAACAGCGCCGGTGTCATGCGGTTGAAGCCGAAGCGCTTCTCGATGCCGAAGGTGCGCGCCAGCACGAAGGGCAGTTCAACCAGCCAGCCCAGCACGCCGACCGAGGCCAGCAGGGCAACGCCGTGCGCCAGGCCGCCGGGGGCGAATGCGGCGCTCCAGGCGTCGTGGATGGCCTGCAGTCCGCCACCGAGTGTGAGCACCAGCACGAAGACCGCGCCGGCGATCGCGTCGCGCATGCCGAGCCCGGCGCGTGCGGCGGTGTAGTCGGCAGCACGCTGGTGGGAGGTGAGCGGGATCGAGGCGGCGAAGGCGTCCGGCACGCGGTCGCGATGGGCCTGCACATGGTGCACGTGGCGCCGCATCAGCAGCAGGCGCGCGGCGAGGCCGGCCACGAGCAGGCAGACGAAGAGCAGGGAAAAGGCGTTCATCGAGTATCCGGCGGCGGTGAGGGTTGACTGGCGTGGCCGGCGGCGGGCCGCATCTGCCCCGTCGTGGCAGCGAGGGGCGAGAACTGTGACACAATCGCGCCCTCGATTGTTTCGTACCAAGGCGCCGAAAAAGGCGGAGCGATTATGGCACAGGACCCGAAAACCCTCATCTGGCTGGACATGGAGATGACCGGCCTCGAACCCGAGCGCGACCGCATCATCGAGATGGCGGTGGTGCTGACGGACGAGAACCTGCAGACGATTGCCGAGGCTTCGGTCATCACCGTGCATCAGCCCGACAGCGTGCTCGACGCGATGGATGAGTGGAACCGCAACACGCACGGCAAGTCGGGCCTGAGCGCGCGGGTGAGGGCGTCGACGGTGTCCGAGGCCGAGGCCGAGGCGCAGATGCTGGCCTTCCTGCAGCAGTGGGTGCCGGCGCGCACCTCGCCGATGTGCGGCAACTCGGTGTGCCAGGACCGCCGCTTCCTGGCGCGCTGGATGCCGGGGCTCGAAGCCTGGTTCCACTACCGCAACCTCGACGTGTCAACCTTGAAGGAGCTCGCCCGGCGCTGGCGCCCGGAAGTGTACGAGGGGGTCAAGAAGGCCGGCAGCCATACGGCGCTGGCCGACATTCACGAATCGATCGCCGAGCTGCGCCACTACCGCGACCACTTCCTGCGCCTCGATTGAGGCGCGCCACCGTTCGTGTCGGCGGGCGTCAGGGCAGGCTGCGGCGCAGTAGCCTGAAGCTCTCCTCGCGCTTGCCGGCGCCGCGGCGGTATTCCCACACCGTTTCCCATTCGGGTGCCAGCGCCAGCACGCGGCTGCGGCGTTCCACATGCACCAGCAGCAGCGGGCAGGGGCTGGTGCCGGACTCGAGCCGGCGCGGGCGCAGGTCGGCGTAATAGTCGAGCGAACTGCGCAGCGCGTCGGACACCCCGGTGGTGGCGACGCAGGCATCAGGCCGTTCCAGGCGCTCGCCCTGGATCGCGATGTCGAGCGAGCGCACCACCTCGCGGTAGCTGCGGCCATGGTCGAACCACGGCATCAGCAGCACCACCGCCAAACTCCACAGCATGACCAGGCCGATCGCCCAGTTGGCCGGCGCGCGCGAAGTCGAGCGCGGCAGCCGGGCCACCAGCAGGATCCACACCGCGGTGATCAGCAGGCCGAGTACAAGCCGGAAGTGTGCCTGCGGCAGCACGAAGTCGGGCGCGTTGCGCGCCACGTGACGCGCCAGACCGCCGGGCCAGGCGAAAGCCTGCGCGCTCCACGCCAGCCACACCAGCACGCCGAACACGGCCAGGCTCATCAAGGCGAACCAGTCGAAGGCGCTGGCGGCGCCGCGGCGCAGCTGGAGGATGCCGCCGGCCGCGAGCAGCGCGATCGCGGGCACGATGACGAGCAGGTTGGCCTGCGACAGGTCGGCGGTGATCCACAGCCAGGCAAGTACGAGCAGCGCGCTCAGCGCGGGAAGCAGGGTCGGCAGCGAAAGCAGGCTGCGGCGCGCGCGCCATAGCGCCCACAGCGCGATCGGCCACAAGGGCCACAGGAACCAGCCTGCCAGTTCGAGCAGGCGCGGAATCTCGGACAAGGCCGGCAGCGGTGCGGAAAGCCGCGCCCACTCGTTCCCCAGCCACAGCGAGAACAGCTCGGGCGAGCCCAGGTGCAGCGCCAGCGGCCAGGCAGCGGACAGGGCCAGCGCCAGGCACAGGCCGGCGAGCAGGCCACCGCTTGCGCGTGGCGTGTGGCATTCCGCGCTCAGCAGTAGGACCAGGGGCAGCAGCGGCGCGGTGACCATGAGCCCGCCCAGACCGCCGGCGAAAAAGGCCAGCGCGCTGCCGAGGCCGGCGGTCAGGCCGCCCAGCAGCGGCTGTTGCGGCACCGCCGACAGGCCGCGCAGGGTGAGCCCGAGCATGGCGAACACCGCGAGCAGGGGCTGGGTCTCGTGGGCATGCAGGATCAGCCCGAGCGGGCCGAGCGCGAGCAGGGCGGCCGCCGTGCGCGTCGGACGGCCGTGCAGCGCTTCGGCCGAGCGCGCGATGAAGTAGAGGGCCAGCGCAACGAAGAAGGCGCTGGCCAGGCGGGCGCCGCCATGCAGCGGGAGGATGGGGCTGGTCAGCCATGAGAAGCCGGCCGCGACCCAGAAATAGAGCGGGGGATAGTCGGGCAGCGGCTCGCCCGCCAGCATCGGGAACAGCCATTGCTCGCCGCGCAGCAGGCTCAGTACCGGGCCGAAATAGCGCGCATCGTCGCCCCGCCAGGGATCATGGATGGTGAGGCCGACGAGCAGGTAGGTGCCGACCAGCAGAACGAGGCCGACGGTACCGTAGATCCGGCGCTGAAACAGGGTAGGCGTGGCAGGTTCGCGAATCATGCGCGCATTGTGCGGGTGAGTGCCGGTGCAGGCAAACGGCGCTGCCGAAGGCAAGGGGCGGTGCGCCTCGTTCGTGGCGCGCGGTGGGTGCCGGGGAGTCGTCAGCCGACGCAAAAAAGGCAGCCGAGGCTGCCTTTCTCAGAGGACGTCGCTGGCGGACGTCGCCGATGCGCAGGCGCTGGCCTGCCGTCGATCAGCTGGAGCGCTGGACGTTGCCGTACTTCTGACGGAAGCGCTCGACGCGGCCGGCCGTGTCGACGATCTTCTGCTTGCCGGTGTAGAAGGGGTGGCAGGCGGAGCACACTTCGACGTGGTACTGCGGCTTGCCCAGCGTGGAACGGGTGACGAACGTGTTGCCGCACGAGCAGGTCACGTTGACGTCGTTGTACTTCGGATGGATGTCCGCTTTCATGGTGATTTCCTGGAATCTAGCGGGCGGCGGGTGTGACCGCCCTGTTGTGTAGAGCCCGCGATTATCCTGCACTCGCCAGGGCATGGCAAGCGAAAGAGGTGTGATTCAGGCGCTGCGGCGCATTACAATCGCGGCCTTTCAGGCAATTGCCGCGGTGGCGGCCGGGAGATGGCGGTGTTGTTGCTCGCACCCATGGAGGGGCTGCTCGACGATGTGCTGCGTGCGACGCTGACCCGTGTGGGCGGCTACGACTACGCGGTGACCGAGTTTGCACGGGTGTCCGGCACGCTGCTGCCCGACCGCTTCTTTCGGCGCATCGCGCCCGAGCTCGACAACGGCAGTCGCACGGTCGCCGGTACGCCGGTACGGGTGCAGCTGCTGGGTTCGGATCCGGCGTGCATGGGCGACAACGCCGCCCGTCTGGCCCGTCTGGCGCCGGCCGGAGTGGATCTGAACTTCGGTTGCCCGGCCCCGACCGTCAATCGCCACCGCGGCGGTGCGGTGTTGCTCGACGAACCCGAACTCCTGTGCCGCATCGCCGAGGCGGTGGCCGGCGCGCTGCCGGCCGGCGTGCCCCTGACGGCAAAGATGCGCCTCGGCGTCGCCGACCCGGGGCGCGCGCGCGAATGCGCCCAGGCCCTGGTCGCCGGCGGTGCGGGCGCGCTGGTGGTGCACGCGCGCACCAAGCTGCAGGGCTATCGGCCGCCTGCGCACTGGGAATGGGTGGCGCGGGTGGCCGACGCGGTGCGGGTGCCGGTGGTGGCCAACGGCGAGGTGTGGACCGCCGCCGACTGGGCGCGCTGCCGGGCCGTCTCCGGCGTGCCCGACGTGATGCTCGGTCGCGGTGCGGTGGCCGACCCCTATCTTGCCGCCCGCATCGGCGACGGCCGTCTCGACGCGCCGGACGAGGCCGAGCGCGCATGCGAGTGGCAGGTGGTGCTGAGCCTGCTGGCGGAGTTCCGCGAACGGGTGCGACGCAAGGTCGAGGCGCGCCACGCGCCGGGCCGCATCAAGCAGTGGCTGCACCTGCTGGCGCGCAGCTACCCGCAGGCCGCGCGCCTGTTTGCTGACATCCGTGGCCTGCGCACGCTGACCGAGGTGAGCGCGGTGATGCAGCGGTACGGCGTGCCGGCGGAGACCGACGCGCCGGGCGGGCTGCTGCGCGCCGCCAACCCCGCGCAGCATCTGGCGCTGGCCGCGGCGGCGTAGGCGCAGGATCCGCGTCGCGGGCCGCGCCGCTACCGATTCGAGGTTGACCCATGAGCTACGCCAATTCCCGCATTCCACAAAGCGCCCAGCAAGGAGTGCACGAGGCGCTCGCCGAGCGCGTGCGCAAGCACCTCGTCGAGCCGTTCCGCAAACCCCTTGCGCCCTACAACCGCGCCGCGCTCGACGCCAGCCTGGCCGGCTGGGACGGGCGCGCGCCGCTGATCCTCGATGCCGGCTGCGGCGTCGGCCACAGCACGATCCAGATCGCCCGCCAGCATCCCGACCACTGGGTGATCGGCGTCGATCAGTCGCAGGACAGGCTGGCGAGGCGCAAGCCCTATCCCGACGCCTTGCTGCCCACGAACATGGTCTTCGTGCGCGCCGATCTTGTCGATTACTGGCGTCTGCTCGACGAAGCCGGGCTGCGTCTGGCGCGGCATTACCTGCTCTATCCCAACCCCTGGCCCAAGATCGGCCACCTGGGCCGGCGCTGGCATGCGCATCCGGTGTTCCCCTGGATTGTCCGGCTGGGCGGCGTACTGGAATGTCGCAGCAACTGGCCGGTCTATATTCAGGAGTTCGCGTTCGCGCTCGAACTGGCGACGGGCGCGGGGGTGCCGTGGGAGCGCTTCGAGGCCGATTCGCCACTGACCCCCTTCGAGCGCAAGTACAGGGACTCGGGGCAGGCCTTGTACCGCCTTGGCATCGAGCTGGAGACGCCGTCCGGGCGCTCCGCTGCATGCGAAAATATTTGACTTGCCGGCACACGCCCGCTGCGCCACCCTAGGCGCCGACCAATGGAGACTGCCATGAACGACGCTTCCCCGACTGCCGCCCCGGCTCAACCCAAGCCCCAATTGATGAGTGACGAGGACTTCGAGGCGCTCGAGGAGATCCTGACCTCCGACATCGTGCCCGAGGACTGCATGGACCTCGAGATGCTCGACGGCTACCTCGCCGGCGTGCTGGTCTCGCCGCGCCCGATCGGCCCCGAGCGCTGGATGCCCGGCATCTGGTCCGCACATGGCGACGAGGTCGGTTTCGGTTCCGGCAGCGGCCTGCAGCGCGCGATCCGGCTGGTCAAGGCCTATCACAACGAGCTGCTCGCGACCCTTGGCCTGGACGATGAGGACGAGGCCTGCTGGGAGCCGTTCTGCTTCGCGATCGCCGAGGGCGACGGCCTCAAGCTGGGCGAGGCCTGGATCGATGGCTTTGCGCAGGGCCTGGACCTGTGGCCCGAGGGCTGGGAGGAGGGGCTGGACGAAGAGGCGGTCGAGGCCGTGCGCGAGACGCTCGACGAGGTGCTGACGCCATGGGGCGAGGACGATGCGGCCAAGGCCGACGACGAAACCCGCCTGGGCTGGCTCGCTGCGGTGGGCGAGGCGGTCAACGACATCTATTCGCACTGGCGCGACCTCGGACTGCCCGCTGTCGCCCCCTTGTCGACCGAGCCGCCGCGCAAGCCGGCCGCGGCGACGCCGGGACGCAACGACCCCTGCCCCTGCGGCAGCGGAAAGAAGTACAAGAAGTGCTGCGGGGCCGAAAGCAGCGACGCGGATGCGTGAAGACCACTGCACCCGCTGCGGCGCCTGCTGCTGCGCGTTCCGGGTCGATTTCCACCACTCGGAACTCGCCAGCCGCCGCTCGGACGGCGTACCCGATGCGCTGACCGTGCCGCTCACGGCCACGTTGGTGCGCATGCGCGGTACCGACGCCACGGCGCCGCGCTGCGTGGCGCTCGAAGGCACGGTCGGCGTCGGGGTGCGTTGCGGCATCTACGACCGCCGCCCGTCGCCCTGCCACGAGTTTGCCCCCTATGCGGCCCTGGGCATCGGCGACGAGGCCTGCGACCGCGCTCGCGCACGTCACGGGCTGCCGCCGCTGTAAATGAATGACCCGAGGCCGATGGGTCAGCGCGGCCGGCCCACGGCGGCCAGCACGGCCAGCGGTCCGGCCTGGCGCAGGCGCTCGATCTGTTCGCGGTCGCGCACGAACAGCGAGCCGGCGTAGGCGAGCGAATTCACCGACACGTCCTGCCATTTCTCCTGCGTGCGCGGCACCAGCAACAGGCACTCGCGCGTGACCAGCAGGTTGTAGGCCGGCATTGGTTCGCAGTCTGAAGGCATGCCGAGCGCACGGCAGGCGCGCCGGAACGCAGCCTGGATGGCCGCGCCAGCGCGCGCGCCGTCCTGCCAGATGCCCGCATCCAGTGCCACGAAGGCATGCGCCCAGGGCAGCGCCGGGTTGGTCGCCACCTCGCCGCCGGGCTTGGCGGCTGCGGCGGGCACGAAGGGGTTGAGGTCGGCCGCCGCGATGGGGATCCACTGCAGGTGCTTGTGCGCCTGGCTGGCGCCGGCGATGCGCCCGCCGTTGTAGAAGCCGAGGCCGCCATGCGTGGCGATCACGGTGGCCAGGGCGGCGAAATCCGCCGCCGACAGCGGCGCGGTCTGGTCCTCGAAGTCGCGCGTGATGATGAGCAGGTGGCGGTCGATGACCGGGAACTTGTTGAGGACGACGAGGTGTTCGTCGCCGAGTGCGGCGACGGTCAGTTCCGGCTCGGGCGGCAGGAAGGGGTTGAAGTCGGGCCGGCGCCGGATCACGGTGTCGACACGGGCGCGATCCTTCAGAGCGAGCGAGGACACCCAGCGCACCGAGAAGCGCAAGCCTGCGCTTTCCAGCCAAGTCTGCTCGGTGCGGATCGGCTGCAACGCGCCATGGGCGAGCGCGTCGGCGACGCAGCGGTCGGCGCGGCAGAGCAGGTCGCCCGGGGCGCAGGCGACATCGTGGAGCGGGGCGGGTGCGCGGGGGCGGACGGCCCCGGCATTGATCCGGGTCTCGGATGGGACGTGGCTGGTCATGCGTGTGGGGTGCGGGCGACAATGGCGCCATTCTGACACGAGCTCCCCGGCCTTGCGCCGTCGCGGGGCGCAAAGGCGAAGGGGAAGGTGATGGCGATGCGGTTTGCAGTGCGCGGCGAATACATCCAGCTTGATCAGTTGCTCAAGGCTGTGGGGCTCGTCGACTCGGGCGGTGCGGCGCATGCGGCGGTAGACGCCGGCAGGGTGAAGGTCGACGGCGTGCTTGAGACGCGCAAGCGCGCCAAGCTGCGGCCCGGGCAACGCGTGCGGCTCGGTGACGAGGAGGTCGAGCTGGTGGCGACTGCGGCGGGGGCGCCTGAATCAGCGTAGCGGCATCGCGGTGTCGGAACTCGCTTGCGGCGCGGCTCAAGGAAGGTGCGGATTGTTCGATGCCGGCCGCCGGCGCGAGAGCTTCTCCCACACCCAGCCGCCGGGCAGGTCCTCGCCGGTGAGCACGTAGTTGAGTGTGTGTTCGTTGGCGATCACGAGGCTGACGTCGCTGAGCGCCCCCGCGCTGCCCGCGAGCAGGATCTCGTCGCCGGCGCGGATGCGGGTGTTGCCTGGCGGCGCGAGCAGGTGGTCATCGTCGTCGCGATCGAGGAACAGGACTTCGCAATCGAGGACGTCGCGCCGGTCCGTCGGTGAGCGCAGCAGCATCTCGAGGGTGACCGTCTCGCCGCGCATCAGCCGTCGATAGAGGGCGGGCGCGCGGCTGAGGTTGATCCGTATGCTGCGGACCTCGGGCACCGTCCAGCCGAGGCGATGGGTGAGGCGCTCGAGCTGGACGGCGGACCAGTCCTCGTCGCGCCGCCTGACTTCCTGCAGGAAGGGGATCAGCAAGGGGGTGCTGAGGATCGCCAGGCACTCGTGGGCGATGATGCGGCTCGGCACCACGGTGATGTCCGACTCGAAGGCATCGAACAGCGCGCGGTTGTCGTAGTGATTCTGGCGCAGGATCACGAACAGGTCGGGATTGAGTTCGCGCGCGGTAACCGCGATCGACAGGTTGTCCACGTCCGAGCTGGTGCCGCAGACAATGCCGGTGGCAGTGTCGACGCCGGCTTCGAGCAGCGCCTCCATACCGGTGCCGTCGCCCTGCACCCAGCGGTGCACGCCATCGCCCTTGGGCTCCATGTCGATGATCGTCACCGGCACTGCTTCGGCATCCATGGCGTCGACCATCCAGCGCCCGAAGCGACCGTGGCCGCACACGATCCAGGGGCCGCGCGGCGGATCGCGCCTGCGCTCGATGGTGGTGCCCGGCAGGCCGGTGAGCCAGTTCATCAACTGCGAGGTCTTGGGGGCGTGCAGGGCTAGGGCGAGCGTCTCGCTGAAGCGCTCGAAGGGGTTGATGATGTGCCGCGTGCCGAAGGACGCCATGTTTGCCGAGGTGGCGCGGTACTCCGCGCGACACACGGCAGGGACGCGGGGCGCGAGCAGGCGGGCGGCAATGGCGATGGCGAGGTTGGTCGGGTCATCGTTGGTGAGCGCGATGACGCCCACGCAGCTCGGGTGGGTGAGGCCGGCAAATTTGAGGGTCTCGGGGTTGCCGGCGTCGGCGGCGATGGCCGGTACGTCGAGCGCATAGCTGTGGAGGTCGATCTCGCCGACCTTGCCTTCGTCCATCTCGATGACGACGGCGCGCACGCCCATCCGGTCCAGGGCCTGGCAGATCAGGCGGCCGGTCTCGCCGTAGCCGCACACCAGGTAGAAGGGTTCGCGCAGACGACGGACGGCGCGCACGAAGGCCTGCATCGAGATGGCCTGGCGCAGGCTGCGGTCCGACAGCAGGGCGAACACCGAGCCCAGGGTGTAGGCCCAACCGATCACCGACATGTAGATCGAGATCGTCACCCACAGGCGCTGCTGGTCGGAGAAGGCGTAGGGGATCTCGCCGAAGCCGATCGTGGTCGCCGTGTAGCTGATGAAATAGAAGGCGTGGAAGAAGCTGAGATAGGTGACCTTGCCTTCGTCATCCACGCCGGGGGTGAGGGTGAGGCCAAGCACCGAGATCGCGATGATCGTGATCAGCACGATCAGCGGCGCACGCAGGCGCCGCAGGATCATGAAGAAGATGCTGTGGTGGCGGGCAAGCTGTTGCATGGCCGGGGCCCGAGCGCGGTGTGCGTTGGCCGCGCGGTGTCAGCGGCGCTGGATGATGGTTTCGGCGATCAGGATGATCACCGACACCATGTTGGCGAGCAGGGCGCCACCCGACAGCGACACCACGCTGGCGGTGGAGGCGGCCGTCAGGCCGGTGCCGGAGACGTGGGCGGCGTAGCCCCACACCATCGCCGCGGCGAGCAGTTGCAGGTCGGCCACGAGGCTGGTCGACAGGTGGATCGCGCCGATCTGCGTGCGGTCGCCGAACTTGAGCACGGTTGCGACCAGGCTCACCACCAGCGCCGCGAAGAGTTCGTAGATGTCGTGATGGGCGGGGTTGTCCATGTCGCCGATGAAGAAGCCGAAGTTCAGCGTGGCGGCGAGGACGATGAAGAAACCGAAGATGACTTTTTCAAGGTTCATGGCGGATCTCCGGTTCAGTAAAGGGTGCCATCGACATAGAACCAGCGCCCGTCCTCGAGCACGAATCGGCTCAGCTCATGCAGACGGTGCGCTCGGCCACCGACTCGGTAGCGGGCGACGAACTCGACCTCGGCATGCTCGGCGTCGAGTTGCCGGTACGCCTTGACCTGCAGCCCGATCCATTTTGGCGGATGAGTGTCGTCGTGGTCGATGGCGGCGGGGCGGGTGGTGCGATGCCAGGTGGCGAGCAGGTAATTGTCCAGGCCGAGTGCGAAGGCTGCATAGCGCGATCGCATCAGGGCCTCGGCCGTTGCGGCGCTGGCGCCGGCGTGCAGCGGCCCGCAGCAGCGTGCATAGGGGCGGTCCGAACCGCAGGGGCAGGGCTGGTCGGGCTTCATCTGGCATGAGCTTGCATGGCGATGCAATTCTGCACCATGGCAGGCGGCGGCCGCAAAAAACCCGCGCTGGACCTCTCGCGTGGACACGAGACGCCTTCCCCTCGAAGTGCGCTGCGGCAGTTGGCGCGGCGCTTGCGGTATCCTCGTGCTCCTTCGCACACGGCCCGAGACCAGACGCTCGCGATGGACAAACATACCCAAGAACGTATCCGCAACACGCGACGCTACCTGCTCATCGGCCTGCTTACGGCTGCACCGCTCTGGGTCACCTGGCTCGTCTTGGATTTCATCTTCACCCAGCTATCCAAGCTCGGCACGCCCTGGGTGGTCGCGATCTCACGCGGGCTACGGCGCAACTACCCGGCGGTGGCGGACTTCATCCTGCTGCCGCAGTTCCAGTCCGTGCTGGGGGTGATCTTCACCGTGGTGGTGCTCTACGTGTTGGGCTGGCTGGCCTCGCTGGTGATCGGCCAGCGCATCATCGGCTGGCTCGAGCGCCTGGTGCAGAGCATCCCGCTGGTGGCGGCGATCTATGGCGGCACCAAGCGCTTCCTGGCGGCGGTGAAGGAAAAGCCGGAGGGCGTGCAGCGCGTGGTGCTGATCAGCTTTCCCTCCCAGGACATGAAGGCGGTCGGCTTCGTCACCCGCGTCATCCGCGACGAGAGCACCGGCGAGGAGCTGGCCGCGGTCTACGTGCCCACCTCGCCCAATCCGACCTCGGGCTACATCGAGATCGTGCCGGTGGCGCAGGTGGTGTCGACCGACTGGACCATGGATGAGGCGATGAGCTTCGTCATGACCGGCGGCGCCACCTCGCCCTCGCACATCCGCTTTCGCAACCCGCCCGGCGGCGGCCTCGCCGTCGGCGGGCAAAGCGCTGCGCCCGCGGCCGGTGTGGGCGAAGTGGACACTACGACGATGGCAGAGGCGCCGGCGCGGGGGGATGTCGATCTGGGCCTGCGCCAGCGAGAGGAGTAGAATTTTGCCGGTTTTGCATCCGGATCGGATGTCTTGGTGTTGCACTGCACCGCAAGTCTTATAAAAGACATATAATCCGGCCTGATCCGAACGGGTATCCTCCGTCCGGAGCCTGATCACCGCCACGAACAAGTGAGGAAGTCGCCGTGCTTGAAGCCTACCGCGCCCATGTCGCCGAACGTGCCGCCCTCGGAATTCCGCCGCTGCCGCTGTCCAAGCAGCAGGTCACCGAGCTGGTCGAGCTGCTGAAGAACCCCCCCGCCGGCGAGGAGGCTTTCCTCGTCGAGCTCCTCACCTATCGTGTGCCGGCAGGCGTGGATGATGCCGCCAAGGTCAAGGCCGAGTTCCTCGCCAAGGTCGCCAAGGGCGAGGAAGCCTGTGGCCTGGTCTCGCGCGCGAAGGCCACCGAACTGCTCGGCACCATGCTGGGCGGCTTCAACATCAAGCCGATGATCGACCTGCTGGCCGACGCCGAAGTGGGCACGGTCGCCGCCGAGGGTCTGAAGAAGACCCTGCTGATGTTCGACTACTTCCACGACGTCAAGGAACTGGCCGCCGCCGGCAACGCCAACGCCAAGGCCGTCATGCAGTCGTGGGCCGACGCCGAGTGGTTCACCAGCCGCCCGGAAGTCCCCGCCTCGCAAAAGCTCACCGTGTTCAAGGTCACCGGCGAAACCAACACCGACGACCTGTCGCCCGCGCCCGACGCCTGGTCGCGCCCTGACATCCCGCTGCACGCGCTGGCCATGCTGAAGAACCCGCGTCCGGGCATCGAGCCGGAAGAGCCGGGCGTGCGAGGCCCGGTCAAGTTCCTCGAAGAGCTGCGTGCCAAGGGCAACCTGGTCGCCTACGTCGGTGACGTGGTCGGCACCGGTTCCTCGCGCAAGTCCGCCACCAACTCGGTGCTGTGGTTCACCGGCGAGGACATCCCCTTCGTCCCCAACAAGCGTTTTGGCGGCGTGTGCCTGGGCTCCAAGATCGCCCCGATCTTCTTCAACACCATGGAAGACGCCGGCGCGCTGCCGATCGAGATCGATGCCGGCCAGATGGAGATGGGCGACGAGATCGAGCTCAAGGTCGATGACAAGTCGGGCAAGGTCACCGCGCTCAAGAACGGCGCCGTGATCGCCGAATCGCAGTTGAAGACCCTGGTGATCCTCGACGAAGTGCGCGCCGGTGGCCGCATCCCGCTGATCATCGGCCGCGGCCTCACCACCAAGGCGCGCGAGGCCCTCGGCCTGCCGCCCTCGACGCTGTTCCGCCTGCCGCAGGCCCCCGCCGATTCCGGCAAGGGCTTCAGCCTGGCGCAGAAGATGGTCGGCCGCGCCTGTGGCATGCCGGAAGGCCAGGGCATCCGCCCGGGCACCTACTGCGAGCCCAAGATGACCACCGTCGGCAGTCAGGACACCACCGGCCCGATGACCCGCGACGAACTCAAGGACCTCGCCTGCCTCGGCTTCTCCGCCGACCTGGTGATGCAGTCCTTCTGCCACACCGCCGCCTACCCGAAGCTGGTCGACGTCAAGATGCACCGCGAGCTGCCGAGCTTCATCAGCACCCGCGGCGGCGTGTCGCTGCGTCCGGGCGACGGCGTGATCCACTCCTGGCTCAACCGCCTGCTGCTGCCCGACACCGTCGGCACCGGCGGCGACAGCCATACCCGCTTCCCGATCGGCATCTCCTTCCCAGCCGGCTCGGGCCTGGTGGCCTTCGCCGCGGCGACCGGCGTGATGCCGCTCGACATGCCTGAATCGGTGCTGGTGCGCTTCAAGGGCACGCTGCAGCCGGGCGTCACCCTGCGTGACCTGGTCAACGCCATCCCGCTGTACGCGATCAAGCAGGGCCTGCTGACCGTCGAGAAGAAAGGCAAGAAGAACATTTTCTCCGGCCGCATCCTCGAAATCGAAGGCCTGCCGGATCTCAAGGTGGAGCAAGCCTTCGAACTCACCGACGCCTCGGCAGAGCGCTCCGCCGCCGGCTGCACGGTCCACCTCAACAAGGCGCCGATCGTCGAGTACATGAACTCGAACATCACGCTGATGAAGTGGATGATCGCCAACGGCTACGAGGACAAGCGCACCCTGGGTCGCCGTATCAAGGCGATGGAAGAGTGGATCGCCAAGGGCGAGCTGCTCAAGGGCGACGCCGACGCCGAATACGCCGCCGTGATCGAGATCGACCTCGCCGACATCAAGGAGCCGATCGTCGCCTGCCCGAACGACCCGGACGACGTCAAGTTCCTCTCTGAGGTCGCCGGCGACACGATCGACGAAGTCTTCATCGGCTCGTGCATGACCAACATCGGCCACTTCCGCGCCGCCGGCAAGGTGCTCGACGGCAAGACCGACATCCCGACCCGCCTGTGGATCGCCCCGCCCACCAAGATGGACGCGATGATCCTCAACGAGGAAGGCTACTACGGCGTGCTCGGCAAGTCCGGCGCCCGCATGGAGATGCCGGGCTGCTCGCTGTGCATGGGCAACCAGGCGCAGATCCGCAAGGGCAGCACCGCGATGTCGACCTCGACGCGTAACTTCCCCAACCGCCTCGGCATCGACACCCGCGTCTATCTGGGCTCGGCCGAGCTGGCCGCGGTGTGCGCGCTGATGGGCAAGATCCCGACGGTGCAGGAGTACATGGCGCAGGTCGAGGTGGTGAACAAGAAGGCCGCCGACATCTATCGCTACATGAACTTCGACCAGATCGAGGAATTCCGTTCGGTGGCGGATACGGTGGAAGTTTGAGTCGGTAGGTAGCTGATTGGGTGGGACGGCCGCGAGGCCGTCTTACAGGGAACCCCTCGTCAGACATGGCGGGGGGTTTTGCTTTATGTGGGCGTGAATGCGCACGAAATTCCGCATCTATAATGTAGGCACATGTTTCACGAGGCGACTCCATCATGATGCACACGACTGCTCCCGGCGCTGCCCGCAAACCGACGAACGTGACGCTCGATGAAGCCTTGCTTGTAGAGGCGAAGGCCCTGCGCATCAACATTTCACAGGCGGCCGAGGCCGGTTTGGCACTTGCCGTGGCGGAGCGTCGCGCAGCGCAATGGCTCGAAGAGAATCGTCGCGCGCTCGACAGCTCGAACGCATACGTTGAGCAGCACGGCTTGCCGCTCGCGCAGTTTCGGAACTTCTGATGGCACGCTTCGACGTCTACCGAAATAGCGCGGGCGAGGGCTTTCTGCTCGACGTTCAAGCCGACCTGCTGAGCCACCTGAACACCCGGGTCGTCGTGCCGCTGCTGCCGAGCGGTGGTGAGCTCCAGCCAGCCCGAGGGCTCAATCCCATCTTTGAGATCGAAGACGGCCGTTTCGTGATGGCTACCCAGTTCATGGCGGCGGTACCGGCCAGCCTGCTCAAGGCGCCGGTGGCGCGACTTGGCGCTTTCAGGGCCGAAATTACGACAGCGCTGGATATGTTGTTTCAGGGGTTCTGAAGTCTCAGGGACCATTCGCCAAGGCGGAGGACCAGCGGGAGTCGTATGACACTGCCTGATGGTCTCTACGACCAACTCCTCACCGAGGCCCTTCGCGACGCCGTCACCCGGACGACTGACGAGCACGCGCACAGCCTCAAACCCCTCACCGCGGAAGACGCCCCCGGACGCCTCGCCGACGCGCTCGCCTCCCAACTCTCCCGCATCCTCGACGACCTGCACGGCGACGGCGCCGAGAAGCTCCGCCAACAGCTCGACCTGGTCAATTTTCTCCTCATCAGCCTGAAGCAGCGTCTCGGCACGCGCGCCGAAGAGGGGGAGACGCTCGCCGCTCCGCCGCAGATCCTCCAGGCTATCCACCAGCAGTCGCCCAAACCGTCGATTCCGGAGACCGGCCTGGCTTTCCCCTGGCTCTTCACCGCGGGCAAGGGCTCGCCGTCGCTGCTGACCGAGTTGCGCCGCGAACTGGCGGCCTGCGATCAGGTGGACATCCTGGTGAGCTTCATCACCCATTCCGGCGTGCGCAAGCTGCTCGATATCCTGCAGTCGATCACCGCGGCCGGGCCCGATGGCCAGCCGCGCACGCGCCTGCGGGTGCTGACCACCACCTATACCGGCGCCACCGAGATCCGCGCGCTGGACGAACTCGCCCGGCTGCCGGGCTGCGAGATCCGGGTCTCACTCGACGGCCGTCGCACGCGGCTGCATGCCAAGGCCTGGCTGTTCCGCCGCCGCACCGGCTTCGGCTCGGCCTACGTGGGCAGCGCCAACCTGTCGGGTGCGGCCTTGATGGGCGGGCTGGAATGGACGGTGAAGTTCACCGAGCGTGGCCAGCCCGATCTGTTCGAGCGCGCCAGCGCGCACTTCGAGATGCTGTGGGAGGACAGCGAGTTCCAGGGCTACGACCCCGCCAACCCGGCGCATCGCAAGGCGCTGGGCGAGGCGCTCAGGCGCGAGTCGGGGGACGGGCTGATCGCGCGTCCGACCTACTTCGACCTCGAGCCCAAGGCCTACCAGCAGGAGATGCTCGACCAGCTGCAACTCGAGCGCGATCACGGCCGCTGGCGCAACCTGGTCGTGGCTGCGACCGGTACCGGCAAGACGGTGGTGGCGGCCTTCGACTAAAAGCGGCTTTGCCTGCAGGCTGGCGGGCGGCCGCGGCTGCTGTTCAGGGAGTTCAGCATCTTGCGAGGGGCGTGAGCGGCAGGGGCGGGCGGTCTGATTGGGAAAGAATTGCGGCTGGGGACGCGCCTGCAGGTGCTCGCTGGTGAGGGATAATCGGCGCATGAACCCACGCCGACTCCCCTCCCGAATCGTCTGCCTCACCACCGAAACGGTCGAGGTCCTATACGCCCTGGGCGAGGAAGCCCGCATTGCGGGCATCACGGGCTACACCGTGATCCCGCCGCGCGCTCGCAAGGAGAAGCCCAAGGTGTTCGCCTTCTCCAGCGGCGACCTGGAGAAGATCCTCGCGGTCGAGCCCGACTTGGTGCTGGGCTTTTCCGACATGCAGGCGGACGTGGCGCGCGACCTGATCAAGGCGGGCGTGGTGGTGCATGTGTTCAACCAGCGCAGCGTCGACGGCATCCTGGCGATGGTCGAGACAGTGGGCCGGCTGGTGGGGGCGGAGGAGCGCGCGCTGGCCCTGGTGGCTCAGCTCGAGGCGACAATGGCGGCGGTGCGTGCGCAGGCCGCTGCGCTGCCGCGGCGGCCGCGGGTGTACTTCGAGGAGTGGGACGAGCCGCCGATCAGCGCAGTGGGCTGGGTGTCGGAGTTGATCGGGATCGCCGGCGGCGAGGATGTGTTTGCCGAGCGCGCACGCCATCCGGGCGCGGCCCAGCGCATCCTGGCCGATCCGCTGGAGGCGGCAAGGCGGGCGCCGGACATCGTGGTGGGCTCGTGGTGTGGCAAGCGCTTCCCCCCGAGCGCGTGGCCACGCGTGCGGGCTGGGAGGACGTACCGGCGGTGCGCGACGGCGAGCTGCACGAGCTGAAGTCGGCGCTGATCCTGGCGCCGGGGCCGGTGGCGATCCGCGAGGGCCTGCCGGCGCTGGCGCAGATCATTGCGCGCTGGGCGGGGCGTGAGGCGGGACCTACGGGCACGGTCTAGAATTAAAACAGTGAATTCTGAAGAAGGAGTCGACCATGAACACGATCCTGCCCGCGCAGTCTGCCCTCGCCAGTGGTGCCTTTCAGCCGGGTGAGGTCGTGCGCCAGAACGGCGCGGCGGGCTCGCGCGCACAGCGTCAGGACGAGGTGTCGGAAGGCGCCTTGCGCAAGGATCTCAACGGCAAGATCCTGCAGGCCTCGCTTGAGGTGTCGATCCGGTCGGGTAACGAGTCGCAGGCCTTGCTGCTGCGCACGGCGATCGAGGGCATCAACGAGGCGCTGGCGCCGATGCTGGGGCCGGATGCGATCCAGAACGCGATGAGCCAGGACAACTCGGCCGAGGCCACGGCCGAGCGCATCGTGTCGATGTCGACCGCGTTCTTCGATGCCTACGCCGCGCGCCGCCCGGGCGACGACCCGGAGACGGTGCTGCGCGACTTCATGGACGTCATCCGCGGCGGTTTCGAAAAGGGCTTCGGCGAGGCGCGCGACATTCTCGATGGGCTCGGCGTCTTCAACGGCGCAGTCGAGGCCGACGTGATGAAGACGCGCGAGCGGGTGCTGCAGGGTTACGACCGCTTCATGCTGGCGCGGCTGCCGAGCGCTGATCAGCAGGCCTGAGGGCGGGCAGGCCCCACGCCTCGGCCACGAGCGCGAAGGACTTGAGCCGCGCAGCGTGATCGAAGATCTGCGCCGTGAGGACAAGTTCGTCGGCGCCGGTCTGCTCGATCAGGCCTTCGAGCTGCTTGCGCACTTCAGCCGGTGAGCCGACGGCGGAGCACGCTAGCGATTCGTCGGAGAAGGCGAGTTCGGCCGGCGACCAGTCGTTTTCGACGAAGGCTTCGGGCGGCTGCAACTGGCCGCGCACGCCGCGCGCCATGGCGGCGAAGCGCAGGCGCAGCGAGCGCAGCAGGTGCTGCGCGGCCTCGTCGGTGTCGGCCGCGATGGCGTTGGCGGCGACCGCCACGTAAGGCTTGTCGAGCTGTTCCGAAGGCTGGAAGCGGCTGCGGTAGAGGTCGATGGCCTTGAACAGGAAGCGCGGCGCGAAGTGCGAGGCGAAGGCGAAGGGCAGGCCGAGGTGGGCGGCGAGTTCGGCGCTGTAGAGGCTGGAGCCGAGCAGCCAGATCGGCACGTTCAAACCGGCGCCGGGCACGGCGCGCACAGCCTGGTTGGGCTGCACTGGCTTGAAGTAGGACTGCAGCTCGAGCACATCCTGCGGGAAGTTGTCGTCGCTGCCGGCGAGGTGGCGGCGCAGGGCGCGGGCGGTATTCTGGTCGGTACCCGGCGCGCGGCCGAGGCCGAGGTCGATGCGCCCCGGGAACAGCGACTCGAGCGTGCCGAACTGCTCGGCGATCACCAGCGGGGCGTGATTGGGCAGCATGATGCCGCCGGCGCCGACGCGGATGCGCTCGGTGGCGCCGGCGATGTGGGCGATGACCACCGCGGTGGCGGCGCTGGCGATGCCGGTCATGTTGTGATGCTCGGCGAGCCAGTAGCGGGTGTAGCCGCAGCGGTCGGCAAGCTGTGCGAGCTCGCGGGTGTTGCGCAGCGCATCAGCCGGGGTGCTGCCGGCAGTGACCGGCGCGAGGTCGAGGACCGAGAGCGGGATGGCGGCTTGGGGGAGGGCAGGGTTGGACATGGCAGTCTTGCTAGAATCACGGCCCCCGATTACGCCACAGGCGCGCGATGACTGCAAAGCCGATCGATGTGCTGATCCTCACCGAGGACCGTTACGTTCAGCTCGACCCCAAGGACTGGTACCAGGCGCAGATCGCGCGTGAGGAAGAACTGGTGGCCTCTGCGCTGCGCGCGCTGGGCCTGCGCGTGGCGCGCCGCTCGTGGTCCGACCCCGACATCGACTGGACGCGCTGCGGCTGCGCGCTGTTCCGCTCGACCTGGGACTACTTCGACCGCTTTGGTGAATTCTCACCCTGGCTGGACGCGGTGTCGGGTCAGACGCGGCTGTTCAACGACGCCAGCCTGATCCGCTGGAATGTGGACAAGCACTATCTCGCCGACCTGGCGGCGCGCGGCGTGGCGATCGTGCCGACGCGCTTCGTCGAACGCGGTGAGGCGATCTCGCTGGCGGCGATCATGGCGGCAGAGGGCTGGGACGAGCTCGTGTTCAAGCCGGTGGTGTCGGGCGCTGCACGGCTGACCTTCCGCGTGAGCAGGGCCTCCGTTGCCGAGCATGAGCCGGTGTTCGCGCGCGGTGTGGCGCAGGAGGCGATGATGGTGCAGGCCTTCGAGCCGGCCATCGTCGGCGACGGCGAGCTGTCGCTGATCGTCATCGACGGCCGCGCGACGCACGCGATCCGCAAGACGCCGCGCGCGGGCGACTTCCGAGTGCAGGACGACCACGGCGGCACGGTGCATGCGCACACGCCGGATGCCGCCGAGCGCGCCTTCGCTGAGGCGGCGGTGGCGGCCTGCCCGATGCGGCCGCTGTATGCGCGCGTGGACTTCGTGCGTACCGCGCCGGGGGCGTTTCGCCTGATGGAGCTCGAGCTCGTCGAGCCGGAGCTGTTCTTCCGCTTCCATCCGCCAGCGGCGCAGCTGCTGGCGCAGGCGCTGGGCGAAAATCTGCGCTGAATCAAGGGCTTTTGCGCACCGCAGCATTGCCCGCCGTCGTTGAATTCCGGCAACTCCCGGCATTGCAGCGGTTAGAATGCCGCCGTTAACGTTCAATGAAGGACTGCTCATGATCCGACGCACGCTGATGCTCGCCGCGCTGGCGCTGGCTGCCCAGGGGGCGATGGCCAAGGACTGGGACACCATCCGCTTCGCCACCGAGGGCGCCTACCCGCCGTTCAACACCGTCGATACCAGCGGTGCGGTCCAGGGCCTGGACGTGGATGTCGCCAACGCGCTGTGCGAGGAACTCAAGGCCAAGTGCGTGTGGGTCAAGCAGGAGTGGGACGGCATGATTCCCGCGCTGCTGAGCCGCAAGTTCGATGCCATCTCGGCCTCGATGTCGATCACCGAGGAGCGCAGGAAGCGCGTCGATTTCACCGACAAGTACTACGCCACCCCGCTCGCGCTGGTGGCGAAGAAGGACAGCGGCCTGCTGCCCGAGCTCGAGCTGCTCAAGGGCAAGCGCATCGGCGTGCAGCGCGGCACCGTGGCCGACAGCTTTGCGAGCCGCTTCTGGGCCAGCCAGGGCGTGACCGTGGTGCGCTATGCGCGCCAGGAAGAGGCTTACCTTGACCTGTCCGCCGGCCGCATCGACGCCGCCTGGGCCGACGCCCTGGTGGCCGACGGCGGTTTCCTGAAGCAGCCTGCCGGTGCCGGCTACGAGTTTGCCGGCGGCCTGTACCACGGCCGCAACGCCGACGAGAAGGGCGTGATCGGCGAGGGCGTGGGCATCGCGCTGCGCAAGCAGGACACCGAGCTCAAGGACAAGCTGAACCAGGCGCTGGCCGCCATTCGCGCCAATGGCAAGTACGACGAGATCCGCAAGAGGTACTTCGACTACGACATCTACGGCGAGTGAGTCGGCAGGGTGCGCGCGGGCGTGATCCACTGCCCGCCGCACTGCATGACCCCGGCGGCGGCCTGATGGCCGCCTTCATGTTTCTGCTCCTGCCACGGGCCGCATCCGCGGCCGGGCCGGGACCTTTCCGATGCTCCACGGCTATCTACCTTCCCTTCTCGACGGCGCCTGGGTGACCTTGCGGGTGGCGGTGTTCTCGCTGCTGCTCGCGCTCGTGCTCGGCCTGGTCGGCGCCTCGTCGCGGCTGTCGCCGAATCCGCTGCTGCGGCTGCCGGCCACGGTGTACACGACGGTCGTGCGCGGCATTCCCGACCTGGTGATGATGCTGCTGATCTTCTACGGCGGTCAGGTCGGCATCAACGTGATCACCGACGCGCTCGGCCTGGAGTATGTGGACGTCAACCCCTTCGTCGCCGGCGTGGTGACGCTCGGTTTCATCTTCGGGGCCTATTTCACCGAGACCTTCCGCGGCGCCTTCATGGCGGTGCCGGCGGGGCAACTCGAGGCCGGGCGGGCCTACGGCATGAGCCGCTGGCAGGTGTTCCACCGCATCCTGTTCCCGCAGATGCTGCGCCATGCCTTGCCCGGCCTGGGCAACAACTGGCAGGTCATGCAGAAGAGCACCGCGCTGGTGTCGATCATCGGCCTCTCGGACATCACCTGGCTCGCCGACCAGGCCGGCCGCACCACGCACGAGCCCTTCCTGTTCTACGCCGTGGTGTGCGTGTTCTACCTGCTGCTGACGGCGTTGTCCGGGCTGGTCTTCGGCTGGCTCGAGCGGCGCTACTCGGTGGGCGTGCGGAGGGCGGCGACATGATCGAGTGGAGCCTTTTCGCCGAAAGCTGGCCCGCCTACCTCGACGGGCTGTGGCTGACGGTGAAGCTCACCGTGCTGTCGCTGATCGCCGGCCTGGTGCTGGCGATCCCGCTCGCGGTGCTCCGTGTGTCGCCGAATCGCTGGCTTTCCGCACCGGTGTGGGCCTACAGCTATTTCTTCCGCGGCACGCCGATGCTGGTGCAGCTGCTGCTGATGTACTACGGCCTCGGCCAGTTCGAGTGGATCCGGGCGCAGTGGGAGGCAGGAAACGCCTTCTGGCTGGTCTTCCGCGACCCCTACGGCTGTGCGCTGGTCACCTTCGCGCTCAACACCGGCGCCTACACCACCGAGATCATCGCCGGCGCGCTGCGTGCGATGCCGCACGGCGAGATCGAGGCCGCGCGCGCCTGTGGCATGAGCCGCTTCACCATGCTGCGCCGCATCCTGCTGCCCGGCGCGCTGCGCCGCGCGCTGCCGGCCTACAGCAATGAGATCATCTTCATGCTGCACGGCACCTCGATCGCGTCCACCGTCACGCTGGTGGATCTGACCGGCGCCGCGCGCAATGCCTACTCGCAGTACTTTGCGCCGTTCGAGGCCTTCATCTTCGCCGGCCTGATCTATCTGTGCCTCACCTTCGCGCTGGTCGGCCTGTTCCGGCTGGCCGAGCGGCGCTGGCTCGCCCATCTGCGTCCGCGAACCCCGGTGCGCAAGGCGGCCTGAGCCTGCTTCAAGGACATCTTCAATGACCCAGCTTACCGTCGAAGACCTGCACAAGCGCTATGGCGACCACGAGGTGCTGAAGGGCGTGTCGCTGTCGGCCGAGGCCGGCGACGTGATCACCATCATCGGCTCGTCCGGCTCGGGCAAGAGCACCTTCCTGCGCTGCATCAACTTCCTCGAGCAGCCCGACGCCGGGCGCATCAGCGTTGCCGGCGAGGAGATCCGCCTGGTGCCGGGCAAGGACGGGCACCTGCGGGTGGCCGATGCGAAGCAGTTGCAGCGCCTGCGCACGCGGCTGGCGATGGTGTTCCAGCACTTCAACCTGTGGGCGCACATGACGGTGCTCGAGAACGTCATCGAGGCCCCGGTGCATGTGCTCGGCGTGCCCAAGAAGGAAGCGCTCGAGCGTGCGATGGCCTACCTCGACAAGGTGGGCATCAGCCGCTTCAAGGACAGCTACCCGGCGCATCTGTCGGGCGGCCAGCAGCAGCGCGTGGCGATTGCGCGCGCGCTGGCGATGGAGCCGGCGGTGCTGCTGTTCGACGAGCCGACCTCGGCGCTCGACCCCGAGCTGGTGGGCGAGGTGCTGAAGGTGATGCGCGGGCTGGCCGAGGAGGGCCGCACCATGGTGGTGGTGACCCACGAGATGGGCTTTGCGCGGGAGGTGTCGAGCCAGGTGATGTTCCTGCACCAGGGCCTGGCCGAAGAGAGCGGGCCGCCGGCGCAGGTCTTCGGCCAGCCGAAGAGCGAGCGCCTGCGTCAGTTCCTGTCGGGCAACCTCAAGTAGGCAGGCGGCGCAGGTACAGGCCCACGCCAAGGGTGGCGAGCACGCAGGCGCCCAGCAGCGCCGACAGCCCGCCCCAGTGTCCGGCGGTCCACGCGGTGCCGGCCAGGCTGCCGATGACGCTGGCGCCGAGGTAGTAGCTCGACAGGTAGAGCGCCGACGCGAGCGCACGCCGTTCGCCCGCCCGCCGTCCCACCCAGCCGCTGGCGAGCGCATGGGCGGCGAAGAAACCGAAGGTGAACACGCCCACGCCGGCGACGATCAGCCACAGCGGCTGCGCCAGCGTCAGCGCCAGGCCGCTGCCCATCACCACCACCATCCGCCACATCACCTTCTGCCGCCCATGGTGCTCGGCCAGGCGGCCGCTGAGCGCCGAGGCCCAGGTACCGACCAGATAGAGCAGGAAGATCGCGCCGATGGCGCTCTGGCCGAGCGCATAGGGCTGCTCGAGCAGGCGGAAGCCGAGGAAGTTGTACAGGCCGACGAAGGCGCCCATGGCGAGGAAGGCGACCAGGAACAGCCAGGGCAGCCCGGGGTCGCGGTAGATCGCTCGCGCATCGCGGAAGATGCGCGCCGGCGTGGCTGCGCGCGGCACGAAGTGGCGCGACGCCGGCAGCCGGCGCCAGAACACCAGCGCGGACACCAGCCCGAACACGCCGATCACCGCGAGCGCGGTGCGCCACGAGCTCCAGTCGGTGACGAGTGCGCCGACGAAACGCCCGCTCATGCCGCCCAGTGCATTGCCGGCGATGTAGAGGCCCATTGCCCGCGCCTGCGCGTTGGGCGCGACCTCCTCGCCGATGTAGGCCATGGCCGCCGCGGGCAGGCCGGCGAGCACCGCGCCGAGCAGGGCGCGCAGCACCAGCAGCGAGAAGAAGTCGGGCGCGAAGGCGGTGGCGAGCGCGAGCGCGGCGGCGATGGCGAGCGCGAGCTTCATCAGCTGCTGGCGGCCGAGGCGGTCGGCGAGCACGCTGCCCGGAATCAGCATCAGCGCGAGCCCGGCAGTGGTCGCCGACACGCTCAGGCTGGCGCTCGCCGCGCTGACACCGAACTCGGCCGCCAGCAGCGGCAGCAGGGGCTGGGTGCAGTAAACGAGCGCAAAGGTGGCGAAGCCGCCGATGAACATCGCGATGTTGGCGCGGCGGTACGCGACCGTTCCGGCTACGAGGTGGGTCGAAGGCGCGTCGGCAGCGGCAGTGTCGGGCTGGGACATGGCTCGGAGGCGCTAGTGTAGTGCTGCATTTTGTTTGGAACTTAAGCGGCTGTTTGCGCGAATGACCTTCTGCAGGATGTCGCGAGCGCTCTTGGTCCAGATGAAGGGCTTGGGGTCAGTGTTGTGGTGAGCGATGTATTGATCAATGGCGGTGATGAGTTCGGGAACGCTGGTGAAGACCCCACGGCGCAGTCGCTCGGTGGTGATGTCACGAAAGAAGCGTTCGACCATGTTCAGCCAGGAGGCCGAGGTAGGCGTGAAATGCATGACGAAGCGCGGATGCTTGGCCAGCCACTCTTGCACGACAGGATGCTTATGTGTCGCGTAGTTGTCGGCGATCAGGTGCAAGGTCTTGTCCTTGGGCGTTTCACGGTCGATCTTTTTCAGGAACTTCAACCATTCGGCGTGGGTGTGCCGCTGCTGAC